>NZ_JBVVOU010000023.1:0-111949 GCF_055807635.1 Bradyrhizobium sp. Kon56 | reverse complement strand
AAGCGCGAGCTGTTTAAGCGCTTGGCGGATGAACTCGCCTTCGAGGCTCTCGAGCTTGAGCTAATCGTCAAGAAAAACGAGCGAGCTAATCCGTGCGACCAGCACGAGGTCGTGGAGTTTAAGCCGCCCGCTCAGCGAACGCGTGGCTGACGCGGAAGAGGTCAAGCCGGCTAGATCGACGTGCACAACGGAACTTTGCGCATGGCTCCGCCAGCGAACGCTGCTCCGCCTTCGCCGCATCGCATTGCGGTTGGGAGGGGCCCAATCCGGAAGCGGTGATGTCATTGTACGCCGCCAGCAGTTCATCCATGTGGTCCTTCGGTCGATTTCGAAGAACAGCGGGGTTTCAGGCAAGGCGCCGAGGCTACGGAAGTGGTCGACTATTTCTCGGTGAACCTCGATCGCAGCCCACGGACCCACCCGTAAATTTCCCAAGTGTTCGAAACGAGGCGCGCTGGTTAACTGGTGCGGGTGAGCACTGCACCATGAAAACGCCGAAGCCAAAGCAATGGACCGACCGCGAGGTCCAGCAATTGTCGAAGCTGGCACGGACGGGCGCTGGCGTATCGAAGATTGCAGCCGCGCTGGGCCGTCATGCAGGATCAGTGAGGCGAATGGCGCGAACGATAGGGGTATTGTTGAAGAAGTAGCCGTCGAGGAAGCTCGCGCATGCCCCGCCCGAAGGAGCGCAGCACGGCTGACCTACAGGCCGGAACCACGACTAATGTCCCGCACAAGCCTGAGCGCGGCGCCAGTATTTCGACCATAGAAGAGCGTCTGATCGAGCTGCGAAAGAATGGTCAGCCCAAATAGCGTGATGGCAATGCCTCTAAACATTGTCGTGGACCGGGTTGAACGGTGCAGTGCAAGTTCAAACGGCCCCGGCCGCAGGTTGGGAGGAACAGCCGGGGCCGGTATTCCCATTCCATGTGCCGCAATCGGCGGTAATCGGCACGCACCTAGCAAGCCAGATAAAAGCTAACGAATTGTTTCGTAAGTCCCGAATTCGGAGCGAAGCGCTGCTTTGGTGTTGCAACGGCACGTGCTTCGCGACGCAACATAGCGCGAGCGCCGCCCGTACTTGTACGGAGGTTGAACCAAACTTCTTTCCGTTGCGTGTCGTCCATATTCAACGTCTACTTCAGATTGATTTTGTGACGATCCGATTTTTCAGACGAGGCCCGTCCATGAGCGTCAAAGCCATGATGGCGACTATCCTCAAGAACCAACTGACATCGCGCGGAGTGCATTCGCTGACGCATTCGGACTGCGCGGAGATCGTGGAGCACTTGATCGAAAAGCTCACTGAGCTTGAGCTTAGTTTAGCGCGAGAAGTAGCCAACAACCAGAAACTGCAGTAGCACGAAGCATGATGAGCAATCGAGACTGACAGCGGCGTGATTGCTGATCCGTTCCGCTGCCCGATGGCCGCAGTCTGAACACGCTGCACGTCGCCACGACCGACGACGCTCTCGGCGCGCGAGCATGATGCGCCGGAATGGTGCCCCTAACGACATTGATGCTGTTTGTGGCACTATCGGCGCAGGTCGCCCATGGGCGAGAGACCGTCTCGATTAACCCGACCGAGATGTGTAGAGCGCCGACAGCGACCCAACTCACGACTAGGTGAGTAGGCCATGTGCTTACAAGGCAGAGGCCCCAGGAGTGCCTGAGGCGGACCTCTTCCCTCATCAACTAATCGTCGTCCCGGTCGTGAGGATGGTGTTCGAGGTGGTGCTCATGGTGATGGTGCTCTGCCCCACCTCCGTTCACACCTTTTGCCCCAGACGCAGCGATGGCGTTTGACGTGAGTGAGGTCGATAGAAGCAAGGTCATGGCGGGCGGCGTTACGGCCGCAAATCTACCGCAGGTCCTCAAAAACTTCACGTCGATCGTCATCTTCTGTCGAGGCATGACATCCACGTCACGAACGTCTTCGGACCGACAGAGGCACCACATTATTTTCAGTTATCCGAATTTAATTCGTTAAATGTATTTAATCGATCATGCAATGCAACGAAGGCAGCTTAATATTCGGGGTTGGGTGAATCCGAACGTGTACCTCCTCAGCGGCGGTGGCGCTCTTGAGTATGTCCAGAGCAGTGATCCGTCGGGAACGGATGGGAGTATCGTCCTAATTAAATGGACAGCTTCTTGATGTTGTTGTAATTTTCTCGGGTTTCAGCTTCGGAACTGATGTTTTGGAGCAACTCATGCCGGAGTATCGAGCCTACATTCTTGGATCGGACGGCCACATACAGCTTCGCCTTGAACTTGATTGCGTCGACGAACCAACGGCGAGCGAACGAGCCAAGCAGCTCGTTAACGGCCAAGTCGTCGAGCTTTGGGAAGGCGCGCGCAAAATCGCGACATATAGGCCAGAAGAGTAAGGTCGCCGACTCTGGCGCGCTGGACCAACCCACATTTCGATTGCCGCGACGAGGATCTTGCTCATAGGGGCATAAGCGCACACTGCGCGTCATTCGTGGTCGCCGTTGCTTCGGGGGCAATCGTCTCCCGGCGCGAGTAATCATTCGCCTCTGTGCGTGCTTGAGGCTCTGTTCTTTCATTTGCACAAGCGACGTTGCATTCTTGGAAATGGGACGACAGCTCAAGCTCAGCCAAGTGCTCCCAGTATTCTGCTTCCGCGAGGAGCTTCCATTTATTCACGCCATTGTACGCTGCCTGTTGACGACACAGCGAACCCATCGCGCGTAAGCGTCGCACCTTCTCCACTGCGGACCCCCTTCGGCTTTTTTTTCACAAACCTGTTATTTCTGAGTGTCAGAGTTAAAGTCTCGCAGATTGAAATGACAAGCCCGGTGTTTGACTGGTTTTATGACAGCGCAATAGTCTGACTTTTGCCGCTAGCGTGCATCCGGTTGAAACATTGACTAGATCGATAAACCCCGCTCTTCCGACTGCCCGCAATCCCCCTCGCGGAGGCGCTTAGGAAGGTGGCGGCTCCAGTCCGATGACTGGAGCCTTTTGTCCGCCATCCATCAAAGCAGGTGAGCAGCCCCAGCGCTGAGTGCAATGTCGAGTGTCAGCGCCAGAGCGTCGTCCGCCTGCGCTCTGCGCAGGCATGCATTAAGGTTCGCACCAGCAGCAGTGAACTTTTGAGCGATCCTTCTTCGATTATGGTTAGCTTTTCATCACTCCGACGTTTGATCCTTACTTTGTCTCGCCGCATTGGACCACGAACCTGCTCGACGACCGATGCCAATTGATCAACACAACCCCCGCTATTGCGCGAGCCTCGGAGGGCTATCAGTTACTGCAACTTGGGCACTAAGAGCCCGACACACGCAACGAGCGTTGCCGTACTCAGGGTCAAGAGCTGCTCGGTGCGCGCTTGCAGATAGCGGTTAACAACCAGCTGATTCAGTTGGTTTCGAAGCCCCTCAGATCGAATTTGCTGGAATGCCAGTTCGTAGAGCGCTCACACCGTCTAATGGGACGTAAGCTCTGACTAATGGGACGTTAGCTCTGACAGATTACGACAGGCGCAAGCAGGAGCCAGCGTGCAGCTTTAAACGTTTATGGGCGTGGATCGATCTCGAAGATGATCGACATGGACCGAACCGAGCGCTTCTTTGCCGGATGACTGTCGTGGGCACGATCTGCCTCTGCGCCGCGTTTACGATGTGGATGCTCGTTTGAGCCGCCACTCATGCCGCCAACGGAGGCGCCCTATTTCGGTGGCTGCCATCTCCCTGCGATCACGGCCAGGACGATCTCTACTCCACCCCCTCTTCGCCTTATCCAATGGACCAGTGTGCCGAACAACCAGGCACCTCCGCAAAGGACGAGTGACATTGTGAACAGCTGCCCGACAAGTCCCGTTCGATCAAATCCTTCGACGTCGGTCAGCCAGGGCGCCGCCCACAATCCTTGCAGAGACCAGGCCGATCCGACGCAAGTGGCTGACAACGGGGCAATTCGCCAAAAACGCCGATCGCCGAAGACGGAGCTCAATGTGCCGGGCATTGATCCTGATGGCTGGATGATGGCTCGTTCAGGAACCACGATATAGATGAGCACGGCCGTGACGCCGGTTGCCGCCGCCAGGATCTCAAAGAGCGGTCGCCAGCCCATCCAGGCGATCAAATGTTCGGCGGGAGCTGTCGCGGTCACCGCTCCGAGCGAACCTAGCATGACCATGTAGCCGTTCAGCAAGGCCACGCGTTCGCTCGGAAACCAGAGAACGATGGACTTCAATCCAGCCGTCAATGCCGCCGCCACCCCAAGCCCGATCATTGCTCGCGATATCAGGAGCGACAGCAAACTCGTGGACATCGCGAACAGCCAGGTGCCTGCGGCGGCGACCAAAAGCAGGCAACTCTGAACCCGGCGGGGACCAAAGCGATCCAGCAAAATGCCGATCGGGATCTGGACCGCCGCGAACACCAGGAAGTACACGGACGTGAGGAGCCCGAGATCGGCAGTGCTGAGCCCGATCTCCGCGACGAGATGACTGGAGATCAGAGCGTTGATCGTTCGGAAGAGATACGAAAGATAGTATCCGGCAGCAAATGGGAGAAAAACGCGCGCGACGAGACGCCATGCCTCCGAATTTTGCATGCTGGCCCTTTTTGCTCCTCAGCTCATGCGAGCCGATACCGCGTCCAGCTTTTCGTCGGGTTGGCTAAATTGGTGCCATCGTAGGCTGGCGTGGAAAAAGAAAGATCGGAAAAGTCTCTGACCTACGTGGTTCAATCAGGTTTGACTGTCCGTCTCCTGACGAACGATGTCCTCTGGAATCTCACGCAGAAAACTCTGCCCCTTCTGCAGCCGGCGCCCAAGCGCCTCGACAAATCCTTCAAAGCGCTCCCTTCCCTTGATCTGCGCGGCCGCCTGCGCATCGTTGGGCAACGGTGGCGTAATGGTCAGCCAGAAGCGGATGAACAGGGCCAGGGTCTCCGCCGTCAGACCGACGTCACGCTCCAGCCTCTGCATCTGACGCGATAGCCGGTCCAGGCGACGGGCAAATGCGGCTTCCCGCCTGTCCTCTCCGTCCGGCGATAAAAATGAAATAACAGCCGCTTCCACGATCGAAGACCGAGAGAGCTTCTTCCGATCGGCGAGGTCCGAGATCTGTTTCAGAAGCTCTGGCGGGAAATACACGTTCATCCGGTCGCGCATATTGCCTCACAGGTCCATACCATCGTTCGGGTCCAAGACGATCTGACGGGCGACACCGCGCATCTGCTGAGGCATAAGTCGAGATTGGCGGACAGCGTCCTCATCGTCGTCAAGCACGACAGCAAACTCTTCTGCCGGCGTTGGCTCGGTCGTCTCCTTGGCGATCGCGACATGGTCGGGGAGTTCGGGCTCGCGACGAAGGCCACTGTTCGCCGTGTCTTCCTCGGCCTCCGCGGCTTTGTCAGTTGGATCTCCCGTCGGATTCGGCGTTCCGAGCGCTGACCATCCATCCGTTCGCGATGACCGGCCGGCGGCCGCGAAATCGGGCGGCGGCAGAACCCGCTCGGTGAATCGCCGATCCTCGTAGTAGCGGACCTTCTTCGCCCGGATCGGCGGCGTGCCCGCCACCATGACGATCTCGTCCATTGGCGGAAGCTGCATGACCTCGCCTGGCGTCAAAAGCGGCCTCGCCGTCTCCTGACGGGAGACCATCAGGTGCCCCAGCCAGGGATTCAATCTGTGACCGGCATAGTTCTTCATGGCCCTCATCTCGGTCGCCGTACCGAGCGCATCGGACACGCGTTTCGCGGTCCGCTCGTCATTGGTCGCGAAGCTGACCCGGACGTGACAGTTGTCGAGGATCGCATTGTTCGGCCCATAGGCCTTTTCGATCTGATTGAGCGATTGCGCGATCAGGAAACTCTTGATGCCGTACCCCGCCATGAAAGCGAGGGCGGACTCGAAGAAATCAAGCCGCCCAAGCGCCGGGAACTCGTCGAGCATCATCAGGACTCGATGCCGGCGGTCACGGGCGTGCAAGTCCTCCGTCAGGCGCCGGCCAATCTGGTTCAGCACCAGGCGGATCAGCGGCTTGGTCCGTGAGATATCTGAGGGCGGCACCACGAGGTAGAGCGTCGTAGGACTGGCATCGGAGATCAAATCCGCGATCCGCCAGTCGCACCGGCAGGTCACCTGGGCCACCACGGGATCGCGGTACAGCCCGAGAAATGACATCGCGGTGGACAGCACGCCAGAGCGTTCATTCTCCGATTTATTAAGGAGTTCGCGGGCGGTCGAGGCGACCACGGGATGAGCACCCTGCTCGCCAAGATGCGCGCTGGTCATCATCGCCTTCAGCGTCGCTTCGATCGGCCGCTTCGGGTCGGACAGAAAGGCGGCCACGCCGGCCAAGGTCTTGTCCGCCTCGGCATAAAGGACGTGAAGGATGGCGCCGACCAGGAGCGAATGACTGGTCTTCTCCCAGTGGTTCCGCTTGTCGAGCGAGCCTTCGGGGTCGACCAGGACGTCGGCGACGTTCTGGACGTCGCGAACCTCCCACTCCCCGCGCCGGACTTCGAGCAGTGGATTATAAGCTGAGGAATTCGCATTGGTGGGGTCGAACAACAGGACACGACCATGCCGCGAGCGAAAGCCCGCGGTCAGTTGCCAGTTCTCACCCTTGATGTCGTGGACGATGGCCGAGCCCGGCCAGGCAAGCAGCGAGGGAACGACAAGGCCGACACCCTTGCCGGATCGGGTGGGCGCAAAGCACAGCACATGCTCCGGTCCGTCATGGCGAAGATAATCGCGGTCGAGCTTGCCCAGCACCACACCATCCGGACCGAGAAGTCCGACTGCTCGAACCTCTTGCGCATCAGCCCAGCGCGCCGAACCATAGGTCTCAACGTTCTTGGCCTCGCGGGCCCGCCAGACGGACATGCCGATCGCCGCCGCGATCGAGATAAACGTCCCCGACGCCGCAATGAAGGCGCCCTCGACAAAGACCTGAGGCGCATAGGCGTCGTAGACGAACCACCACCAGAAGAAGACCGGCGGGTAATAGATCTTGAAGCCCGCCAGTTCGAACCAGGGCCGCCCAAGCTCCGGCTGCCAAGCGAGCCGCCAGGCCGTCCACTCGGTCGCGCCCCAGATGGCCAGCAAGACGATCAGGCCGACAACGATCACCTGCCCCCAGAGGATCTTGGCTCCGGACATCGCGAAGGCCACTTCCGCAACTGCATTGGAGAGAATGCTAGAGGCCGAGGTCGCGCTTGCGACCAAAGTCCCATTCGATGCCACCGCCGTCCTTGACGACGCCAGTGACGTGCTGACCGAGCCTCTTCTCGAGCTCGCGCGACCAGGGCACGAGCTGGAAGCCCAGCCCGTTATCGATCATGGCGAAACGCCCCGAGGAGAGCATCAGACGACGGCGATACGTACCTGCCACATGTTCCCCGGAGGCTGCCTTCACGTGAGGCAGCCCTGTGTCGGCCGAGACTTTTGCGACGACCTCGTCGAGTTCACGTCGGCGCAACGTGTCCAGAAGATCGCGCTGCGAGATGATGCGTTGGCCCTGCCGCCGCGCCAGACCTTCCTGAAGCAGATGCTCGGTACGGGCTTCCATGGCGTCGCGGGTCTCGCGGCCGAATCCGCCCATGGCGAGCGGCACTGGATCGCGTTCGACCAGCCTGTGGTCGAGCCAGGTTGCGCCCTTCGCGGTGACTTGCCCACCGAGATCGAGATCGGAACGGGCTGCCAGCACAATGGTCGGCCGCGGATCACCGGCTTGGCCGAAGCGTCGCACTTCAACGATGCCGCCGACCGGCGGAGCATGTTCAAAGGCCTCGATCCCGCGGAAGCGGACATGGTGGGCGCGGCCGTCTGTGCCGTCGATCAGGGCATAAGCCTCGCCGGTGAGTTCGTCATGCAATCCTCGATCGACAAGTCGTCCGACGATCCCGGATGTCGGCTGTCCGCCTTCGATGACGAAGTCGGAAACGCCACGCGCTTCCCCGCGCTCACAAAAGGCGCGGTGCATCGTGTTGATGATGTCGCCGCGCATCCCGAGGTCGCGCAAGCTGCGCTCGGCCTCGAGCCCGACCATCCATTCCCCCGGTGCGGCGGATGCGGCAAAGCCCAGCTTCTCCAGATGTTGAAGGCGGCCGACCATCAGGCGCCGGATCTCGGGATCGGACTTGCCCGGATTCTCCGGGCGAAGATCGACATACCCGGTCTCATCGGCCGCCAGCCGGATCTCCCGATCGAGCCGCGTCCATCGTTCAGCCGAAACCTCCCTCTCCAGTGAATTACGGATCTCGTGCTCCGGCTTTCGACCCAGTTCAATGGCGACCAGTTCCTCGGCGCGGGAGCGTAGGCCCTGGCTGATGTAGTCGCGGGAGATCACGAGATCGGCCCCTCCCTCATCTACTCCCCGAACGAGAAGATGGACGTGAGGGTTGTCGGTATTCCAATGATCGACAGCCACCCAATCGAGCGGCGTGCCGAGATCGCTCTCCATCTGCCTGGCGAGGTCGCGGGTGAAGGCCTTTAGATCGGTCATGTCGCCGGCATCCTCTGGCGAGATGATGAACCTGAAATGATGCCGGTCGTCCTTGCAGCGGTCAGCAAAGGCCGCGCTATCCGCCTGGTCGTCGCCGGCATCGAACATCTCGGCTCTCTCGCCGCTTCGAGTCACGCCGTCGCGCTTCAGATATGAAAGGTGGGCGGTCAGGGGGGCTGAACGGAAGGCTCGGCCTTTGTGCCGAACCACGCGCGCCTTCACCACAACGCGCCGTGTCGGGCTGAACAATCTGGCGCGGCTGAAACCGAGTCTGCCGCGGCCAAAGGTCGAGCGCCCGTAGGCCGCAGAGCGCCTACCAACCGCAGAGAGACTCGAGGTGTGCCCGGCTTTTTTCGCGGCGCGCAGCACCTGGTTGAAGAAGCTCTTGGGCTTCGGCGCGCGGGTGTTGCGGATGCGCCCGGGCCGAACACGCAGATCGCTGTCGCCCGCGGTCACAACCGGACCTCCAAACGAGTGAAGGCGCATACAGTGCCGAAAGCATCCTTGACTTGATTGCTAAAAATCCAAGGCGCGGCACGCGCCCCGACCGACCGGCACGCCCGAACCCAAGCCATGTCAATGGCTTGCGGTTCGACCGGCGAGCCGCTTTTATCTCGCCTTCCTAATCGGGCGGGCAAAGTCAACTCATTCCTACGCTTTTCTTCGACTCTTCGAACTTCAGCCATTACCGACTCCTTGGACCAACAACGCGCAACTTCACCGCAGCCGCTTACGCGACTTGCATTCACCAGGCGGGGTCCATGCGTTCCTTCGCGTTCAGCACTTCGGCCGTCGCATGCTCTTCATCAGGTTCGTAAACAGGGCTGTCCAAGCAGTCCGGCGCTCTCGTCCCCGAAGGGCGGCAGCAGGCAAGAGATAGCGGACATTCCCCGTTTCGCGGCCCCGCCAGGGGACGCTCACCGCGCGCGCGGATCTCTAATTTTCGCTCCTCCTCAACATGCCGGGCGCAAACCCAGCGCTAATCCGTCGTCACTTGCAGCGCGGGCTACCGCGCAGGTTTCAACCGCAGCCGCTGCGTGACTTTGGCGCCAAACCAACGTGGAAGTCGGTCTCGCTGATCCACATCCGGTGCAGAATGCTCGCGAGCTTCCGCGCGACCGCGGTGATCGCGCACAGCATGCTCGACCGTTTAGCGATCCGCAGGCCCCAAGCGCGCAGGGCCGACCATTTTCTGACCCGCAGCAGGAGGCTTGCGGCCGCTTCGCAAAGCGCCTCGCGCACGGCAACGTCGCCCTGTTTGCTGATGCGTCCTTCGTAGTCGATCGACGTGCCGGACTGGTGCCGCCTCGGCGCCAAGCCAAAATGCGCGCCTACCGTTCGCGATCGTGCAAAGCGATGGGGGTCGTCGACGCCGACCTTGAACGACAGGGCCGCGACGGGGCCGACGCCTGGAACCGTCATCAGACGCCGGCAGACGGGGTCATGCTGGACCACCTGCAAGAGCACACGATGCAGCCGATCGAAACCCTCGAGGATGGCGCGGCGCACGTCCAGCATGGCCTCGATGGTCATTACGAAGATCGGATCGCTGCGCTCAATCAGCTCTCGGATGCGGGCTTCGTAGGCACCGCGGGCGACGGCTCCAACGAGCAACCCATAGGCCCGCAGCGCGCCACGAATGTGGTTCTCGAGGTCGATCAGCTTGCGCTTGAGCAGCTTTCGGCTGGTCAGCAGCGTGCGCATCTTCTGCATGTCGATGTTCTTGACATGTACGGCGCGGTACCAGCCCAACCGCATCATCTGCGCGATGCCGCGAGCATCGTTGCGATCTGTCTTGTTGCGCATCGTCGACAGCGAAACGCGCATATGGCGCGCTTCCACGACAACGATCGGAAGCCCCGCTGGCTGCAGTTCGCGATACAGCCAAATACCTAGCGATGACGCCTCAACTCCGACCCTATCGAGGCGATCCGCATAGTCCTCTACAGCGGAGCGGATCGCCTCCGGCTCCGTGCTCACCTTAACTTCGCGGAGCGTAAGGCCCTCGCTATCGACGATGCAAATGCTGGTTTCTTCAAGACCGACGTCCAATCCAACGTACAGCTTCATCGGAGCTCTCCTTTGTGGCGACGACGACCTAAGTCGTTGCACCGGGCTCCGGATTCGGCCACACGGCGCCTATCGCCGTGCACCGGTTTTTCGAAGCCCGATTTGAAGAGCCGTCCTGCTGTCGTGGTCTCCCGGTCGCCGGTTCCCGAAAGAGTCGCCGCGACCTGGCAGGCAGCTCGTGCAGCCCCCACTGCTTCCGGGCGCTTGCGATAGCGATCATTACCCGAAGTGCCGAGACACCCGAAGGATGGCTCGATGAGGAGCGAAGCGACGAGCACAGCGCGGGCCGAAGGCATCGCCCGTACGCCATCAGCACGTACCACTTGCCCGGTGAGGCACGCCAAGGCTTGCGAACCCGAAAACTTGGTCATTGCGATACTCCCGCATCCGATCGACGGACGAACACGCCAATATGCCGCGGGACCATGGGCGAAACATCGGGCGCCGGGATTACGGTCCTGACACCGCTCGACGGCACAAGCGCCAGCAACCGATCCCGCGTTTTCATGAGATCGGATCGCGTGACGAACAGCGTCGCAGCTGCTGATGACTGTCCGCTGGACGTCCACCTCGGCGGCAGTCCGATCGCAAGCAGTTTTGCAAGCTTTGCGACGTATGCTCGCGTCTCGTCTGGCAGAGAGCCGCCTGCGAGATGCTCTTCATAGCGAGCTGGTCCCGCATTGTACGCGGCAAACACGCCAGGCGAGCCATAGCGATCAAGCAGTTCGCGCAAGTAAGCCGTGCCGGCCAGAATGTTGTCATGCGGGTCGTAGGGGTCGTTCCCGAGATTGTAGCGCTCGCGAAGTCCCGCCCAAGTCGCCGACATGATTTGCATCAGCCCCATGGCACCCTTCGGTGACCTGGCACGCGCGTCTCCCGCGCTTTCGAAGTCCAGGACTGCGCGTATCCAGCGCACCGGCACGCCGAAGCGCCGCGAGGCCTGCTCCAGAAACTCCGCAAACCGATCGCCAGCTCGATGACTCGCTGAAGGCTCCGCGGGTCGCGTCTCGGCGACAGCAGCGGCGTTACTCACGGCCAGCGCAATGAACAACGGCAAGACAGCGCGCAGGCTCTCTTCGAACAAACGCAAGCTTGCCGCCGTGCTCGCGCCCGTCCAGGGTAAAGCCGCTTCGCGCCGGCCGTTCGGCCGCCCTGGACCGCCGCTGCGCGCAACGGCCGCGCAATTGTTGGTCGGGACGGAGGAATGGTGCAGCACTCGGCCGAACAGAGGAATAGCTGCTCGGAAACTCAATACGGGCACCATCAATCCTCCCAGGTCCACACCGGCAGCGTGCGGCCAACGACAGCCGATGCCGGCAAGAGTCCGAAATAACGGCCATCCAGTGAGCTGGTGGACTGCCAGTTCATCACAAAGAATTCGCCCTCACCGACCACGCGACAGCCCTGCCATTTCGGGAGGGGACGGCCACGGCCGTCACGCTCCCGGGCTTCGCCCATTTGGATGGAGTCAACCGAAATGGTGAGCCCGCTTCGGCAAACGGTCTGCCCGGGAAGCCCCAGCACACGTTTGAGCATCGGCAATCCGGCTGGCAGATAGCCGTTCAGATCGAGGAAGGTGGCGAGCGGCTCCGGTGGCTGTACGGCGATGAGTTCCGTAACGAACAGTTTGTCCGCCGGCTGCACGCGGTAGAGTCCGATCGGCACACTCTCGGATGCGTTCCAGATGTAGGCCGGCGTAATCTCCAGAACGATGGGCGCGACAAGTGCGACGGCACCGCTGAGCATCGTGGTCAACGTCTTGAGCCGCGGTGTCATCGCATGACCCTCTGCCGGTGAAGCCAAGCCTGGTGACGCGCCTTCGTGTAGGGGCGCGGGTTTTCGTTGACGGACAGACGGTTGTGAACGTGATGCCAATGATCGGGCGCAACATCAGAGGGATCGATGCCGAGCGCCTCGATGGCATCGGTCATCTGGAGCACTCGTTCGACCTTCGGCCGGCCGGAGAGCCGGAGCAAAATCTCTCCGCCCGGCGTCACGTACGGTACAGTCGAGCAGCGCTGTCCCGCGGCGACCGCGCGCAAGATGTCAATGCGCGAAATGATCGTGCCGAAGTCGTTGGAGGTCCAACGGACGAAGGCAAAGATGCTGCCGGGCGCAAATGACAGGACTCGGCGGTGACGATCAAGCTTCCGCTCCTTGACGATACGACCGAACCGAATGCGGTTTTCGATGCGCTTCTCAAGCCACAGCACTTCTACTTCGGTAAGGTCGCTCATGCCGCCACTCCCTGACGCTGGAGCTGGCGGCCGTGAGCTTGGTGCTCGGTCGAGAGTGTGTATGGCCTGCAAAGGCAAGCTGGCTTGTCGGACTGCCGTTGCCGAGCGTTGCCAACGCGACTTTCGGCCTGTTCCGTTAGAAGAAATCCGAAGGATTTCCGGTTAGTAAAGTTAGAGCGGCTGCAAAGCGCAGGGAAACAAGTACTTATGCTTGATTCCGGTCCTCGATAGCACGAGGATCGGGTCCCCGATAGCGCGAGGGTTGCGGTCCTCGA
Source organism: Bradyrhizobium sp. Kon56 (assembly GCF_055807635.1). Lineage (NCBI taxonomy): Bacteria > Pseudomonadati > Pseudomonadota > Alphaproteobacteria > Hyphomicrobiales > Nitrobacteraceae > Bradyrhizobium > Bradyrhizobium sp. Kon56. Next base: position 98,882 of record NZ_JBVVOU010000023.1, on the reverse strand, counting down.
TAGCACGAGCTGATTCACAGGTTGTCCTCCGAATTTGGAATGAGTCCGCGCCGGCGCAGGCGTGCCGTTAAGGGAGCAACGAGCGTGGGCACGAAGTTCAGCCGCTCGGCACCGTTCGGGTCGCGCGTGAGCACGAGCTGATAGCCGGGCAATGTCTGACGCTCGACGATCTGGCGTATGTCGTAAGCAAAGTGCTTGAGCGGCGAGAGGGTGCCGGACTTGCCGTGGAGATGCACAAGGTCAAAGCTCCAGCCGCCGTCCTGCCGGGCACCGTGCTTGCGCACGAGGCGGTAGAGCCAGCGCTCAAGCCCGGCCGTCAGATGGAAATAGGCGCGGTCGATCGTCAGCACGAGTGCGTCATCAATAACGCCGGCGTAGAACCAATCCGGCAGGATCAGCTCGAGCCCAAATGGACGACCATTTGCATCGGCCGTCTCCTTCCACTCGTTGATCCAGGAGAAGCGGTGTCGCCGTCGTTCTGCCGGCTGACGGATCGAGGTCAGCACGGTCGTTGACTGAAGTCTGTCAAGACCAGCCTTCAAGCGGTCATAGTCACGTGCGCTGGTGCCGCGGCCAACAAACGTCAGAATTTCGTAAGGCATTGCAGCCATCAGGCGCGACGTCTTCAGGCCGGCGTCACGGGCTTCGACGATCTGGGAAGCAGCCCAGATGAGAACGTCTGCATCCCAAATCGTTGCCATGCCGTGCTCCGCCACGGCTTCGACACGAATTGCGATCGGACCGGCACGGAAATCGATCGGTACAATCCGCTTCGTTTTTGCAAGCGAGAAGAACGGGTAAGCCATGAGATCCTGCGCATCGCGGGGCGCGAGATCGCCGGGCAGCGCCCGAAAGAGTTCCAGCTGGTCGGGCTCGGAATGTTGTTTGCGCCGCATGGTCACTGCTCTCGCCCGCGATCAGCGACGTTCCTGGCCCGCATATGGGCGCAGCACCGGATGCTTCCTGGCCGGCAGCACGGTCCCCTTCCCGGGGTCAGACGTCGATGTCTTCGCGCCCAGGTCAGCCCAGGCTTTCAGATCGTCCAGAGCGTAGACGACGCGCCCGCCGATCTTCCGATACGTCGGCCCGGTGCCGTACGTGCGGTGCTTCTCGAGCGTGCGACCGGAGAGGCCAAGGTAGCGCGCAGCCTCCGGTGTACGCAGGAAGCGCGGGGGAAGACCGGCCATCGGATCGGGCATTTGAGAACTCCAGGAGGACAGCGCACTACGCTTGGCTAGGCCGGCGTGTGTGCGGTCATCATGGAGGAGCAGGATCTCGGAGTGGGATGCCGAATATGGAGGTGGCGAATTTCGGCACCCCTCTGCGCTACTGATCCTTGCGCCCGGGCCGCAAGAGTTTGCGGTAACCACCGCGCATCAACGCAAGGCCACCTTGCACCAAGCGGATTGTGCGATTGCGAAGATCATGGTCTTCACGGCTCGCCCGACTGGGCGTCAAACGCCCCAGCCCCCTGCGACCGCGATGACGTGGCTAGGCCCGTGCTGGACGATATTCGCCGGGTGTCCGGCCTGGCTGGCCAGAATCGATGCGGTGAATGCGAACGTGGCGCAGTTGCCCCACACCTCCTGGTGCTCGACGATGACGCGCTTGTGGGTCTCATCAATTATGCGAACCGCCCATTCAGGCGGAGGACTGCCGAGATCGGCAGATGCGCAGCCGGTCAACAGCAAGGCGACGAGAGCCAGTTTCAAGAACTCACTTTCCATTATGAGCTGGCGAGGAAGATACGGCCTCCCTCGCCTGCCCGATCGGTCCCGGCAGCTCGAACACCTCGCGGTGCAGCTCCGGGTGTTTGGCATCTAGGAACCGCCTCTCACCCTGCGTGTCCCTTCGAACCCGTTGGACGAGAAGCAGATTGATCCCGAATGCGGCGAACCACTTCGCGCGTGTCTCTTCGCTGAAGACGGCGCACATGGTCTGGGCCGCGCGCGTCTTCCCTTGCAGCATATACTTGCAGGCGCGGGCCTTGGTCTGGCTGGTGAAGGGACCGCCGACTTCGGGGAATCGGCCCTTCAGCTTCCTCTTGCCGCCGTCACCCTCGTATTCGAGAACGGTCTTGGCGCCGCCGTTTAGGATACGGGCGAGGCCCCGACGATGCGCAGGCGCACCGCGCGGAAGGCGGACTTGCCCTCCTCGGTTACATTGACGACGTACCAGCTTGTGGCGTTGGACTTCATGGGGTTGGTTTTGGGTGATGTTCACCGTTTGGGGCGCTGAACCTTGTTTTAGAAAATCTTCCAGATAAGGACGTACAGGACGATGCACCCCGCCAAGTTCGACACCGCCTCAGCCAGCTCATGAGCGGGTGTGCAGTCCATCACAACTTCCCTGTCCAACGATGCCAGCGGTAAGTATCCTGCCCGCTGGCGTTCGGACGCTCCTCATGCTCGGCCGGATCGTCAGCCGCGTACAGGTAACCCTTGTCACGCAGGCGGCTGAAGATATTGCGGGCATCGGTGGTGCCGAGCTTCTGTACAGTCACCTGCTGCTGCACCTGCGTCAGCCCATGCCCGCTCCCGCCCAACCCGGCGCCGGCAGCCTCTCCGTTCGATGCGCGATCCCCTTCTAGTGGACGCGAACACCAGCCGTGATGCAGACGCCGCCGAAATGGCGGCTCTGTATCGCGCTGCCGACGACAGAGGCAGGGAGTTTGCCGCGCACATGGACAAGACCGTGTTTGCTTTGGCATAGAATGAAGCAGGCGCGTGAGGAGCGGGACGCCTTTAAGGCCGAGTACAAGGCTAGGTACCAACTCGGCGGTAACGAATAAACGATACGACATGACCAGCAAAGCTAAGCGCACCATCAGCGTCTCTCCTGAGAGCGATTACGAAATACACCGGCTTGCAAATCTCTGGGGCGTCACCGTCACCAGGACGCGGGAGCGCTGCTATCACTACGCTGCGACGGGGCGCATCGGAGAGATTGCAGAAATCAAACGAGCTTCCTCCATTCGCCAAGCGGAGGCCAAGGTTGAAATGCTCAAGGCTGAGCGATAGGCCAATCATCCATCAGCTTTGTCCGGCCCTTCGGCAGCTCTGTGTATGGGCTATGAGCCAGCAGGAAGTCGCGCCAGAATCGCATGACCGCTTCAAATAGCATTGCGGCTGGGGCCACATGCGGCAATCCCTCATGCATGCCCATGTCTAGGACGAAGTAAGAATAACCTTCATTGTAAGCCTCTTCATTGAAGGCAAAACTGTTCAGAGGGCCAACATCGACCGTACTGATTTGAAGACCACCCGCCGGTCGAAAATGTTTTGAGCCGTTCGCCAGCGGCTCCATCTGCGCGTACCAGACGTGACTATTCAGCCAGTCCCTATACGCCTTGAAGTCCTTTGCAATGCCTATCTCCTGCCGTCGGAGCGCGTCGTTCTTGAGGTAGTCCTTCCACACCCACTCATGAAGATGATATGCCGTGATGACGAAATTCATCGCGTGCCGCGCGGAGCCTTGATTGTCGCAGAAGTCGTCGAACTCCTGCACAAGCTTTCCGTAAAACTGGAGCGGGTTGGTGATGCCGAACACAGCGGCCCCTTTGCTAATCCGCCATTGACGTAAACGGGTTCCGAGGTTGCGGAAGCTCATTCTGCGGGCCATATTGTTTGAGGAAGTCTGACCAGAACATCACAACCTCCTCGACGACAATCACTGCCTCGATCCAGCGGTCGTCTTCAACTTCAACTTCAAGCATTCGCTCCTGATATCCATCCTCTACATAGCCGTCTTGAGCATAGGTCGGCGACGACTTCGTCTTGGCGAGCTTACTGGCGAAATGCTTGCTACCGTTTGCAACAGCCTGTGTGATCCTGAACCAGGGCTGGGCTTGATCGACCCAAGCCAGAAATGACGGCTTGTCCCTGATTCCCAGGGCGGTCCACGTGACATAGTCGGTCTGGAGCCAGTCCCCCCAAATCCATTCGGCGATGTGGTAGGCCGACAGCATGCAGTTAATAGCATGCCTCGGGGATCCGGGCTGCTCTACAAAGTCATCATAGTCCTCAAGCATCTTGCCGTAAAAACTGACCGCGCTATCTATTCCAAACATGACCATCCCGCCGAAGCCACCGAAGCACCATTATATCCCTGTTTTCTATCTCCGCGAGTGGACCAATCATGAAGGCCGGCTGATTGAATTCAGCCGCCCTACCGGCCAGGAGGTTCAACCGCGGGCGACGGCGCCCAAGGGTACAGGCTTTGTCAGAGGGCTCTACCGGCTTGATCACCTCAGCGGCGACGCAGCAGAGGCCTTTGAGCGATTTTTCTTCTCCTTGGTCGACAATCTAGCCAAAGACAGTATGGACATTCTGCTTGGCAGGCGAGAGGTGCCCTTCGACCACCGAAGCCGCAGCTGTTTTAGGGATGCTGTTCCGTAACCCCGAACGGCTCTCAGCCACGCGGAAGTACGTCGAGGATTTTACGCTCGATAACTACGAGCGGGACAAAATCGCGTACGAAGCGCAGAAAGCTGAGGACGATCCGGAGTACATTGAGTACCTGGTCCGCAACGTAGCTTTCACGACGATGGACTGGATTAAGGGAATGCTGGAGAGCTCGAAGCTGGGGCAGCACATGAACAACATGTACTGGTCCGTCCGCGACGTTTCCGATGGAGGGCTGAAGCTCTTCACTTCAGACCGCCCCGTCGTGATGACGAACGGGCTGGGCTACAACTGGTCTAACTTGGTGATGCCCATTAGCCCGACGAAGGCATTCATGGCGACCAACACGGTTGAGATCATGCAGCAGCTCAAGGGTATGAGCACCATGGAGTTCATCAAGTTGTCGAACGAAAAGGTGCTGAAGTACGCACAGAAGTTCGCATGGAATACGAATGCCGACCAGATCAACGTCGCTCGCCGTTACCTTTCACTGGATGCTGAAGTAAGCCGAACCTTCTTTGACGCCCCGCCGTTTCGTCAGGGCCAGTTAGTCCAACAACCGAGAGTCTAAGGCATAGGCGCCCGCCCAGGCGGCGTCCCGCTTCGTCCTCGCCGAGGTCTTTCCCCAGCGCGCCTTTCGCGGCCGCCTGCATCTCAGGCTTCTTCGCGTTGCCCTTGCCGGTGGCGTGAACCTTCAGCTTACCGAGGTGGATCGTCGACTATGGCAGCCCCGCCAGCTCGCAGGCGAGTACGGCAGCTCCGAGCATTGGGAAGAGAGCTTTGACGCTGGAGAACTGGCCGGAATGGCTCCTCGATGCAGACGCCGATGCAATCCGGTCCTGCGAAGCGCTGGACGCCCCCGTCAACGCCAACCGTCCTGCTGCCGATGTTGCCTCAAACCGAAGTGCCTGGGCATCTAATCCTCCATCAACATAAACCCGGCTAACGCCGAGCGTCGTCCCAGATCCAATCCCGAGCACGTACTTGCGGCTCAAGCACGGGGCTTTGTTGGGTACCACAACGTAGAGAGGAAGCTTGCGCCCGGCTTTGCGGATCAGAGATTTAGTCTCGTCCACGAGTTTGGCTGGCACGCGAAGAGGAACGGTAGGTTCGCCATACGGCCCGCTGCTCGGCCTTCGGTCAGATCGCATCTGGGGCGGGTATGTTTGCATGAATCGATCGTGAGCCGAGGAGAGAACCCCGTCAAACCATTTGATCAAAGCGTGGGCAGGACTTCCCGCTTCTCAAATGTCCGATCGCTTCGGTAAAAGCTCTCGTAGGATTTATCGTCGCCGTAAAACACGGAATGGACCCCATACTCGTTGGTGTCCTTGAACCAGAACCCTTTCACCACTTCAGCGACGTCATAGAGCTTGAAAACGGCTATCTCCGCCGACTCGTAGAGCTGGCTGCCGTCAGACAACTGAAAATCGGACAGTGCACTCCGGCGAGCGGCGTTGAACTCCCTCACCGCTTGCTTCAACCGCTCCTTGAATTTCGAATCCTTCACCTTCTGCACGTAGCCGAGGAGATGGTCTTCCTCTTTCTTGCTGAGCATCGGCATCTGCATGCGCCATTCCTCTGACGCCGCACGCTGCAGCGAGTGGAATTTCACGAGATTGAAGAAGTGCTCATCGAGGTCGTCTTCGCTATAGCGTTCAAGGCTCTCCCGGTAGAGAACATAGGGACGCGTCCCGATGAAGTCGAAGTTCTCGTACACAGGGTATCGCTCGGTGAGGATGAGGAGTTGAGCCTCCCGCACCTTTGCATCCGCTGCAAACAGCTTTTCTTGCTCCGCCAGTGCCCGGTTATAGATGGTGTAATAGCGATCCGGGTTTATCTCGATGAGGTAGTTGGACAGCTCGCGCGCATATGCGTGGATGAGGTTGCTACGGTCGATAGCCGATGCCTGCGATGACACGGAGGCGTCCTGCGACGCGGGCTTTGCCTTGGGACGATACCCGTAGCCAGCAAGCGCCCCCATGGCGAAGACCAGAATGTATCCCCACTCCATCGTCAGTCCTCGTCGTGCAGAAGCACGCCTTCCTTCTGGAAGGTGCTGTCTGTCCGGTAATAGCTCTCGAGGAAATCGTCATCGTTGCCGGCGAAGAAGCTGTACATCCCGTATTCGTCGAGGTCCTTGAAATAGAACCCCACGCGAGTCTCAGCGAAATGGTCGAGATGGAAAGCTTGGAGGTGAGCGGTCTCGAACACCATCTCGCCGTGCTTGGCTCGCCAGAGAGGCTGGTCCCGCTCGCGCCAGTGGTATTCGCGCATGCCCGCTTTGATGTGATCGTATAGGAGGTTGTCCTTCGACAGCCGCTCATTGGCGACTTTCGCCTGCTCCAAGTTCCTTGACCGCTGCCACAGGTACCACCCGCCAGCGATCACCAGCACGATAAGCCATGACTCCATGGTGCTCCCCCCCCGGCCCATTATCGCCCGGAGGTTGCGGCAGCTCAATACTGCGGACGCTTCAGCAACTCGGGCAGCCGGGAGATCGCTTTGGCGATCCGTCTCGCCTCCTCGCGGGACAGGAATTGGTGGGCGCACTGGTAGCCGTTGCGATGGAGATCTTCACGGAGGGGGACGCCGCAGATAAAGAAGCCGCTGGCGTCCTTCACCTCGAAGCCGTCCTTGCGCTCCTCCATGGTCCAGGGAGCCGGAAAGCGCCAGAGGTTGTCCATCAGGCCCTGCGGTGTGCGGGGGTACCCTTGATGCGCTTGCCGGAAGCATAGCTCTTCAGGTTCAGCCCCTCCTCGGCCAAGAGCTGATCGCGCTGGCCGCAGAGGCCTTCGACCTTGGCCTGCATCCGGGTCAGCAGCGTTTCGGCCGAGGCGGTCGAGATGCCTGCCCGGCGCAGGGTCTGTATTTCCGTTTGCTGGCGGCCGATTTGTCGCCGCATGTAGCTGATTTCGTTCCGGATTCCGTCCAGTCCCATGGCCACACCCTTGAATGCGACCGTAGAACAAAACGGGATCATAAGAGTCAACGGCTCAGAAGCGGCGAACCAGAATAATTCCGACGCCCAGCAAAAAGCCCGCGATTACGGCGGGCAAGCCGATCGCGGTGATATGGGCGCCCCAGAGGCTCATTTCGAGAGAAGTCTGCACTTGGATGTCTCCATGTTGGAAACACCCGGCGGGTGACCACTAGTTTACTACTTGTGCAGCGCAGCGAAGAGCGTTTGGAATCGCCACAAACGAAAGGGCCGCCCCAAAGGACGGCCTTTCAGAATAATCTCTAATCGAATGTAATTCCTAAATCGGGGAGCTCTGACCATCCCCTTTATTCGATCACCTTGTCAGGATGATCTTGATCCTGATGCTGATAAGCATTTGGACCTCTTTCCGCCGCCGGGCGCTACGTCGGCTTTTGGATTACGGACAGCGCCGTCCGCACGCGCCATCAAGCACAGCGGGAAGTTGTCCGCCAGAAGTATATATTCTCGGCGGTGCGGAACCAATTCAGGTATGCAGGACGAGAAGACCTCGCAGGAGCCGGTCCCTCTCCATGACTCCCGGCCCGATCGCCAGCCGGATATCGGCGATGAATTCGGCGACGCTGGGCAGCTTGGTCCGGCCGACCACGTCCACTTCGCCGCCTTGCGGATGGCCTAGAGCGGGATTCGAGGTAGCGGCACCATTCGGCGACCTGCAGCGTCAGCTTAGCCTGATCGCCCGTGTAGACGTTCATCACCGCGACCATCGGGGCGTTCACCTTCTCCAACTCGTTGCCACGCATCTTCGCGGGCTGCACACGTCAGAAAGGGATCTCACTGCCTGGGCGACAGTGTCCCTCACCTGCTCCGTCAGTGACGACACTGCCGGCGGGTGCTTGCCCCGTATCGAGACCGCCACAGCTGATGCTGCTCCATGACGGCTAGCCATGACTGCACTGAGGGCGGCAGCAAGTCCATTGTCAAAGCGACCGCCAGTTGTTCGGCTTTCGCCGCGGTTCGCGGAGCGGCGACAGTGAGAGCGCCAGGTTGCCGGCCAGTCTGCCTTGCGACCGCCGTGGACGGCATTTCCGCTGGTCCAGTAGTCGGAGAAGTCGGCCCACTCGTTGCTGATACGACTGACGTCCCATCCGAATTGTTCGTTTGCCCGGGAGGGAGTGTTGCGCTATTTCGCAGAAACTCTTCAAGACGGATTGCAGACGTAGATCCTCGACGGGGGGCTTTCTTGGTTGGGAGGACTCAGAAGGGGTATCCGTATATGTATCTGTGTCTGCAACAGTAATCGTTTGGACTTTTCGGCCGATCGTTTGGCTCTTTCGGCCAAACTGTTCGGCGCTTTCCGCCAAGCGATACCAATACGTGCGCTTACGTTGCCAGCGCTGAATTGATCTCGCGCGATGAGTTTCGCCATGAGCAACCGCTCAATCGCATTGCGGATTTGCTTCTCGCCAAGATACGGGAAGAGACCGCACCACGCGGAGCGCTGTTGTATGCCCATCGCGGACATTTTGCCCGTTCAAGGCGTTGCGAAGGCACCAGTGCTCGATGTTGGAGAAGATGATGGCAGCTTCTACGCGGACTTCGGCGGCAAGATCGATGTCGAAGGAGTGCATAATACGGGTGCCCTCGTGCAAAGGAGAGCAGATCTCAACGACCCTCCGGCATGTCTCAACATCGAACATTCCGATGTGGCAACGCTTCCGGTTGATGCCTAGTTGCTCAGACAGCCAGCGATAACCAGAGCCACGAGCCCAAGCCTTCCTATAATTTTCGCCTCGGTCTCGGCGCCCCCTTGAGCAATTTGGCCTGCCAGAGAGGATCGAAAGCAGCCCCTAGCCCTCAACGCCAAGCTTGAGTCAGGAATTCGTATACAGCAAGCACAAAACCGACTTATCTTTCCTCAGCTGTTATCTGAACGAGAGGGTGTCGGCGCCTTCGAGATCGGGCACTACCGCCCGAAGGAGCGTCCGAACAGCGTCAAGATCGTACACCCCAAGAATGGAGAGGAAGCTTGGTGGCCGCTCTTCGACGAGGCGGGCGAGGCGCTGTTCCCCGAACTGATGGCCGAACTCGACGAGATTAAAAAGACAACAATCTCCGGCCTCGTCTTTCGGCGGGACCACGCGCATCGTAGGTCCCGCACCCCGCTGCCATGGATCACCGAAAAGAAAGATCTCCGCTACCTCCGCGATGTCGTGAAGGAGATCATCCGAGCCGCCGGCCTGAGGGAGGAATTGTCGTTTACCTCGTTCCGGCATGGCGGGTTCACCGAGGGAGCAGACAGCGACCTAACGGACGCCGAACTGCGCGCAGCTGGTCGACACCGTTCGTCGCGGCAGTTGCCGACCTATGCGAAACGCACGCGCAAGCAGCTCATCTCGGGCACCAAGAAGCGCCGCGACGAGCGAACAAAAGCAGCCGGTTTGTCGGAATAGCCGCTGACCGCTTGTCGGAATGGGCGGCTCGCAAGGTATTCAAGCTATTGAAAAGCTTGGTGGGCGCACCAGGGCTCGAACCTGGGACCCGCTGATTAAGAGTCAGCGACGGATTGAGAACAATCAAGGACTTACTGGTCGCACCACAGGGCTTATCCGACCGATAATCGGCATTCGTCGCACGATCTAACGATTGTACTGCCTGATATCCGAACCCGCGCACTCGGATTTTACGGGTTCAGCGGCGATTACGAGGCCATCGACAGGTTCAAGTCCGGGGAGTCGCAACCATCTCAAATTGCTGTTTGAGATAAGGGCTTGAACGAGCGATCGACCCCGTTACTAGCTGTAGAAGATGCCTCCGTCCACGTTAAGGGCTTGACCGGTCACAAACGCTGAATCATCGGACGCGAAAAACGCCACGGGCCCGACGACGTCCTCCGGCTGCCCGAGCCTGTGCAGGTCCGTGACCTTTTCGAAATAGGCGACCCGCTCGGGATCGCGAAGATTGTTCATCCCCATCTCCGTCATGATGATGCCCGGGCATACGGCATTGACCGTGATGCCGAAGCCTCCGAACTCCATGGACGAAACTCGGGTGAAGCCGACCACGGCCGACTTCGATGCGGCGTAGTGGGACTGTCCCGGACCGCCCGTTCGGGCCGCGAGCGAGGCAATGTTGACGATCCGTCCGTATTTGCGCTCCTTCATGTGCGGCACCAAGGCCTGGGTCATCTGGAATACGCCGCGCGTGTTGACGGCGAACGTCTGATCCCAGGTTTCGGTGGTCAATTCGTCGATGGTCGCCAGCCTGAGTATTCCCGCATTGTTGACGAGCACGTCGACGTGTCCGAGACCCCGGACGGCTTCAGCCACGGCTCGCCTGCAATCGCCGACGTCGCTGACGTCGCCCAGCACCGGGATGCAGCGGCGGCCGAGCTCCTTGACCTCTGCAACGGTCTCGAGGAGGACCTTCTCCTGGGCCGTGATGTCAGTCAGCGCGAGATCGTAGCCGCGCCTGGCAAGACCAAGCGCTATCGAGCGGCCAATTCCGCGGCTTGCTCCGGTCACGATCGCATGTCGGGCCATGTTGCGTTCTCCCCTGTCGTTCGGATGAATGTTTCTTGATGGTGTGAATGGATCAGACGCGAGCCGGTTTGCGGACCGGGAGGCTGTTCATGGCCTTCACGGTCTCGTCGAACGATACGAGATTGGCGCCCGAGCCCAACCCCGTCGCGACGATCGCGGCCGTCGCGGTCGCGAGCTTGGCGCAGTCGAGCAAGTCCCAGTCGCGCGCGAGACCGGCGATGAAACCACCCGTGTAGGAATCGCCGCATCCCGAGGTGTCGCGCACCGCAACCTCGAACGCCGGCACCGTGAACTGACGTCCGTCACGGGTCATCACGAAAGAGCCCTCGGCGCCGAGAGAGATGGCACAGGCCCCCGCTCCCCTCTCGATGAAGAACCGCGCACACGCGGCGGGATCATCGGTTCCGACCATGGCGCTGGTCTCGTCGATGCTCGGCATGAAGAAGTCGACGTAAGGCAGCAACGGTTCGACCAGCGCCAGCGTTTCGCCTCGCGCCTGGATCAGATCGAGCGTCGTCGTGCAGCCGGCCGCTTTCGCGTCCCGCAGCAAGGCAACGGATGGCGCGCCGTCCATCGCGAGCAGGGAGCCGACCCCGCCGAGATGCAGAATCTTGCTCCGGCAAGCGGCCACTTGCGTTTCGGGCGCGATCCGCCAGCGGGCAGAAGCGCCCCTTGCGTGCATGACCGGACGCGAGCCGTCGGGCCGGATCGGCAGGATCGTGGCCGAGGTCGGACTGCCGGCCATCCGCTCCATGAGGGAAATGTCGATGCCTTCGCGCTCCAGCGCGTTCAACATCCAGTCGGCCTTCTCGTCGGAGCCGACGGCGCCAACCGCGAGCGCCTTCAGACCGAGGCGCGCGCAAGGCACGACCGTTCCGCCGGCGGTGCCTGCGACCGCGAGCCGGATTTCTTCGATCAGCAAGCGTCCGCCACCGGGCGGAATCTCGGTGACCGGGACCCCCAGAATATCCAGAATATATGTGCCGCAGACGCTGACGTCGTGAGTGTTTGCCATGAGTTCTCGCAGGAAAGTGGTTTGAGCAGGATTCATCTAGCTCGGTTGCAGGGGAATCTTGAGCGCACCGTCGTTGTCGCGCAGGCCGTACTGCCCCCATCGCTTCAGGATGCTGTCGATCTCCTCGTCCGGCAGCAGCGGAGGAGAGCCGAGTTGAAGGCAACCGTGATATTGCTTGGCAAGCACCTCCACCTCCACCGCGAGCCACATCGCCTTGCGCAGGTTGGGACCTATGGCGATCAGGCCGTGATGGGCGAGCAGGCAGGCGCGTCGATAGCGAAGCGCGTCCAGGGCCGCCTGCGAAAGTTCGGCCGTGCCGTATTGGGCGTAGGGTGCGCAGGGGATGTCGTTGCCGCCGGCGGCAGCAATCATGTAGTGAATCGCAGGGATCGCGCGGTTCATGATCGCGATGACAGTGCAGAAGATCGGATGCGCGTGAACGACGGCGCCGACTTCCGGCTTCGATCTCAGGATGTCGAGGTGAAAACGCCATTCCGTCGACGGGACGTTGCCCGCCGACGCGGCCCATGAGCCATCCCACTTCATGGCCACGATGTCCTCGGGCTTCATGCGGTCGTATGGAAGACCGGACGGCGTGAGCAGCACGCCGTCGTCGGTTCGGACGCTGATGTTTCCGGACGTCCCCTGGTTGATGCCTTGCGCCGCCATCTCACGACATGCGTCGATGACGGACTGACGAAGCTCGAGCTCTGTTTCGCGACTGGTCATGCGCTGTTCCGACTCCCGTTCATGTCGTTGCTCCGAGCTGAACCTGGCGGTCGACCAGCAGCCACGTGGTTCGTGCGATCGCCAACACGTCCTGTTCCGAGCTCAACAAAGCGCTCTCGGCAAAGAGCTTGCGGCCCTCCCGCGCGGTCGGCCAGGCCGTCACCACACAACGATCGCCGGGGCGTGGCCGGCGATTGATCCGCGCCGCCATGCGTCCGAGCAGGGCCGTCTCGTTTCCGTTCAAGCCCAGATGACGGGCACCCACGCTGCAATAGCCGGTGGGACAATCGAGGGCGGCCCAGACGAATTCGGGCGCGACGTAGCCGTCGTCGCCGGACAGGCTGCCATGAGGTATCCAGGACGCCGCGAACACCACGGGCTTGCCGGGGACTGCTCCCGCCTGCAGCGGACCTGCGAAGATTCGGAGACCGTCGCCATGGGCACGCGCGGGGCCGCAGACAAAGCAATCCGGAAGGTCGTGGGTCCGTTTGTCGTAAGGCGTTCTGCGGACCGCCTCTTCGGCGGCTTCGTAGCTCACTTTGGGAACGTCCGGCACATCGATGCCCGTTACATGCGCCGTCGCGAGCAGCTTGTCGTTCTCGCGCAGCTCGATGGGGCCGTCAGCCCCCGTCCGGACGTCTAGCGGCCGCTCCAGCGGAGGCGGCGCGCGTAACGTGACTTCGGCGTCTCCCGCGACGTGCCTTGCGAGACATCCGCATACATAGCCTCCGTTGCCGGAGTTCGGCGGTCCCCGGAAGCGTCTGTCGATGACAAGCGATACCATTGCGGTCTTCGTCCGAGGCGTTCAGCGGCCCATCGCAAAGAATTCGTCGTTCGGACGCATGCTGGTGACGTTGGCGAGGCGGTTCGACATCCCGAAAAATGCAGCGATGGCCGCGATGTCCCAGACGTCCTCCTCCGTGAACCCGTGTCCCTTGAGATCCCGGACGTCGACATTGTCGACCTCATAGGCACGCGCCGAGACCTTCATCGCGAAATCGAGCATCGCCCTTTGCCGCGCGGTGATATCGGCCTTGCGATAATTGACGGCGACCTGGTCCGCGATCTGCGGATTCTTCGCCCGTACGCGCAGGATCGCACCGTGTGCGACGACGCAATACTGGCATTGATTGGCGCTGCTGGTCGCCACCACGATCATCTCGCGCTCGGCCTTGGTGATCGGCCCGGGCTTGTCCATCAGCGCGTCGTGATAGGCGAAGAACGCCCGAAATTCGTCCGGGCGATGCGCGAGCGTCAGGAAGACGTTGGGCACGAAACCGGACTTCTCCTGAACCGCCTCGATCCGCGAGCGGATATCCGCAGGCAGGGTCGCGATGTCGGGAACGGGAAAGCGGCTGATGGGGGGCGCAGACATGTTGCAAGCTCCTGTTAGACTGCCGCGAGCGCGACGAGCGTTTCCTGATAGGCCTCGAACGCATCGCGCCGGTCGGCGGCGTAGGGCTCGACCCGCACGAGGCAGGTGTGGGCCGAACAGCCCTGGCCGAATTGAGACGTGCCGATGTCGAGCGTGAGCACGTTCGGATTGCCGGCAACCTCGAGGCCGCTATTGCCGATCGGCGTGAACCAGGCGCCGGTCGGGAGCACCAGCACGCTCCCTCGGACCTTGTCGGTGACCTCGGCCGTCGCCAGGCACTCCCCGCGGCCGTTCCAGATACGGATCGTCTGACCATCGGCGATGCCGAGAGCAGCCGCGTCGTCGGGATGCAGGTGAGCCCGTTCACGGCCGTTGCGCTTCATGGCCCTGCTCGATGCGCCGGTTTCGAGCTGGCTGTGAAGACGGCCCGCCGGCTGGTGCGAGATGAGGTGCATCTGGCCGGCATCGGCGGCGTTGCCGAGCCATTCAGCCGGCTCGATCCACGCCGGATGCGAGCGACAATCGGCATAGTCCAGCCTGGCCAGAGTCTCGCTGCCAAGCACGATCTTGCCACTTTCGGTCCTCAGCGCATGGGCCTCCGGCTCGTTGCGGAAGTCGGCGAGGAACGTCTGCTCGGCCTTGACCGGGCAGCGAGCATAGCCGGCTTCCCAGAACGCATCAAAATCGGGCATCGTGAAATCAAAGCGCTCCGAAGCGTCGCTGCGGCTTGCTTCGTAGAGATGCCGGACCCAGCCGATCTCGTCCCGGCCCTCGTTGAAGCGATCGGCCACTCCGAGCTTGCCTGCGATGGCGTTGAAGATCTCGAAGTCGGAGCGAGATTCGCCCAGCGGCTCGATTGCCTGCTTCATCGCCAGGATGAAGTCGGAACGCCTGTTGCCGGCAAGATCGTTGCGCTCGATCGACGTGGTTGCCGGCAGCACGATGTCCGCGCGCTGAGCTGTCGCCGTGAACATCGGATCCTGCACGATGATCGTCTCGGGCCTCGTCCAGGCGTTCGACAGGCGATTGAGATCCTGATGATGGTGGTAAGGATTGCCGCCCGCCCAATAGACCAGCCTCGTATCCGGATAGGTGCGGATCTCGCCTTCATAGCTGAATGGCCGGCCGGGATTGAGCAGCATGTCGGTGATCCGCGCCACCGGGATGAAGCTGTCGATCGGTCTGGTCAGCTGTGAGATGGCCGGAGACCGGGCCAGGTTGAGCGGCGCTCCCACGCCCCCCAGGGACGCGTAGCCGTAGCCGACGCCGCCGCCCGGCAATCCGATCTGGCCGGCGATCGACGCGAGTCCGAGCGCCGCCCAGAACGGCTGTTCGCCGTGATGGGCGCGCTGCAGGCTCCAGCTCACGGTCAGCATGCTGCGCGTGTCGACCAGGCGCCTTGCGAGCCGGGCGACCTTCTCCGCATCGAGGCCGCAGATGCCCGCAGCCCAAACCGCCTCCTTGCGGACGCCATCCGCCTCGCCTTCGAGATAGCGAAGCAGACGATCCGCGCCGCTGGTGCAGCGCGCAAGGAAATCCCTGTCGTGCCGCCCCGCCGTCACGATCTCGCCCGCAAGGCCGAGCATCAGCGCAGTGTCGGTGTTCGGGCGGATCGGCCACCATTCGGCATTGACCCAGTCGGGCAGATCGTCCTTCAGCGGCGAGACATGAATCACCTTGATGCCGCGCGCGACGATTTTCCTGAGATAGGTTTCAAGCCGGTGGCTGCCGATTCCGCCGGCCTCGTTCTGCGCGGTTCGAGGCGAGAGCGCGCCGAACACCACCAGCGTCTCGGTGTGCTGCGCGATGGTGTCGAGCGTGTTGGCACGGCCGCCGCATGCATCGTCGCTGCCCAGCGTGTGGCGCAAGATCACCGGGCCTGCCGCGATCGAATAGGTGTCGACATGCCTGGTGAAGCCGCCAACCAGGTTGAGCATGCGCTTCAGAAGCGAAGAAGCATGATGCAGGCGGCCGGAGTTGGTCCAACCGTAGGAGCCGGCGAAGATCGACGCATTGCCGAAGGTGCCGGCGACGCGGCGCACTTCGTCGGCGACCAGCGTCGTCGCCTCGTCCCAACTCACCGGCACGAATTTCTCGCGGCCGCGGCCTCGGCGATCGCTCTTCTCGCGCTTGTCCAGCCAGCCGGAGCGGACCATCGGTCGCAGCACGCGACGCGCCGGGTTCGCCCATTCGGCGACAGAATGGATGATCGGGGAAGGAGCCGGATCGTGCTCGAACGGCTCGACGCCCACGATGCGATTATCCTCGACGAGGATCGTATATGCACCCCAATGGCTGCAGTGCGGGACCCGCTTGACTTCGCTCATGCGTCAACCGTCCCAAGCTCGCGCCGCATCTGCGCGGCGAATTCGGGATAGGTTTCGGCGAGTTCGTCGAACACGCGGCCGCGGAGCAGGTCGAGTGTCGCTCGATCGGGCAACGCGGTCTGCCGCGGCTCGGCGTCGTGGGCGAACCGAAAGCCGGTCGCCTCTTTGATCTCCGCGAGATCATGCCCGGGATGGACACTCTCCAACTTGAAGCCCGGCCGCGTCTTGTCGAAGCGGAAGAGGCCTTTGCCGGTCAGCAGGGCGATAGGACCGCCGGTCCGGAAAACCCCGTCCGGACTGACACCTGGGGCACTGATGAAGTCCACCTTCTCGACGAAAACACGCGGCGTATGCTCCTCCCGGAACAGGATGACGCGCGGCACGACGAAATAAAGATAGGCCGACCCGAACGAGCCCGGCCAGCGCACGCTCGATCGCGGATAGTCCCCGGCGCCGACGAGGTTCACGTTGCCGAAGCCGTCGATCTGGCCACCGCCGAGGAAGAACGCATCGATCCGGCCCTGACCCGCGCAATCGAACAGTTCCGCCGAACCGTTGGTGAAGAAATTGTGCTCGACGGAGCCGAGAATGGAGATGCGTGGACCGACGGCGCCCTCCGCTTCCTTCATTGCGCGCAGCAGCATCGCGCCGGCGGCGGGAATCGGAGACGAGGCGCCGACCGCGACATGCCTGACGCCATCGAGCAGCCGCGCGATGGTGCAGATCAGCACTTCGCGAGGGAGGACGTCGGCCATCACGCGGGCTCCATCTGCGCCTGGGCCATATAGGCGGAGAAGCCGTCGGCCGTTCGCGCGGCTTTCGCGTAGCGTCCGATCTCCGCGCTGTCTGTCGGATACTCGCCCCACAGACCATAGGGCCACGCCCCCTTCGGAGCGCGCGCGACCGCCGTGACGTAGAGCGCGGGCAGCACGCCGGCAGCGCTCATCTCGTCCGCAAGCAGATTCTCTTCGACGATGCGCTCCACCGTGACGAGCGCGATCCGCGAGGCGTAGGCCATCACGGCAAGCTCGCGGCGCCGTCCGATCCAGACATTGCCGAACCGATCTGCCAACGGCACGTGGAAGATCGTGACGTCGGGCTTGATGGCGGGAATCAGCACGATCGGATCGCCTCCGTCCGCCATCGGATTGTCGACGACGCGCCAATCGTCGCGATGCCGGAGCAGATCCGTTCCGATCAGCCCCCGGAGCGGCATGAAGGGACTGCCCTTCTGCGCCGCCATCAGGCCCGCGTGGATGGCAGGGCACGTCGCGTCCTTTAGTCGAACCGCGCCTTCCTTGACGGCGGCGTTGAAGCGGGGCGCTCCGCCCGCTTCGCCGAGCGAGACGGCGCTGGTCTCCACCGTCCGGACCAGACCTGCGCCGACGAGCTGGTCGACCTGCAATCCGCCGGTCGGCACGCACACGAGTTCGAGGTCGCCCGCGCCATGCTCGATGATCGGCCGGGTCATGGCCATGGAGACGCCGGCATAATCCACCGGCAGCGCCACGCGCATGCCGGGCTCGATGTGCTTCGCCATTGCACGAGGCTCGCTCAACACCATCATCCTCCCTGCGGATGTTCTATATTATAGAACGTTATTCCAAATAAATGTTAGACGGATTTGAACGCGACTGTCAATCTGGCTTCACCGGATAGGCCTTTGTTTGCAGGGGATGTCACCTGCGCAGGCGATCGCGGCGCGCGCGGCTGCGTCGCGGATTGAACGGCGCGACTTGACAAGTGCGCGCGCTACGCCAACAATAATTGGAATAGCGTTCTACAATATAGAACAATTGGGAGGAGAAGAATGGGTGAGCCCGCGGCTCTGCGCACAACGCGCTCCGGCGACGTAGGCGCTCGGACGTCGCCAAGCGGCCTCCCACGGGAGCGCGGCACCATCGGATCGAGCATCGCCGTCCGCGGCGCCGTGAAGCGATACGGCAGCTTTCATGCGGTCGACCGGATCAGCATCGACATCGAGCCGGGTGAATTCATCACGCTTCTCGGCCCTTCCGGGAGCGGCAAGACGACGCTGCTCAACCTCGTGGCCGGATTCCAAAGCCTCGACAGCGGCGAGATCCTCGTCGACGGCAAGCCCGTCCACAACGTGCCCACGCACAAGCGCGGCTTCGGCATGGTCTTCCAGAGCTACGCGCTGTTTCCCAACATGACGGTGAGCCAGAACGTCGCGTTTCCGCTTCGCATGGCGGGCGTCGACCGGTCAACCACGGACCGACGCGTCGCCGAGACGCTGGAAATCATGCGCCTGACGGAGCATGCGACGAAATCCCCCTCGCAGATGTCGGGCGGACAGCAACAGCGCGTCGCGATCGCCCGCGCCATCGTCAGGAGGCCCAGGGTCGTGCTGATGGACGAACCGCTCAGCGCCCTCGACAGGCGGTTGCGCGAGTCGATCCAGATCGAGATTCGCGACCTGCACCGGACCATCGGCAGCACGATCCTGTTCGTCACCCATGACCAGGGCGAAGCCCTGACCATGAGCGACCGCATCGCGGTGCTCAACGCAGGCAAGATCGTCCAGATCGGCCGCCCGCTGGACATCTATCGACATCCAACGGATCGCTTCGTCGCCTCCTTCGTCGGCGAGAGCAACCTGATCGAGGCGGAGATTCTGCAGAAGCGCGGATCGACGCTGACGATGAAGAACCGCGCGGGATACGTGTTCAGCGCCGAAAGCCGCGACACGATCGACGTCGGGCGCGCAACCGTGCTGGTGCGTCCGGAACGCATTGCCGTATCGAACGAGCCGACCGCGAATTCCACGCCCGTCAGCGTCACGTCTGCGATCTTCCTGGGCGAGATCCTGCGGATCGAGGCTCACATGGAGGGCGGAGAGCCGCTCCTGATTAGATGCACCGACATGGCGGACCGGCCCCTGCCCTCGGTCGGGGATCGCCTGCATGTGAGCTGGGGCGCAGCGGACTGCTGGGTGCTTGCATGAGCTCGGCATCGATCGGCGTCCAGGCGGACCGCCCCGCGGAGCTTGATCTCGTCAGGAGGCTGAAGGATCCAGCGCTGCTGCTGCTGCCGGCGCTAGCCTTCCTTGCCTTCATCTATCTCCTCCCGCTGATCGATCTGATCCGTATCAGCGTCAGCGGACCGTCTTGGTCGTCGTATTTCGCGCGGGTGTTCGCGATACCGCTCTATTGGGATTCGCTCGTCCGCACCATGCAGATCTCGGTGACCGTCGCGGGCCTGTGCCTGCTGTTCGGATATCCGACTGCGCTGCTCATTCACCGCAGTCGCGGCATTGCCCAGGTCCTGATCGCGACCGCGATCGTGCTGCCCTATTTCATCGCCATCCTGATCCGGACCTACGCCTGGATGGTCCTGCTCGGCCGCAACGGGCCGGTCAACAAGCTGCTGGTCTCGATCGGCATATTGAGCGAGCCGGTGCAGCTTCTGTTCAATCGCGGCACGGTGCTTCTCGGCATGACCGCGGTGCTTCTGCCGCTGATGGTGCTGACGATCTATTCCAGCGTAGCGCGCCTCGACCAAAGCCTGACGCGCGCGGCGCTCGCCAGCGGCGCCGGGCCTCTTGCGGCGTTCTGGCGCGTGTTGCTTCCGCTGACCTTGCCCGGGATGGGCGCCGGCTTCCTGCTGGTCTTCGTCGCCGCGATCGGCTTCTTCATTACGCCGACCCTGCTCGGGGGACCCGGTGACCAGATGTTTGCCATGCATATCACCCAGCAGGCGGACTCGGTCACGTCCGAGGGATTCCTGCAAGCCTTGGGCGTGGTGCTGTTGACGATCACGTTGGCGGTGGTCGCGGTGGCCGGACGTTTCCTCGGCTTCGAGTTCATCTGGGGCGGCCGCAAGCTGACGGAGACCGCGCCGAGAGCCACAGATCGCCACACGGGCGATGTCGGCCGCCGCAGCTTCGGCGCCTCGGTTGCCGATTTCATTGGTTGGCCGCTCCTGCGGCTGTTCGGGCGGCTGCCGGCGAGCTGCGGGACTTGGACCGTGCGCGTCATGGGCGGCCTGGTCATTGCCATTCTCATCCTGCCGATCATCGTAGTGATGATCATCTCCTTCAGCAGCGCGAGCTATCTGACCTTCCCGCCGCCGGGCTTTTCATTGCGCTGGTATGAGCAGTTCTTCTCGGATTCGAACTGGATGCGGGCGTTCTGGACGTCCCTGGTCGTCGCGTCGATGTCGGCCGCTATCGCGATCGCGCTGGGCGCCTCGGCGGCCCTCGGCATCGTCAGGAGCAACATTCGCGGCAAATCAGCCATCATGCTGCTCCTCGTGAGTCCGATCATCGTTCCCCCAGTCGTCCTCGGCCTGTCGCTCTACAGCCTGTTCCTGCGTTTCGATCTCGTCGGCTCCGTGTTCGGCCTTGCCGCCGCGCATGCGATCGGCGGCCTTCCCCTCGTCGTGGTGATCCTGTCCGCCTCGCTTCAAGGCGTCGATACCAGGCTCGAGCAGGCAGCGGCCGTCCATGGCGCGTCCTCCCTGACGGTGTTCCGTCTGGTGACGCTGCCGGCCATCATGCCGGGCCTTGCCGCAGCGACGTTCTTCGCCTTCCTGCATTCGTTCGACGAACTGGTGCTGACGCTGTTCCTGTCGAGCGCGGAGCTGAAGACGCTTCCGCTCATGCTGTGGGGCGACGTCAACTATCGGCTCAACCCGGTGCTGGCCGTGGTCTCGACGCTGGAGGTGCTGCTGGTGGTCGCAGGGCTCGCCCTTGCTCGCCCCGTTCTCGCGACGTCGCGGAAGGCGACGTCACAATGATCGACTTCAACTGGAGGAAAGAGAAAATGCTGGGAATGAAACGCTGGCGGCTATCGGCTTCCGTATTGGCCTCGGCCCTGTTCGTCGCGATGGGAACGGGTCTGGCTCAAGCGCAGAGCAACGTCGTGATCATGCAGGATCCGGGCGGCGGGTATGGCGATGCATTGCGCAAGGTCATGTACGACCCCTTCGAGAAGGAGACCGGCATCAAGGTCGTCACCGTCCAGGAAGCCCGTAGCGGCCCGCGCATCAAGGCTCAGGCCGAAGCCGGCAAGGCGCAATGGGACCTGACGTTCATCTTCGACCAGGAGACGAAACTGCTCGGCGACTGCTGCCTGGCCGATATCGACTATTCCAAGCTGTCGGACGGGGCGAAACAAACGCTGGCAGCGATGCCGGACAATTTGAAGCGCAAGAAGGGCGTGGCCTTGCAGGTGATCGGCGTCGGCCTCGTCTACAACAAGGACAAGTTCAAGGGCGAAAACGTACCGACGAGCTGGGCCGACTTCTGGGACGTGAAGAAATTCCCCGGCCGGCGCTGCATGCCGGCCTGGCCACGTTTCGTGTTCGAAGCAGCGCTGATGGCCGATGGCGTGGAGAAGAGCAAGCTCTACCCGATCGACATGGAGCGCGCGCTGAAGAAGGTCAAGGAGATCAAGCCGCATATTGCCAAATGGTGGACGACGTCCGCACAGCCGCCGCAACTCCTGCTCGACGGCGAGGCCGACATGTGCATGGCCTACACCGGCTCGATGAGCAAGCTCGCCCTGGAGGGCGCGCCGATCGACCTGACCTTCAACCAGGGCTTCGTCTACTACGACTTCTTCTCGATTCCCAAGGGGGCGCCAAACTACGACAACGCGCTGAAACTGCTGTCCTGGCGGCTCGAGCCCAAGCGCGCGGCGCAGCTGACCTCGACCTTCCCGGTCGCCCTCCCCTCCCGGGTCGTGTTCGAGGCGGCGACCGACAAGAAGCTCGCCCGCTATTGGGCCAACAACCCGGACAACATCTCGAAGGCAATCGAGTGGAGCCCGGATTACTGGGGCGGACCTTCGCCGGCCGGAAACTCCACCAACGAGGAGTACGGGCAGGAGAAGCTCAACGCCTTGCTGGCTCAATAGGCAGGCTGGTCCGAAGATGTCCCCGATCCGCCAGGATCGGGGACATCTGATCCCCGGGACTATGGCCGGCCGCCCGGCCATGCTAGATCGGACGAAAGATCATTCTATTTCGGGAGACGGATGGACAAGGCTTTCATCAAAGGACTGCGCCTGCTGGAAGCGCTTGCTCTGAGCGAGCAACCTCGCGGGGTCACGGACCTCGCGAGCGAGTTGAAACTCACCAAGAGCAACGTGCATCGGCTCCTTATGACGTTGCAGTCCCAAGGCTATGTGCGTCAAATCCCCCCGCACAGCATGTATGAGCTCACGACCAAGATCTGGGCGCTGGGCAGCCATGTCATCCACCGGATGGACCTGATCAACGTCGCGCGACCGGCGATGATGAAACTCGCCGAGATCACCGGCGAAACCATTCATCTTTCGGTGCTCGAGGACACCGAAGTCGTCTACGTCGACAAGATCGAAAGCGCCCACCATATTCGCGCCCATACCAGCGTGGGTATGCGTGCCCCCGCCTTCACTATGGCGACAGGAAAGGCGATGCTCGCACATATGCCGGATGACTACCTCGAACGGTTCCGGCCGCATCTCCGGCGGTACACCGAAGCGACGCGAACGACGATCAAGGAGCTGCGCGAAGACATCGAGCTGGCGCGCACGCAGGGTTACTCATCCGTGCTGCATGGTGAGTGGCGCGAGGGCATCGCGGCCTGCGCTTGTGCGATCCTCGGCCGCTCCGGCGAACTCGTCGGAGCGATCGGCATGTCCGGCCCCGACAGCCGCATCAAGCGCAAGCAGATCAAGGATTATTCAGTTCACGTGATGGAGGCGGCCCGAACCATCGGCGCCGCCCTTGGCTATTCCAGGCCGGCGGCATACCCCGCCATCAAAAGCCATTCGTCGGATCCTGCGCCCTCACATCAATCACGACGCGCCCCTTGATCTTGCTATCGCCGGATTCACCGCCCCCGGCGCCGTAATGGCACCAAGATGACATGCAGAGCGTCAGAAGAGGTCGCACCGGCCCGCTTCGCAGGCCTTCATCACGTTGTTGGGGCTCACTTCGTGTGCAGCCTGGCAAAACACCGAGTGAAAAGCCTCTTCAGTCCGGCGCTCTTGAACGGCTTTGCTCGCTAACGTCTTGACTTATTTGGTGGGCCGCGCCAGGGCTCGAACCTGCGACCTGCTGATTAAGAGGCGTATGATTTACCAAGGAGATCAGTTCGGCGTCGGAGACGCCCAGGAACTCCCTTCGCGCAGCGATCGCCTCGCTACGAAATGAGCAGCAGATCTCTCCAGCGTCCGTTTCGCTCGCTAAAGCACCCTATTCTACGACAGTTATGTAATCCGCTTGTATCACGCGACGTTCGCACTCTATCTCATGCTGCGAACGTACTACGAGGGACAGAGCCAAAGTGGGTGTGTGACTTGGTCTTGACCGACGAGAGGTTAGATCAACCGAAGCTTCCAGCCAGAAGGCCCGTTCTGGGGCACAAACCTTCCAAGTGATTGATATCGCTTGGTGGGCGCACCAGGGCTCGAACGTGGGACCCGCTGATTAAGAGTTCAGGACCATCGCGATCATTGGCACCTTGAAGCTACTGCTCTGCCTCGTAGCTTCTACGAACTACGCCCGGGTCCGGCCCTCCTTCGAAGCAGGACCGCGTCGGCACGATTAGGAAGCGTTAGCCCGCGCTCGTTCTCGAGCTTCACGACGCCGCTCGCGACGTTCGCGTCGCCGTCTAGCGCGCTCCGCCAGTTGCGGAAGCGGTGGTATGGGCGCATCCCTGCTCTCGGCTGGCACTGTCTCTGTCGGAGGTTCGACGGCGGGGCGCGCCTCCATGAACTCCAGCACTGTCCGTCCGCTGACGGTGATCTTCCAGCCGCCGTTTTCGCGCTCGACGAGGCCTTGCGAAAAGATGTCGAGGTCCGGGACACGCGCAGCGAGCCGCTTTGTGCGGTCGGCCCAGTCGCGGCCGCTGGTCGCCAGGATCGCCATGTCGCGCTTGAGATCGGCCATCGTTGCAAATCCATCCGGATAGCTCACGAGGATCTTCAGGACCGTGACCTGGAAATTCACCCCCGCCTCCGGTCAGCGCCGTATGGTAGGCGCCTGCGAGAGAGCGAGGCGCCCGATCTGCTTGAGGTGATCCGGAGAGGTGTCCCCTTTGGTCGCGGCTTCCAGGATTCTCGAGGCCACGTGGGTACGGGCGCAGGTTCCGGTCCGGGAAACCTTTTCGCAGACCTCATCTAGGACGGCGCGCAGAAGCGCGGTGGTCGAGGAATCGAACATGAGAACCCCCACAAGAAAAATTACCATACGAAATGGCGGCGACGTCAAATTTAAGCGTGTTAAAAATCAGAAGAAGTCTACACCCCTGTTAGGGCTTGGCAATATCGGCGGGACTGGCTGTGAACCAGAGGTATGAAAGCGCCTGCTGTCTTGTTCGCCGGACGCGGCGAACTCCGCCAGTGAATACGTCCAGGCTTCCTGCGCAGGCTGCCTCCGTCGCGTCGGGTTGCGGTGCGCTGGGCTCTCTGCCGACTCCTCGTACCTCTGCGGTAGCCGCCGTCTCCAACTGAGGCGTATCGCCTTCTGCTGAGGCAGTAGGCAACGTCGTTCGCTCTCGCCGCCGAGGCAAGTAAGTCCAAAGTGTCCTTTTCAGGCGCTGCACTACGCTCCTGCGCGATCCAGTTACCCTCGCAGTTTCAATCCTGCTGGTGATCACCATGATGGGCAGGACGAGCAAAGAGCGAGTTTCAGCAGCTGACGGTTATGTGATGACACGTCCTGCCATCATTCCAGCGGGTTCTTGGCCGCGCCGTATGTCTGCTGGAATCGCAGCAGGGTATTGCGGAGAAACGACTGTTGAAGCCTTTCTCAGACGGGTCGGGAAGGAGTATCCTCAACCACGTGTCAAAGAAGGGAGGCGTCAGCTGTGGTTGAGAGACGATCTGGACCGAGCTATTGCGCCGGACATCGTGCCGGGCGACCTCGCCGAGGATTTGTAACGTTGGAGCGCCCGCTTCCACGCTTCGTGGAGGTACGGCGGCTTGCCCGCGGGTTGACTGCTTTCTACTTCCGCATCCCCACACATTACAGGAAACTCGGTTGCGAGATGGCGAATGAGCCACTCGGGACGAGCTACGAAGCCGCATGCGGCGAAAACGGAAAAGGCGGACGCGCCGCCACCCTCAATGCCTTGTTCGACGAATGGAATAACCAGCGCAAGGGTACGCCGGGCGAGCAGGGAAAGATCGCGCGCTACGGCACGATTGATTGGCTGTTCCGACAATACAAGACCGAGAAGGCCTATACTGAGAAGGTCTCACCTCGGTCGCGCCCGGACTACGAACGGATCATGCAAATGATCTGCGACACGGTCGGTAACAGCGGACTGCGGATCGGCGAACGGCAGATCATAGAAGTCACGCCCCGCGCCGCGGATAAGATATACGACAAAATCATCAACGGTCCGAACGGCGTCAGATTGCGGCAAGGAGAAAAGGTGGTCGGGCTGTGCCGAAAGGTATGGCGGATCATGCGTCGGCTGCACCCGGAGCTGTTTGATAGGAAGCACCCGAACCCCTGGGACGATTTCACCCTCAAGAGCCGCACCAAGACCAAAAAGCACGCGGTCACTCGAGAAGAGGTCTATAAATTTGCATGGGGCTGCATCAAAGAAGGGCGGCCTGAACCGGCGGCAGTCGCGGTGATCTGCTTTGAATGGCTGCAACGGCCGGAGAACGTGGTGGCCGGGTTTTTGACTTGGCCGGACTATCGCAGCAAAAACTGGCCACACGCTGTGCGCATCGAGCACCACAAGAACAAGGCGTTGGTCTGGCATCCGCTCGAAGAGACTCTCGATGGAGAGACCGTGAAGTTTTACGCCGAAGCGGAGGACGTTTTGAGCCATCTGCCCAAGCTCGGCGTTCCGATGATCATGCGTCGGCTTCAAAAGGGTGAACGCAAGGGCGATGCCAAAGTGTGGTCCTACCCTGGCATGGAAAAAGTGGTGCAGCAGATGCGCAGGAAGATCGACGGCGTGTCAAAGCTGTTCACGCTTGATGCTTGTCGACACGGCGGTATGACCGAACTCGAAGAGGCCGAGCTGACGGACGGCCAGGGTCGTGCACTCTCGGGCCACAAGACCGCACAGGCCTATCGCGGCTATGCCAAGGAAACGATGGTGCGAGCGTTGGCTGCGACCCGTAAGCGGCATGCACATCTCTTGGCGCAGAAGGAGCTCGATCAGCAGAATGCTGATGGAGCAGCATCGCCTCAAGACGAAATGCAGCAAACCTCCCCAACGTCGAAGACTAGCGTCGGATCGCGAAGATAGACTTCGTGCTTCGTTGAACGCTGCAAAAGGGTCGACAGCGTTTTGCCGCTGGCGATCCCGCATGCGACTTGAAAGGCAACGATCGAAAGCTTGCAACTCACAGACAGCGTTCACGTGCTCAATTCGCATTTTGATAAGTTGAGCGGCGTTCAACTAGCGATGTCATCCATCGGCCTTCGATCCAAAAACGAAACCAGCACAGAATTTCCAAATGCAGGGCAAACCGAATTTCCAAATGCGCCGGAAACCCCGCATCGAATAGGGAATTTACACAGTAAAATCAGTGCATTGGCTCTGGCTGGGGCGGGAGGGATCGAACCTCCGAATGGCGGAATCAAAATCCGCTGCCTTACCACTTGGCTACGCCCCATCAGGCCCTGGGGAACGGCGGCGACACGAGCGTCCGCGGATTCCCTCGAGTGGTGCCGGTCTATAGGGAGAGGCGCGGCATTACAACCGCCCGGAGGGGCAAAATACCACAGGCGCCGGTGGCGCCGCGCCATGCCTTACAGGAGCGCTACGCCAGCCCGTTGCCGACGGGCGTTCCGCCACCCCTCCTGACGGTTGAGACCTCCCCCGTTTCATGGGAATACGGCGGCAAGACCAGTCTAGCGAAGACCTGTACCGCCAAGAACTGTCCACGGGAGTGAGCCATGACCTACCGCGCGCCGATCTCTGACATGCTGCTGTCGCTCAACCACGGCGCCGGCCTGAAAGCTGCCATGGAGGCCGGCCATTACGGCGATTTCGACGGCGATATCGTGAGCGCCGTGCTGGAGGAAGCCGGCAAGTTCGCAACCGACGTGCTGGCGCCGCTCAACAAGGTCGGCGACGAGCACGGCATCAAGCTCAGCGACGGCAAGGTCACGACCGCGCCGGGCTGGCCGGATGCCTACAAGCGCTGGACCGAGGGCGGCTGGAACGCGGTCTGCGGCCCCGAGGATTTCGGCGGCCAGGGCCTGCCGCTCGCGATCAACGCCGCCTGCACCGAGATCTGGAGCGCCGCCAATGTCGCCTTCGGCCTCTGCCCGCTGCTGACGGCGTCGGCGATGGAGGCGCTGGACGCGCATGGCAGCGACGAGCTGAAGAAAATCTATCTCGAGAAGCTCGTCTCCGGCGAATGGACCGGCACGATGCAGCTGACCGAGCCGCAGGCCGGCTCCGATGTCGGCGCGTTGCGCACCCGCGCCGAGAAGCAGGCCGACGGCACCTATCGCATCAAGGGGACGAAGATCTTCATCACCTACGGCGAGCACGACATGACCGACAACATCGTGCATTTCGTGCTGGCGCGCCTGCCGGACGCGCCCGCAGGGACCAAGGGGATATCGCTGTTCCTCGTGCCGAAATTCATGGTCAACGAAGACGGCTCGCTGGGTGCGCGCAATGACATCTTTGCCTCCGGCGTCGAGCACAAGCTCGGCATGCATGCCTCCCCCACCTGCACCATGACCATGGGCGATCATGGCGGCGCGATCGGCTTCCTGGTCGGCGAAGAGAACCGGGGCATGCGCTGCATGTTCACGATGATGAACCAGGCCCGCCTCGGCGTCGGCCTCGAAGGCGTCGGTGTTGCCGACCGTGCCTATCAGCAGGCATTGTCGTACGCACAAGAGCGCAAGCAGGGCCGCGCCCTCGGCAACAAGGGTGACGGTTCCGATGCGATCTTCGTGCATCCCGACGTCAAGCGCATGCTGATGCGGATGCGGGCGCAGACCGCTGCGGCGCGCACCATCTGCTATGCGACCGCGGTGGCGATCGACGTCTCGACGCGTGCCAGGGATCCGAAGGTCCGCGCCGACGCTGCCGCGCGTGCGGCATTGCTGACGCCGATGGCCAAGGGCTATTCGACCGACATCGGCAACGAGGTCGCCTATCTCGGCGTGCAGGTGCATGGCGGCATGGGCTTCATCGAGGAGACCGGCGCGGCGCAGCACTATCGCGATGCCCGCATCACCGCGATCTACGAGGGCACCAACGGCATCCAGGCCATCGACCTCGTCACGCGAAAGCTCGCGGCCAACGGCGGCGCGTCGGTGTGGGCGCTGCTCGACGAACTCTCCGCAATCGTGAAGCAGGTCGAAGCCTCCAACGATCCCGCCTTCGGCACCACGGGCGTGAAATTGCGTGAGGCACTGGAGGCGCTGACGCGCACCAGCAAATGGCTGCTGGAGCGGCTTCCTTCCGCGCCGAACGAGGCGCTGGCCGGCGCGACGCCGTATCTGCAACAGTTCGGCGCCACGCTCGGCGGCTGCATGCTGGCGTCTGAAGCGCTCGCCGCGAAATCCGACGGCATCGCGGACGCCGGGCGCTACGTCTCGCTGGCGCGCTTCTTCGCCGAGAACATCGCCGTGCAGGCCGGCGCGCTCGAGCGCACCGTGACGGAGAGTGCGGAGTCGGTCGCGGCAGCGGATGCGGTGCTGTTGGGGTAGCTGGGACGCGTAGCCCGGATGGAGCGCAGCGCAATCCGGGGCCATCATTGCTGGTGACACGAATTTCCGGATTGCGCTGCGCTCCATCCGGGCTACGAAGCCGCAAGCTTCGTACGTCGCCCCGGCCGCCATAGTACGACGCTCGCCGCCACCACGTCGAGCACCACGCACATCGCAAACGCGCTCGTGTAGTCGCCGGTTACGCTGCGCACGAGACCGACGATGCCGGGGCCGAAGGCGCTGACGATGCCGCTGATCGAGGTGCCCAGCCCCATCGCAGCGGCGAAGGCGCTCGCGCCGATCTCCCGCTGGATGATCAAGGGCGGAAACGTGATCATGTTGCCGATCGAGAAACCGTAGACGGCGCAGCACACGAGCAGCACGGTCGGATTCGTGCTTTGCAGAAGCACGAACAGCGCCGCCGCCTGGCTCGTCATCGATGCCGCGCAGGCGAGCCGCGGATCGAGCCGGTCCACGAACAGGCCGAGCGAGAGGCGCCCGACCACCGCCATCGCCGCCATGACGGTGACGGCAAGGCCCGCACTGGCGCGGCCGATCAGCGGTTCGAGGAACGTCACCTGATGGATGATGAATCCCATCTGCGCCAGCAGCGCGACCGCGATCGGCAGCACCATGGTCCAGAACGCCGCGTTGGCGAGCAGCGTCTTGCGTGAGTGAACCGAAGGCAAGGCAGTGCCGCCAGTGGATGAATTCCCACCCGACGTCGGCGGCATTTCGGTTCGCCACCCGGTGAAGATGACCACCACCGGCAGCACCAGCACCACCATCGCCAGCGTGGCCGCCAGCATCGCGGAACGAAAGCCGATGCTGCCGCTCAGCGACAGCAGCAGCGGCACGAGCACGATGCCCCCGCAGGTCGCGCCGTTGTAGGCGAGGCTGAGCGCGAGCCCGCGGCGCCGTTCGAACCAGGAGTTCAGCACGGTCGCGATCACCACCGTGCCCATGCCGGTCCAGCCGACCGACATCAGCGCATAAGCGAGATAGAGCTGCCACGGCGTCTGCAGCAGCGCCAGCAGCACCGTCGAAGCGCCGAGCGCCGACAGGCCGCACAGGATCAGCGACCGCAGCCCGATGCGGGCGAGCAGATCGTCGGTGAAGATGACGAGGACGGCAGTCAGGAGAAAGGAGAAGGTGCTGGCCGCGGAGACCAGCGTGCCCGGCCAGCCATGGGCGCGCTGCAGTTCCGCGAGATAGACGCCCTGACCGTACAGGCCGAAGCCGAACATGAAGAAAGCCATCAGGAAGCAGGCCAGCACGACGCGCCAGCCGCGATAGTGCAGCGAGGATTCGTCAACACGAGTGGCGGCAATCATCAATCGGGCAATCGGCCAAATGGAACGGCGCGAGGCGATCGTGCACCACAACCAGTGGTTTTTCAATCGAAAATGGCGGTTGATCATTGCAACGCGGAACACGGCGGCGAGCGTGATGCGCCCGTCTCGGGCGAATTCGGTCTCCAAAAGGTCGCGCTAGCGCATTGGCACGCCTGCAAGATGATGTAGGCTGACGTTTCGCGAGTCTAGCAATGTCAGTATCGCGGCGACCGCAGGGGCCCCTCATGCCGAATGGCAATATCGTCGTCAGCGAAGAGCGCGGAACGCGCGTGATCACCCTGCGCCGCCCGAGCAAGAAGAACGCGATCACGCAGGACATGTATCGGGAGATGAGCCGCGCGATCGACACCGCGCAGAACAATCCCGACATCCGCTGCATGATCATCACCGGGGGCTCCGGCGTGTTCACCGCCGGCGACGACATCGACGATTTCATGCACGCCGACACGTCGCGCCCCGAGACGCTGTCCGACGGCGCCAAGTTTCTCTATTCGCTAGCTCACAACGCCAAGCCGGTGATCGCGGCCGTGGACGGCGCGTCGATCGGCATGGGCACCGTGATGCTGTTCCATTGCGACTATGTGCTGGCCTCGAACGCGGCGACCTTCTCCGCGCCCTACATCCATCTCGGGCTCGTGCCAGTCGGCGCGTCCAGCCTCTTGATGCCGAACACGATGGGCTACCAGCGCGCCTTCGCCATGCTGGTGATGGGACGGACTTTTACGGCCGCGGAAGCGCATGCCGCCGGCTTCGTCAACACCGTGGTCTCGCCGGGTCATACCGAGGTCGAGGCACGCAAGGTGGCGCGCGATATCTGCCGGCTTCCCGCCGAAGCGGTCGCGATCTCGCGCAAACTGCTCCGCGTCGCATCCGAGGAGCTCACCCGCCGCATCGATCAGGAGGCCCATCTGTTCGGCGAGCGGCTGAAGTCGGAAGAAGCCACCGCCGCGTTCAACGCGTTTATGAACAGGAAGAAGCGGTAGGCTGTCTTCCCTCTCCCATGGCGGGAGAGCCTGGCTCGCCGCAAAGCGGCGAGACGGGTGACGGGTTCTATCCGCGAGTCGAACTCACATTTGAATTTGCGGAGACACCCCCTCATCCGGCGCTTCGCGACACCTTCTCGAGAAGGGGAGAAGGAAGAAAGCTTCGTGAAATCTTCGTGCGGAACGACTAGTCTGGTTTCATGCAACATGTTCTCCGGCTGACCGTCTTCTCGCTCGCGCTCGCCGCCCTGCCCGCGTCCGCCCAAACCGCCGCACCCGTCGAGCTGCGCATCCTGGCGATCAACGATTTCCACGGCAATCTGCGCCCGCCGCCGGGCGGCATCCGGATCAGCGATCCCGAGGACAAGGCCAGGAAGGTGATGGTGGCGGCCGGCGGTGCCGAATACATGGCGACGCTGGTGAAGCAGCTGCGCGAGGGCCACAAGAACACGATCTTCGTCGCCGCCGGCGACCTGATCGGCGCGAGCCCGTTCCTGTCGGCGATGTTCCACGACGAACCTTCGATCGAGTCGCTCTCGATGATGGGGCTCGCGATCAGCTCGGTCGGCAATCACGAATTCGACGAAGGCAAGACCGAGCTCCTGCGGATGCAGAACGGGGGCTGTCATCCCGTCGACGGCTGTCAGGGGCCGCATTCCTTTACGGGCGCCAGATTCCGCTATCTAGCGGCGTCCACCATCGAGACGGCGACGGGCAAGAGCGTGCTGCCGCCTTACGAGATCAGGGAATTCGAAGGCATCCCCATCGCCTTCATCGGGCTGACCTTGAAGGACACCGCGGGCATCGTCTCGCCATCGGGCATCACCGGCCTCGAATTCCGCGACGAAGCCGAAACGGTGAACGCGCTGGTGCCGCAGCTGAAAGCGGGTGGGGTCGAGGCGATCGTAGTGCTGATCCACCAGGGCGGCGAGCCGGCCGGCGACTACAATGAATGCCCTGCTATCACGGGGCCGATCGTCGACATCGTGAAAAAAATCGATCGCGCCGTCGACCTCGTCGTCAGCGGCCACACCCATCGTGCTTATGTCTGCGATATTGACGGGCGGCTCGTCACCAGCGGCGACAAATACGGTACTCTGGTCACCGCGATCGACCTCAAGCTCGATCCGGCAACGCGCGACATCGTCAGCGCTAGGGCCGAGAACGTCCTCGTCGCCAATGCCTCGCTGCCTAGGGATCCCGAGCAGACCGCATTGATCGACGCTTACGACAGGCTTTCGGCGCCGATCGCCAATCGCCCGGCTGGATCGGTGACGCAGACGCTGTCACGCGTGCCGAACGAGGCCGGCGAAAGCCCGCTCGGTGACGTCATTGCGGACGCGCAGCTCGCCGCGACCAGGGACGCCAAGGACGGCAGCGCCGTCATCGCGCTCACCAATCCCGGCGGCATCCGCACCGACATCGTGCCAAAGGAGAACGGCGCGATCACCTTCGGCGACGTTTTCGCCAGCCAGCCGTTCCGCAACCGGCTCGTCACCATGACGCTCACGGGCAGCCAGCTCAAGGACATGCTGGAGCAGCAATGGCTCGATCCGAAGCGGCCGCGGATTCTCCAGGTCTCGAACGGGTTCAGTTACGCCTGGGATGCGGCGAAGCCATACGGCGAGCGCGTGATCAACGAGAAGATGACGCTCAATGGCAGGCTGATCGAAGCCGGAAGCGGCTACCGCGTCACCCTCAACGATTACCTCGCAGTCGGGGGCGACGGGTTTACGGTCGCCAAACAAGGCACGGGGCCGCAATATGGCGGCTACGACGCTGACGCGCTGTTCGCGTTCTTCCGGGCGCACGGACCGATCGGACCGCTGCCGCTGAGCCGCATCCTGCGCGTGAATTGATCCGGATCAAACAGGCCGCTCCGGGACACCCTTTGCCATTCCCGGGGGAACGCATAGATTGGGTTTTGCATTTGCGTTTTGGCGCCGGATGCGCCAAGCGACGTCGAGAGCCCGCATCCCATGAGGCCGACTGATGAGTACGCTTCTCCTCTCCCACAAGGCCTGCCTCGACCACGTCACGCCGCCGGGACACCCTGAAAGGCCGGACCGCCTGCGCGCGGTGGAGGAAGCGCTGTCGCATGAGCGCTTCCAGTTCCTGGTGCGCGACCAGGCGCCGGAGGGCGATCTCGACCTCGTCACGCTCTGCCACAACGAGCACTACGTCACGGAGCTGCGCCACATCGCGCCGACCAGCGGACAGGTCTATATCGATGGCGACACCTCGATGTCGCCTGGCACGTGGGAAGCGGTGATGCGCGGCGTCGGCGGCGCGGTCGCGGCGACCGAAGCGGTGATGGCGGGCGAGCATCGCAACGCCTTCGTCGCGGTGCGCCCGCCCGGCCACCACGCCGAGATCGGCAAGCCGATGGGTTTCTGCTTCTTCGACAACGTCGCCATCGCCGCGCGCCACGCGCAGCGTAAATACGGCATCAAGCGCGCGGCCATCGTCGATTTCGACGTGCATCACGGCAACGGCACGCAGGATATTTTCTGGTCGGACCCGACCGTGATGTACTGCTCGACGCACCAGATGCCGCTGTTTCCGGGCACCGGTGCCAAGAGCGAGCGCGGCGACCACGACACCATCGTCAACGCACCGCTCGCCTCCGAGGACGGCGGGCCGGAATTCCGCATCGCGTTCGAGAATCTGATCCTGCCGCAGCTCGAAAAATTCAGCCCGGAGCTGCTCGTCATCTCTGCCGGCTTCGACGCGCATTATCGCGATCCGCTGGCGTCGCTGAATTTGCGCGCGGAGGATTATGCCTGGGTGACGCGTAAGTTGATGGACCTCGCTGACAAGACCGCCGGAGGGCGCGTTGTTTCTGTGCTCGAGGGCGGCTACGACCTGCAAGGACTGAAAGAATCTGTTACGGCGCATGTCGGCGCCCTGATGGGCGCCTGACACACCCGCCACATTGCGCCCGCAAAACTTTGCTTTCTCCGACGTGAAGCGAATCGGGCAATCGGAAACTTATATGGCCGAAAATACCCAAATCGACATCTCCAGGCTGACCTTCGAACGCGCCATCGAGGAGCTCGAAACGATCGTGAAACGGCTCGAGGACGGCAAGGTGCCGCTCGAGGAATCCGTGACGATCTACGAGCGCGGCGAGGCCCTGAAGCGCCGCTGCGAGGAGTTGCTGCGCCAGGCCGAGGCGCGCGTCGACAAGATCACCACCGATGCCAGCGGCCAGGCGACCGGCACCGCGCCGCTCGACGTCCAGTAAGGGCCGCCTTCAAAGCCGCCTATCTCACGCAGCGCGCACCGGCAATTTTTCATGATCGCACGCCGCCGTCGGCGTTGCTGCTGCTTGATTCCAGGGAACCGGCGCTCCGGAGATTATGGAACCTCCCTCAGAGCGCCCCTCGTCCTCCTGAATCCGGCCTAAAAATAGCTTCCCCACGCGAAAAACCTTGCCGAGGAACCGGGCTAGCTTTGGAACCCTTTCGATGGCGCCAGGATTAACCACTCTGGCCCGCGGGTTGCAGGTGCATGCCCGTAATCGGGCCCAGCGGGTTGGCTTTGGCCCAAGCTTTGGTGTAAAGCTGCGCGGAGTGTGGCTTTTTGTAAGCCTTGCGTGGGCACTGATTACCGACGGCAAGCGCTTCAAACTGCTGATGAATTGGCTGGGATGGACGAAGCCGATCTAAGTGACAGGGATCACAGAGACTGAACCGGAGAGCACTTAAGCTCACCTAAGCTTGAAGACGGGGCTTTGCCCCATGCAGGTGGCTCCGACGGTTTAAGGACTCGCGCTGCGCCGATATTGAGCAAACCCATCGCGCGCCGGAACGATCTTCCGGCGCTGACAAATTGGAAATCGCCGTGAACGCATATAGTAAAACGCCGCTTCTCGACACCATCCGGACGCCGGACGACCTGCGCAAACTCAAGGTCGAGCAGGTTCGCCAGGTCGCCGACGAGCTGCGTCAGGAGACCATCGATGCCGTCTCGGTGACCGGCGGTCACTTCGGCGCAGGCCTTGGTGTGGTCGAGCTCACCACTGCAATCCATTACGTCTTCGACACCCCGCGCGACCGGCTGATCTGGGACGTCGGCCACCAGGCCTATCCGCACAAGATCCTCACCGGCCGGCGCGATCGCATCCGCACGCTGCGCACCGGCGGCGGCCTGTCCGGCTTCACCAAGCGCAGCGAGAGCGATTACGATCCGTTCGGCGCCGCGCATTCCTCGACCTCGATCTCCGCCGGCCTCGGCATGGCGGTCGCGCGCGACCTCTCCGGCGGCAAGAACAACGTTATCGCCGTCATCGGTGACGGCGCGATGTCGGCGGGCATGGCCTATGAGGCCATGAACAATGCGGGGGCGATGAACTCGCGCCTGATCGTCATCCTCAACGACAACGACATGTCGATCGCGCCGCCGGTCGGCGCGATGAGCGCCTATCTGTCGCGGCTCTACTCGGGCAAGACCTATCGCACGCTGCGCGATGTGGCCAAGCAGATCAACCAGCGCCTGCCCAAGATCCTCGCCAACCGAGCCAACCGCGTCGAGGAATATTCCCGCGGCTTCATGATGGATGGCGGCACGCTGTTCGAGGAGCTCGGCTTCTATTACGTGGGCCCGATCGACGGCCACAACCTCGACCATCTCCTGCCGGTGCTGAAGAACGTGCGCGACATGGAGACCGGCCCGATCCTGCTCCACGTCGTGACGCAGAAGGGCAAGGGCTATGGCCCGGCGGAAGCCTCCGCCGACAAGTACCACGCGGTCGTCAAGTTCGACGTCGCGACCGGCACCCAGGCCAAGTCCAAGCCGAACGCGCCGGCCTATCAGAACGTATTCGGCCAGAGCCTCGTCAAGGAAGCGGAGAAGGACGACAAGATCGTCGCCATCACCGCGGCCATGCCTTCCGGCACCGGCGTCGACATCTTCAACAAGGCGTTCCCGGACCGCACCTTCGACGTCGGCATCGCCGAGCAGCACGCAGTGACGTTCGCCGCCGGTCTCGCCACCGAAGGCTACAAGCCGTTCTGCGCGATCTACTCGACCTTCCTGCAGCGCGGCTACGACCAGATCGTGCATGACGTCGCGATCCAGAGCCTGCCCGTGCGCTTCGCCATCGACCGCGCCGGCCTCGTCGGCGCCGACGGCGCCACCCATGCCGGTTCGTTCGACAACGCCTATCTCGGTTGTCTGCCGAACATGGTGATCATGGCCGCGTCCGATGAAGCCGAGCTGGTGCACATGGTTGCAACCCAGGTCGCGATCAATGATCGTCCGAGCTCGCTGCGCTATCCGCGCGGCGAAGGCCGAGGCATCGAGATGCCCGAAGTCGGCATTCCGCTCGAGATCGGCAAGGGCCGCATCGTCCGCCAGGGCAGCAAGATCGCCCTGCTCTCCTTCGGCACGCGCCTCGCCGAATGCGAGAAGGCCGCCGACGAGCTTGCAGCCCACGGCCTTTCGACCACGATCGCTGATGCGCGCTTCATGAAACCGCTGGACACCGAGCTCGTGCTCAAGCTCGCGCGCGACCACGAGATCCTGATCACGATCGAGGAAGGCTCGGTCGGCGGTTTCGGCTCGCATGTCGCGCAATATCTGACCGATCAGGGCGCGCTCGACAGCGGCCTGGTGCGGTTCCGCACCATGGTGCTGCCCGACGTGTTCCAGGACCACGACACCCCGGCGGCGATGTACGATCGTGCCGGTCTCGACGCCAAGGGCATCGTCGCCAAGGTGTTCGAGGCGCTCGGCAAGGACGTCAAGGCCGAGACGGTCAAGCTCGCCTGATAGCGAGCTTCGACCTTCCGCGAAGCAGCTGTGATGAAAATCTATCTGGCAGGCCCCGACGTGTTCCTGCCAGATGCGGTCGAGATCGGCCGGCACAAAGTCGCGGTCTGTGCCGCGCACGGCGTCACCGGCCTCTATCCCCTCGACAACGAAATCGACCGCGCCGCGCCCGACGCCTCGCGGCAGATCTTTTGCGGCAACGAGGCGATGATGGACGCGGCCGATGCGATCATCGCCAACCTCACGCCGTTCCGCGGCGCCGGCGCCGATCCCGGCACCGTCTACGAGCTCGGCTACATGGCCGGCCGCCGCAAGTTCTGCCTCGCCTATTCCAATGACGGTGCCGCCTATGCCGACCGTGTCAGTCGCTTCATGGACGTGACGTCCGAAGACGGACGGCTGGTCGATGCGCAGGGGCTGACGGTCGAGGATTTTGGCCTCGTCGATAATCTCATGATGATCCACGCGCTGGAGCTGCATGGCTGCCCGCTGGTGACGCCGGCGCAGATGCCGATCGACGTCTGGCACGATCTGGCCGCGTTCGAGGCTTGCGTCCGGATGGCGGCCGCGCGATTGATCGCTACATAAGCGCCTCAGGCGTCTTCGGAGAGATGATGTCCCCTGCCCGCAAGCGCGCGGATGTTCTGCTGGTCGAGCGCGGCCTGTTCGAGAGCCGGGCGCGGGCGCGCGCGGCGATCGAGGCCGGGCTCGTCACCGCCGACGACAAGCAGGTCGCAAAGCCGTCGGAGACCATCGCCGAGGACGCCGTGATCCAGGCCGAGCCCGCGCACCCCTACGTCTCCCGCGGCGGCGTCAAGCTCGCCGGCGCGCTGGAGCGCTACCCGATC
The DNA here is from genome assembly GCF_055807635.1 of Bradyrhizobium sp. Kon56. Classification (NCBI taxonomy): domain Bacteria; kingdom Pseudomonadati; phylum Pseudomonadota; class Alphaproteobacteria; order Hyphomicrobiales; family Nitrobacteraceae; genus Bradyrhizobium; species Bradyrhizobium sp. Kon56. The sequence goes on along the minus strand of NZ_JBVVOU010000023.1, from coordinate 60,935 downwards.
GAGATCGAGGACCATGTCTGCCTCGACGTCGGCGCCTCCACCGGCGGATTCACCGAGGTACTGCTGGCGAATGGCGCGAGCCTCGTCTTTGCCGTCGATGTCGGCACCAGCCAGTTGCATCCCTCGCTGCGCGGTCACGCCAAGATCGTGTCGATGGAAGAGACCGACATCCGCGCCTATGACGGCAAGCGCCTGCCGGCGCGGCCCGATGTCGTCGTGATCGACGTCAGCTTCATCTCGCTCAAGACGGTGCTGCCCATCGCGCTGTCGCTGGCCGCCGCGCCGATGAGCCTGCTGGCGCTGATCAAGCCGCAATTCGAGGCGGACCGGAAGCACAACAAGAAGGGCATCGTCCGCGACGCCGCCGTGCACAGCGAGATCTGCGACGACATCGCCGCCTTTGCTGCCTCGCTCGGCTGCACCGATATCGAGGTGTTCCCGTCGGCGATCACCGGCGGCGATGGCAACATCGAATTCTTCCTGGGCGCGCGCCGTGGTTGAGCGCGTGACGATCGATCACGTTGGCCATCGCGGCGACGGCGTCTCGCTCGACGCCGGCGAGGCCATCTATGTGCCCTACACGCTCGGCGGCGAGACCGTCGAAGTCGATCATGTCGTCGGCAATCATCCCGACCGCCGCAAGCTGCTGGTAGTGGACGTCGCCAGTCCCGAGCGCGTCGCGCCATTCTGTCCGCATTTCGGCGTCTGCGGCGGCTGCGCGATCCAGCACTGGGCGACTGAACCGTATCACGCCTGGAAGCGCGGCATCGTGGTCGAGACCCTGGCCCAGGCCGGCATCGACTGCGAGGTGACGCCGCTGGTCGACGCTCACGGCGCGGGGCGCAGGCGCATCACGCTGCACGGCCGGTTCGGCACCCATGACATCCTCAAGGTCGGCTTTTCGGCTGCCAGCGCGCACGACGTCATCCCGATTGATCGCTGCCCGATCCTCGATCCCGGGCTCGAGGGTGCACTCGATGCCGGTTGGGCGCTCGCCGAGCTGCTGACGTCCAAAATGCCGGTGACGAAACCGCTGGACATCCAGGTCACCGCGACCGCCAACGGTCTCGATGTCGACGTGCGCGGCTCCGGCCCGCTGCCAACGCCGCTCGTGACGGCGCTGTCGCGCGTGGCCGAGCAGCACCGCCTGGCGCGGCTGACACGGCACGGCGAACTGGTGCTGCAACGCCTGCCACCGACCCTGCAGATGGGCCGCGCCGAGGTGACGCTGCCGCCGGGCTCGTTCCTGCAGGCGACCGTCGCCGGCGAAGAGACGCTCGCGTCGCTGGTCGCCGAGCGCATCGGCAAGGCGAAGAACGTTCTCGATCTCTTCTGCGGCGTTGGTCCGTTCGCGTTGCGACTCGCCGAGAAGGCCCGCGTCACTGCCCATGACAACGACGCCGGCGCCATTACGGCGCTCGCAAAGGCCGCGCGCACGCCGGGTCTCAAGCCGATCAAGGCCGAGCCGCGCGATCTGTTTCGCCGTCCCCTGGTGGCACCGGAGCTGCGCGATTTCGACGCCATCGTGTTCGACCCGCCGCGCCAGGGCGCGCAGGCGCAGGCCTTGAAGCTCGCCGCGAGCAAGGTGCCTGTGGTGGTCGCGGTCTCCTGCAACGTCGCGACCTTTGCCCGCGACGCGCGGCTGCTGATCGATGGCGGGTACAAGATCGACGTAGTCGTGCCGGTGGATCAGTTCCGCCACACGCCGCATGTCGAGCTCGTTGCGAAGTTCACGCGCTAGTTAGCGTCGAAGGCCACTCAACGCCGGCGACTCGCCGGGCAGCATGTTCGATCTGAGATCGCTGTCCATGCGGCCCGAGTCCTGCTGGGTGAACCCGGCCCCAAACGACAGGCTGAGGTTGGAGGTCGGCTTGAACTCGACACCCGCAAATGCGCCGTAGCCGGGCGAGGCGCTGGAGGTGAGCGGCGCAAGCGAGCTGCCAATGCCGCCGCCGTATTTCAGGGTGTCGAACCCGGCAAAGAACGTGACGGGCATGCCGCCCGCGGTCTTGGTGTTGTAGCCGAACTGCGTGCTGTCGTAGGAGAGCGCGCTGAAATTGCCGCTCAGTCCGGCCGGGCTGAGGCCGCTCCAATTGAGATTGCCATGCTGGCTGCCGACAAAGAAGCCGTTCGAATTGCTGCGGCCGCTTGCGTCGCCGCCATTGAAGCTCGGGAAAATGCCGTAGCTATCGGCGCTCTGGCCGGCAACACCGCCGAATCCAAAAGGTCCGCCGGGGATCCAATATTGCAGGGGTGCGGCTTGCGCATGAGCCGGCGCTTCGCCGAGGCAGAGCAGGGCAAGAAAAACCGCGAGACCGCAAGAGGGTGTAAGCCTGAACATTCAAATAACCGTCGAAAGCTTGCGAATTATACCCACCAGACATCATGAATGCCAGCATAGCGACACCATTCTCCCCCTGAGTTCCGGGATCACGTTTTTCTGCCAATTTGAACTTCCCCCATGCCGGATTGACCCACCTAAGGGGGCGCGTCAGCACGGAGGCTGTCATGGAGGTCAATTCCGACAAGTTGAATGCCTTTATGGGCAAGATGGTCACCGAATTCGGGGCGGCGATGAATGCATCGCTGGTCCTGCTCGGGGACAAGCTCGGTCTCTACCGTACCCTTGCCGCCAAGGGACCGATGAACTCGTCCGAGCTCGCAAGCGCCACCGGGACGGCGGAGCGCTACGTCCGCGAATGGCTCGCGAGTCAGGCGGCGTCCGGCTACATCGAATACGATTCCGCTTCGGCAAAATTCTCGATGCTACCGGAGCAGGCGATGGCGCTTGCCGATGAGGACAGTCCGGTGTTCCTCGGCGCGTTCGGCAATGTCATTGCCTCGGCGTTTCTCGACGAGCCGAAGATCTCGGACGCATTCAAATCCGGCAAGGGCGTCGGCTGGAACCGGCGCAGCGAGTGCCTGTTCTGCGGCACCGCCCGCTTCTTCCGGACCGGGTACATGCATCATCTGGTGCAGGAATGGTTGCCCGCGCTCGACGGCGTCGTGGACAAGCTGAAGCGCGGCGCCAAGGTCGCCGATGTCGGCTGCGGGCACGGCGTCTCGACACGGCTGATGGCGGAAGCCTTCCCGAACTCCCGCTTCTACGGCTTCGACTATCACGAGGGTTCGATCGAGGCCGCGCGAAAGGCGGCCACCGAAGCCGGATTGGGCGACCGGGTCAGCTTCGCTGTTCATTCCGCCAAGACCTATCCGGCCGAGGGCTATGATCTCGTCTGCTTCTTCGATTGCCTGCATGACATGGGCGATCCCGTCGGCGCCATCGGCCACGTGCGCGAGACCATGGCAAAGGACGGCACCTGCATGCTGGTCGAGCCGTTCGCAGGCGACCGCCTCGAGGACAATCTCAACCCGGTCGGGCGGGTCTATTATGCGGCGTCGACCATGATCTGCACGCCGGCCTCGCTCGACCAGGAGGTGGGCCTCGCACTGGGCGCGCAAGCGGGCGAGGCAAGGCTGCGCAAGGTCGCGCGAGAGGGCGGACTGACGCGCTTCCGCCGCGCCGCTGAAACGCCCTTCAATCTGATTCTGGAGGCGCGGATCTGATCTTCCGATTCCGGCGCGTGGCCGCGGCATATGCCATGCCGATGCTGCAGCCACGCCCGGCGCCGACACCCTCCCTCGCTCGCGCCGCGACGTAAGCTGGCGATCGGACAAGGCGACGCGAGTCCGTCATGACGGGAGGACGACGAAGCCGCTCTCCATGAATTTGCGATGGCGCTGAATGGGGGCCGTGGATCATCGGAGGTGCCTGGCTGTCCGTTGGCGGACAAAGGGTCGATCTGCTCTATCGCAACGCCGACGCTGTGTCGTCATGGAATCCTGTCGGGCCGGCATCATCACCATGGACTACCAGCCCGGCCATCCACACGGCTTCTGCTCGGCGATCTGGATGGGCGAGATCGCCTATTGCCAACCACTGCGCGATCCGCAAGACCTGATCAACCGGTTGAAATCGATCGCGCTGCCCTACCCGCAACCGTTGCGGAATGCTCTGATCCGGCGCTTCCAGTGGGAAATCCTCTTCGGCATCGAGAATGCGGAGCTTGCGGCCGCACGTAACGAGCAGACCCATTATCGCCGGATGCGTCTACCGGTCGCTGGCCTGCGTTGCGCAGATCGTGTTCGCACTGAACGAGCGTTATCTCATCAACGAGAAGGGTGCGCTATGGAAGCAGCGCGGTTACCGCTGACAATTCCGCATCTGGACGAGCAGGCGACGGAGATCTGGCGACTGATCCGCAATGGCGCTTTGGCGACCGCCTGAGACGTCTTGCGTCAGATCGACCGGCAATTGAAGGCGCTGACGCGGTCCAGCGAGCAGCAGCCGTGATCTGCTACGCCGTCCTGTCCACCGAGGACGACGTATCCGACGGCGGATATTTGGTCACGGGCACCACGAAGGACTTGTTGCGGACCTGGTAGATGATCTTGCCATTCTGCCCGTCGTCGGTCGCAATCTGCGCCTGGCCGAACATGATGACGTTTTTGTAGACGGTGCCGGTGCCCTGACGGGTGACGCCATCTGTGGTGACGCTGACCTGCGCTTCGTTGCCGTTGACAGCGAGCACCCTGAAGCTCGCGCTCTTGCCATTGTCACTGGAATAGCCGCCCCAGCTTCCCATCAGGCGGCTGTCGGAGGCCGGCGGCGCCTGCTTCTCGAGAGTCGCGGTCTGCTTGCCCGCGCCTGCAGATGACAACAGCACCAGACTCTTGCCGTCCTTGGTGCCGACCGTGACCGTGCCGAAGGTGAGAAGCGAACCGGCGACCTCGCCAAAGCCGCGCTCGGTGCGCCCGTTATGGGTGTACTCGACTTGCGCCCGGGCCCCGCGGATGTTCACGACCTTGAAGCTGACGGGCTGGTTGTTGCCAGCCCAATTGCCCTTCCACTCACCGAGCAGGGAGCTCTGGTGATACACTCGCTCGAGAGCGGGAGAAATCTGGCTGGTGCTCGAGGTGACGATGGCCATTGGGTTGCTCGGCGGATGTGTCTGACAGGCCCGCTTCTTTCGCGCCCCGACAGCAACGTCAGAACCTTATCCGGAAACAAATGAAAGCAGCCGATTAGGGCCACGCAACGGTAAACGCATGGTTAAAATTCCATCGCCGGCAAATAGGGCAAAAGGTCTCGTCCGGTGGCCGCGCTCAGCGACCCCAGCGGTCCGACCAGATCTTCTCGCCGATCATGCAGTTCACACGCGGCTCCTTGTCCTTCTCCGCAACCCGCATCACGGGACGCTCCGGCATACGGCCCGCAACCTCCATCAAGAGCTTGGTGCGGATGGCTTCCTTGAACTTATCGCGGTCCTTGATCGTGATGACGAAGGAACCGGGGCCGCCGATGACGCAATCCTCATAGTAGAAATCGAGATTGTCGATATCCATGGTCGAGTAGGAGGGTTCCTTGACCATGATCGGCAGGCCGTTGATGACGATACCCTTCTCGATCGCTGCGTCGCGCGCAATCGTGACCGGAGTGCCATTGTTGTTGGGACCGTCGCCGGAAATGTCGATCACGCGGCGCAAGCCCCGATAGGGATCCTCGTCGAACAGCGGCATCGCGAAACTGATCGCGCCGGAGATCGAGGTGCGCGAGGCACGCCGGATCGGCGTCTTCAGGATTTCGGCGGCGACGGCATCGGCGGTCTCCGGTCCGTCGACCAGCCGCCACGGAATGATGATCTTCTGGTCGGTCGAAGCGGCCCACTCGAAATAGGTCACCGCGATCCGGCCGTTCGGGCCCAGCTTCAGCGCCTGCAGGAATTCCTTCGACTGGATCGCCTGCGCATAGCCTTCACGCTGGACCGCGAGTTCGTCCATGTCCATGGAGTAGGAGACGTCGACGGCGAGGATCAGCTCGACATCGACCGTCTGCGCGTCTCTGTCGGCTGCTTGCCGCTGCGGCTGATTTTTGAGTAGCGCCAGTCTGGGCGACTCAAACTTGGGTCCTGGTGCCGCGATGCCCGCGACGTCCCCTCCGGCGAACATGCCGGTCACCAGCACAGCCCCGATCGAGAACAGCAAGCGCATCGCAGCCTCCCGTCGTATGACCTGATGGTGACATGCAATCGCCTTGCCGCAAAGTCCGAAGATCGCTCGCGCTTCACATTCCGGTTAGGCATTTGCCAGTTAGGCATTTGCAGGCGGAATTGCGAAGCAGTACGCAAGGCGGCCGCGATGTTGCCGCGCTCGCGCCGCTGGACTGCGCGATCGCTGGCGCCGGCATGCCGTCATGTGCGGTCCGCTCCCGGACTGACGGGCCACTGGACAGCGCACCTCGCCCACTTGTCCGGCGCGATTTCCATGTTAGGCTGGCCGGACAGATGGGGATGGAGTCCCCCGACAACCGCCCGGCGGCCTGTGACCGTAGTGGGCTGATGACTCCTGCTTGAGGAGAGGCAATTTCTAGGCCTCTGCCTTCGGCGGGAGCATGGACAAACCCGCCGCCGGCGGGTTTTTTGTTGCCTGGATGAAGGCCGAGGAGAGGTCAAGCAGAGGCCGAGGAGAAGTCCTGGACGTGATGACGACAACACCGAATGCTGCGCGTGCGGGGCTGCCCAGGGGGATCTGGGTGCTCGGTTTCGTCTCGATGCTGATGGACGTCTCTTCCGAGATGATCCACGCGCTGCTGCCGGTCTATCTCGTCACCGTGCTCGGCGCCTCCACGCTCACCGTCGGCTTCATCGAGGGCATTGCCGAGGCGACCGCCTCGATCACGAAGATCTTCTCCGGCGCGTTGTCCGACTGGCTCGGTCGGCGCAAATTGCTCGCTGCGCTCGGCTACGGGCTGGCCGCGCTGACAAAACCGCTGTTCCCGCTTGCCCCCAGCGTCGAATGGCTGGTTGCCGCGCGCTTCATCGATCGCGTCGGCAAGGGCATTCGCGGCGCGCCGCGCGATGCGCTGATCGCCGATATAGCACCTATCGGTCTGCGCGGCGCGAGCTTCGGTCTGCGTCAGTCGCTCGACACCATCGGTGCGTTCGTGGGGCCGCTCATGGCGATCGGCCTGATGTGGTGGACGGCGGACAACTTTACGATGGTGTTCTGGGTGGCCGTGCTGCCGGGCTTCCTGTCGTTCGGACTGATCGCGTTCGCGGTGAGCGAGCCGGTACCGGACTCAGGCCGGGAGCCGTCAAGGAATCCGCTGAATACCGCCGCGATGCGCCAGCTCGGGTCCGTGTACTGGCGCGTGGTCGCGGTTGGCGTCGTGTTCACGCTGGCGCGTTTCAGCGAGGCGTTTCTGATCCTGCGCGCACAGAATATCGGGCTCAATGCGATGTGGGTGCCGGCCGTGCTGGTGCTGATGAACATCGTCTATGCGTTGTCGGCCTATCCGGCCGGCGTGCTCTCGGACCGGATCAACCGCACCGGCCTGCTCGCGCTCGGCCTCGTCTTCCTCGCCGGCGCCGATCTCGCGCTCGCGCTGCTGCCAAACCTTGGCGGCCTCGCCCTCGGCGTCGTGCTGTGGGGACTGCATATGGGATTGACGCAAGGCCTGCTCTCGGCCCTCGTCGCCGGCGCAGCGCCACCGAGCTTGCGCGGCACCGCGTTCGGCTATTTCAACCTGTTCACCGGCCTTGCCTTGCTGGCCGCAAGCGTGATCGCCGGCGCCTTGTGGGATGCCTATGGTCCGGCCGGCACGTTCCTGGCGGGGCTCGGCTTCGCGCTGGTCGCGCTCATGGGACTATTTGCCGTCGGTAACGGGCTGGCAATGGAGGAGAAACGATGACGGAGGGCTGTTCGCCGTGCTGAGCGGAGTGCTTGCGATTATGATCGGCAGCGTGCTGGGCGGCTGTGCGCGCTATTTCATCTCCGGCGCGATCGCGCGGCGGCTGGGCGAGACGTTTCCGTGGGGCACCGTGACCATCAACGTCACCGGCGCCTTCCTGATCGGCATTTTTGGCGCATTGGCGACCCATCCCGGCTCGGTCTTCGCCGCGCCCGATCCATGGCTGTTCGCGGTCACCGGCTTTCTTGGCTGCTACACCACGGTGTCCTCGTTCAGCCTGCAAACGCTGACGCTGGCGCGCAACGGCGAGGCGATGCACGCGCTCGGGAATGTCGCGGTCTCGGTCGTGCTCTGCCTCGCAGCCGTCAGTTGCGGCTTCCTTCTCGCGGACACTCTGGGGGGCTAGAGGCAGATGAAGTCCTTCCCCTCTGCCGATCGCTGGCGCACCGCGACGCTCTATGCCTGGATTGCCGCCGGCAGCATGGTCGGCGGGCTGACGCGCTATCTGGTCGGGCTTGCGCTCGACACCGGCTCCGGCTTCCCGGTCGCGACGCTGTTCATCAACGCCACCGGCTCACTGATCATCGGCTTCTACGCGACGCTGACCGGGCCCGACGGCCGCCTGCTGGCGCGGCCCGAGCACCGGCAGTTCGTCATGACCGGGTTCTGCGGCGGCTACACGACCTTTTCAACCTTCAGCCTGGAGACCTTCCGCCTGTTCCACGGCGGCATGAAATATACGGCGCTCGCCTATCTCGCGGCATCCGTCATTTGCTGGCTGGTGTCGGTATGGGCAGGCCATATGATAGCCAGCGGCACCAACCGCTTGCGAAGGAGCTGACCATGCAAATCCCCAATCAGGCAGTTTCGCTCCGGATCTTCATTGGCGAGAACGACCAATTCGACGGCAAGCCGCTCTATGAAGCGATCGTGATGACGGCGCGCGAGCGGCATCTGGCCGGCGCCACCGTGCTGCGCGGCCCGATGGGCTTCGGCAAGTCCAGCCGGCTCCACACTTCCAAGATTCTGCGGCTCTCGGAAGACTTGCCGTTGCTGATCGAGATCGTCGACAGCGAGGACAACATCAATGCATTCCTGCCCATCCTGGATGGCATGATGTCGAGCGGCCTGATCACCTTGGAGAAGGTGCAGGTCCTGCAATATGGTGAGAAGGCCGCGCGCTGAGCGCGCCGGCAGGAACCCGAGCCCGCCATATCCGGGAGGCGGAATGAACGATACCGTTGCCAAACCGAAAACCAGGACGAAGACCAAGGTCGAGCGGCCGAAGCTGCATAAGGTCATCCTGATCAACGACGACTTTACGCCCCGCGAATTCGTCACGATGATCCTCAAGGCCGAGTTCCGCATGACCGAGGATCAGGCCTACAAGGTGATGATCACCGCCCACAAGCTCGGCGCCTGCGTGGTCGCGGTCTTCACCAAAGACGTCGCCGAGACCAAGGCTACCCGCGCAACGGATGCCGGCCGCACCAAGGGCTATCCCCTGCTGTTCACCACGGAGCCGGAGGAATAGTGGCACCGGTCCAGCTTTGGTGCTTTGGCGCCCGCTTTCGATTTCGGCGCCGAATCTGCTTTGCCGAATAGTGTATCTATTGGCTGTCAACAGGCGCATGCTGAGCCATCACCGGCTCATCACGGCATCCATCGGTGACTGAGAGAGTCTTTGCGCTCCCGCCCAATGCGGAGCGTCCTATGCAAGACACCACCAAGCGCACCATCCCGCTGAGCAATCGCCTTGCCCAATTGGCAGCCGAGGCTCGCCGTCGCGCAGAGATTGCCCCGCCCGGCGTTCAGCGGGAATCGCTGCTCAAGGCGGCGCGATTGAGTGAAACGGCCTCGCACATTCATGATTGGATAAGCCTGCCTGGCCCCAAAACCCCGAGGTAATGGCAAGCAAACCTTGTCGGCCGCCTGTTCACGTCGAGCGACGATCCGGGCCAAGGGCGGCATCCGCCTTCAAATCGCACTTCAAATATAAGTTGTATGAAATGAACTATATTTCATTTTGGTTGTTGTAACAGCATCCCCAAACGAAACGGGGCGGTCAACAGCCAAAGCAGCCCAGATGATGAAATCTCTTGTCGCGTTCGCGATGTTCGCGCTCCTCGGAGTGTCCGTAATGGTGCTGCCCGGTTTTGCTCCGCAAGTAAAAGCGCGCGAAACCGTTGCTTTGGCGAAGGCGGACCGGCTGGCGAGCCTTCCGGTGGCGCGGAATTGCCTGGGCCAGGTCTGGCCGGACTTCGAAGCATCGTGTCTGCGCCGGGGTGAATCCGATGTCAGGGTTCATGAAGCTCGTTTGGTGACGGCTCGCCGCTAGACCAACCATCGCAAAGCGCCGGCCGAGCTTGTCGGATGATCCAGGAAAGTGTCGTGCACAGATGTCAACGCCCCCAACCTCCTTGCCGAACGTTCTCGTCGTCGAAGACGAGATGATCCTGCGCATGCGCGCGGTCGATATCGTAGAGGATGCAGGCTTCTGCCCTGTGGAGGCCGTCAACGCCGACGAAGCCATCTCGATCCTCGAGTCGCGGTCGGACATCTCGCTTCTGTTCAGCGACATCCAGATGCCCGGGACCATGGACGGCCTGAAGCTGGCCCACGCGGTGCACGATCGCTGGCCTGCCATCAAGATCGTACTGGTTTCCGGTCAGGTAAAGCCGTCTGAAACCGAAACGCCGGCGGACAGCCGCTTCTTTCGCAAGCCGCTCGCCGTCGACGAAATGATCTCGCAGTTGCAGACGATGATCGGAGCGGGCGCGCTAAAAATCCTTCCGACCACAACGGATCCCGGGGAAAACCTTGGGGTTGCCCGCTCGCCACAGGAATCGGTTCTGGTGGCGGAGAACGACAATCTGCGCCTGTTGCTGGAACAGGCCGACACCGACGCCAAGGTCCTGCTCGCTCAAGCCGGCATCGAAGCCCACGAACGCGAGGCGGCCGACAAGTTGCAAAAGCTCATCCTCGGAGAGCTGCATCATCGCATCAAGAATACGCTTGCGACGGTGAGCGCAATCGCAGCCCAGAGCTTCCGGGCCGCAATCAATCTCGAGCAAGGCCAAAAAGCCATGGATGGCCGCTTGCTGGCGTTGGGGCGCGCCCACGACCTGTTGATACAGGTCAGCTGGTCCAATGCGAGCCTCACTCATACCCTGAGCGGCGCCACCGATCCCTATGACGGTCAGGGAGGTCGACGATTCCATTTCAATGGGCCGGATCTCCGGATCACATCCGGTGCCGTGATAGCGCTCGCGATGACGTTCAACGAGCTCTGCACCAACACGACGAAGTTCGGCGCACTGTCCAGTTCCTCCGGACATGTCGAGATCGCATGGACGGTGGACGAGATCGAGCAAAGGCTGCGCCTGAAGTGGAGCGAAAGCGGCGGCCCCGTGGTGGCGCCGCCGACACGACGGAGCTACGGCACCCGGATGATCGAGTCGCTCGGCCAGCAACTGAACGGACAGGTGCGGCTGGCCTACGAACCGTCCGGATTTGTCTATCAGCTGGATGTACCGCTGAAGTCGGTGATGGCGTCGAACGCCTGAATTCTGCTCACCAGGCTGACGGCGGCGGACATCCGAGGATGACCTCAGGCCATCACCACCGGCGTCTCCTCCGTCAGCCCGTACACGCGCTGCGCCTTGGAAAAGCCCGCGATCGGGAATTCGCCGAGCTCGTGCCAGTCGTGGCGGCAGACATTGGCGAAGCCTTCTGAGGCCACGACGGTCCGCCCCAGGCGACCCGTGATCTTCTCCAGCCGCGCAGCAAGATTGACCGCGGGGCCAATGCAGGTGAAGTCGAGGCGGTTGCCGCCGCCAATATTGCCGTAGAGGATGTTGCCGACGTGGAGCGCCACGCCGAAGCGGAAGCGCTCGACGACGTCGCCGACAGGATATGCGAGCGCCTCGACACTGGCGCGAGATTCGCGCGCTGCCTCCAGCACCCGCGTGCAGACATGCGCGGCATCGCCGACATATTCGTCGATCGGGAATACCGCGAGCAGGCCGTCGCCCATGAATTTCAGCACCTCGCCGCCATGGCCGCGGATCGCGGCAACCTGGCAGTCGAAATAATGGTTGAGGATCTCGACCACGGTCTCGGCCGGCAGCCGGTCCGACAGTGCCGTGAAGCCGCGCAGATCGGAGAGCCAGATCGCAGCCTGCATGGTGTCGTTGTGGCCGCGGCGGATCTGACCGCCAAGGATGCGCGCGCCGGCACGATTGCCGACATAGGTGTCGAGCAGCATCTCGGCGGTGCGGCGCAGGCTGATGATCTCGGTGATGCGCGCGAGCGGCTTGACGATGGTGTGAATCGCCGCGATGTGTTCATCGGTGAAGCCGCCTGGATGGCGCGTTGTCCAGCTCGTCGCGTGGACCGAGCCGTCGAGAAACTGCATTGGCGTCGCGACGTAGTCGGTTACGCCTTCGGCACGCATATCGTCGAAAAAAGGGAAATGCTTGCTGCCGGGATCGTCCATGCGTCCCCGCACCTCAAGTCCCTGCTCGAACACGACCCGCAGCGGACTTCTGGCGAATTCCGGCGTCTCCAGGATCTCGAAATCGACCGTGCCGATCTCGACCTCCTCGCCTTCCCGCCAGATGAAGTTGCGACCGAAAATTTCGGGATGCAGCGTGCGGATGAAGATGCCGAACCGCCATAGCGGCAGACCGGCTGCAACCATCCGTTCGCAGGCTTCGGCCGTCATCTCGGCCGGGGCCTTCGACGACCAGGCGCCGTCGATCAGCCAGTTGGTGATACGTTGGAGCTCGGAGCTTTCCATGCGCGCATTTGCGGACGAAGTTGTGGGATCGTCAAGCTGCGCGGTGGACTAGTGGCGCGATACAAGCGCCCTGCGGAACGCTAGCGCCCGACCTGGCCGCGGTCGCGCAGGAAATGATCCGCCAACACGCAGGCCATCATGGCTTCGCCGACGGGGACGGCGCGGATGCCGACGCAGGGATCGTGGCGGCCCTTGGTCATGATCTCGGTGTCGGCGCCGTTGCGATCGACGGTGAGACGCGGCTGCAGGATCGACGAGGTCGGCTTGACGGCGAAACGCACCACCACCGGCTGCCCCGTGGAGATGCCGCCCAGCACGCCACCAGCGTGGTTGGACAGAAAACGCGTGCCGTCATTGCCCGTGCGCATCTCGTCGGCATTCTCTTCCCCGGTGAGTTCGGCCGCGCCGAAGCCGGCGCCGATCTCGACGCCCTTCACCGCATTGATGCTCATCATTGCGGCGGCGAGCTCGGCATCGAGCTTGGCGTAGATCGGGGCGCCAAGGCCAGCCGGCACACCTTCGGCGACGACCTCGATCACCGCGCCGATCGAGGAGCCGCTCTTGCGGATGCCGTCGAGATAGGTCTCGAAGAACGCGGCCTTGTCCTTGTCCGGACAGAAGAACGGGTTTTTCGCGATCTCGTCCCAGTCCCATTTCGCGCGGTCGATCTTGTGTGGCCCCATCTGCACCAGCGCGCCGCGCACCTTCACATCGGGCAGCACCTTTCGAGCGATCGCGCCGGCGGCGACGCGCGTCGCGGTCTCGCGCGCCGAGGAGCGGCCGCCGCCGCGATAGTCGCGCAGGCCGTACTTCGCTTCATAGGTAAAGTCAGCGTGGCCAGGCCGAAACTTGTCCTTGATCTCGGAATAGTCTTTTGAGCGCTGGTCGGTGTTCTCGATCAGGAGCCCGATCGGCGTGCCCGTCGTCACCTGCACGCCGGTCTCCGGATGCGCCATCACGCCGGAGAGGATCTTGACCTGGTCCGGCTCCTGACGCTGGGTCGTGAAGCGCGACTGGCCGGGTCGGCGGCGATCAAGATCACCCTGGATGTCGGCCTCGACGAGCGGGATCATGGGCGGGCAGCCGTCGACCACGCAGCCGATCGCCACCCCATGGCTCTCGCCGAAGGTCGTGACGCGGAACATGTGGCCGAAGGTGTTGAAGGACATCCGTATCTAGCTCGTAAGTCAGTGCTGACTTAACTCGCCCTGAAATTGGGGTCAAATGCCTACACGGTCGTCATGGCCGGGCTTGTCCCGCCATCCACGTTCTTGGCCCACAAGCGCAAAAGGGCGCCCCGGGCATGACGGCGCAGGACGCGCAAGCGAACCGGCTTAACTAAACTTCTCCAACCGCCCGTCGCGGAACACGTAGACGGCGCCCTGCTCGATATAAAGTTCGGCGGCGCTCGCCGGCGTCTCCAGGCCGAGTGAAACCATCAGGGCCCGGCAGGTCCCACCATGGGCGACCGCGACGGTGTCGGTCCGGAGTTGGTCGTACCAAGCGCGCACGCGGACCTGCACATCGGCGTAGGTCTCTCCGCCCGCGGGGCCCACCGTCCATTTGTCGGCGAGGCGCCGGGCGTAGATGTCGGGATCGGAGGCCTCGCTCTCGGCCAGCGTCAGTCCCTCCCAGGTGCCGTAGCCGATCTCACGCAGGCGATCGTCGAGCGTATAGCCCGCAGTCGGCAGTTCGAGCTTGCTCCGCGCCAGTTCCATGGTCTCTCGTGCGCGGCCAAGCGGACTCGACACGTAGGGTAATGCGGCCTTGTCGCGGTCCTCGCGCTTGAAGAGATCGGCGAGAATGCCGCCGGCCTGCACCGCCTGACCGCGACCGCGTGCGTTCAGCGGAATGTCCTTGATGCCCTGAAGCCTCCCGAGCGCATTCCACTCGGTCTCGCCGTGGCGAAGGTAATAGATCGTGGGGACGGGCATTGCTGGGTGAAAAGTTAGTCCTTCCCGCCGAACGAAATGTCCGGCGCGTCCGGGCGCTTCATGCCGAGCACGTGATAGCCGGAATCGACGTGGTGCACCTCGCCGGTGACGCCGCGCGAGAGGTCGGAGAGGAAATACAGCGCGCTGCCGCCGACGTCTTCCGTGGAGACGTTGCGCCGCAGCGGTGCGTTGGCCTCGTTCCACTTCAGGATATATCTGAAATCGCCGATGCCGGACGCCGCGAGGGTCTTGATCGGCCCCGCGGAGATCGCATTGACGCGGATGTTCTTCTCGCCGAGATCGGCGGCGAGATAACGCACGCTCGCTTCGAGCGCCGCTTTCGCGACGCCCATGACGTTGTAATGCGGCATCCACTTCTCGGCGCCGTAATAGCTGAGCGTGATGAGCGAGCCACCGTCGGTCATCAGCTTCTCGGCGCGCTGCGCCACCGCCGTGAACGAATAGCAGGAGATCAGCAGGGATTTCGAAAAATTCTCCTGCGTGGTGTCGACGTAGCGGCCGTCGAGTTGCTCGCCATAGGCGATCGCATGCACCAGAAAGTCGATCTTGCCCCACTTCTCCTTCAGCACCGCGAAGGCCGCATCGATGGTCGCAGCATCGGTGACGTCGCAATGGCCGAGCACGAGCCCGCCGATCTCGGCGGCGAGCGGCTCGACGCGCTTCTTCAGCGCATCGCCCTGATAGGTGAAGGCAAGCTCCGCGCCGGCCGCGTGGCATGCCTTGGCAATGCCCCAGGCGATCGAGCGGTTGTTGGCAACGCCGAGGACCACGCCCCGCTTGCCCTGCATCAGACCTGAATTCTGCGCCATTTTGCTAACGTCCCGTCGAGCTCCCGGTGAGGTTTGGAGGTACACCAGCCCTCCGTTGCGGTACAGTCCTAATACGCGGCGTTAACGCTGTTTCAAGCGCCGGAATAGCCGTTCCGCTCGGGTGTTATGATCGTTGTGGCGCTCGCGCCGACATCAGGACGTCAAGACCGCAATGAGTGCGTTTCGCCAGAGTGTTGAAGCCATGATCCCGGCGTTGCGCCGCTACGCCCGCGCGCTCACGCGCGAGGCGGATGCGGCCGACGATCTGGTGCAGGATACGCTGGTGCGGGCGCTGCGTTCGGAGCGTCTGTTCCTCGGAGGCGACGTCAGGAGCTGGCTCTATACGATCCTGACCAACCTCAACAAGAACCGGCGGCGTTCGCTGGCACGACGGCCGCAATTCATGCAGCTGACGGAGAACAACCCGGATGCCAGCGGGACCGAAGCCGAAGGGCGCGATATCGAGAGGGCGCTGGCGACGCTCGTCGAGGAGCAACGCTCGGTGCTGCTCCTGGTGATGCTGGAGGGCATGAGCTACCGCGAGGTCGCCGACATCCAGGGCGTGCCGATCGGCACCGTGATGTCGCGCCTGGCACGCGCCCGCGCCCACGTCAAAGCCTCGCTGGAGGGCGAGCGCCCGGCGCTCAGGCGGGTGAAATGATGGCAGGATTGATGCATCGCGCCGGTCGTTTCTCCTGCATGGCGCGGGAAGCGGCGCAGTTGAACCACGAAGAACATTTTGGGCCGCAGAGCCAGAGACGATCGATATGAACGACCGCAAGATCCCAGTCACCGAGGACGAACTGCACGCCTATGTCGACGGCGAGCTGCCGGCCGAGCGCCGCGCCGATGTCGCGGCCTGGCTTGCCGCGCAGCCCGAGGATGGCGAGCGCGTGCAGTCCTGGCGCGCCATGGCCGAGATGCTGCACGCCCGCTACGATTCCGTCGCCCAGGAGCCGGTGCCGGCGCGGCTCGAGCTCGAACGGCTGGAGCGCCGCCCGCGGCACTGGCTCTATGGCGCCGCCGCGGCTGTGCTGGTGGCCTTCATGGCCGGCGGCACCGCCGGCTGGCTGGCGCACGGTGCCGCCAACGCGCCCTCGACTTTCCAGAGCTTTACGACCGACGCACTCGACGCCCACCGCCTCTATGTCGTCGAGGTTCGCCATCCCGTCGAGGTCGGCGGCAACGAGCGCGACCACCTCCAGGCCTGGCTGACCAGACGCTGCGGCTGGACCGTGTTTGCTCCGAACCTGGAGGCGAGTGGACTAAAGCTCGTCGGCGGCCGGCTCTTGCCGGGGCCGAACGGCCCGGCGTCGTTCCTGATGTATGAGGGCGCCTCGGGCGAGCGGTACACGATCTACACCGCCAAAACCGAGAATGGCGCGACGCAGATGCGGTATGCCAGAACGGACAAGGACGGGGCGCTGTTCTGGTCGGAGCGCGGCGTCGGCTACGTCGTCAGCGGTGGCGGCGACCGGGACCGGCTGACCAAAGTGGCGCAGGCGGTCTACGACCAAGCAGAGAAAAGCGGCACCTAGACAACCACGCAACGCGGTGCCTCGATTCCGACATTGAAAATTTGGAATGAAGACATCGGCGCGTCTCATTATCGCACCGGATGATCACGCGAAAATGAGCAGCGTTCGATCCGCCGATCGACGCGGGCGGCCTCGATTGGGGTTTTTGGTACCGCGCTGGTCCCCCTCTCGAGGCCGCACCTTTTTATCGGCTGCCCCGCCGGACGGCCGACACGTCGAGCACGTGAGCCAAGAAGGGCTACCACGCCTCGGGCATATGATGAGCATCATGTCGATGCACGACGCTCTCAGTCTTTAGGAGAACCCCTCACACTTTCCGGATCACACTTAGCCAAGCCCGCTACGTGGATTGTAGGGGCGCTGCTCCCGCCACTTTTCCATCAATGCTTCAAGCTCGGCGTCGTTCCCGTCCGGTAGCATAATCCTGACGGTGACGAAGAGATCCCCGGTTCCACCAGTTTTTGGCAATCCTTTGCCCTTGAGGCGGAAGGTCCGGCCGCTGGAGGTGTTTTGCGGAACCGAAAGCTCCACGGCATTGCCGAGGGTGGGCACGCGGACCTTGCCGCCAAGCACCGCCTCGTAGAGCGTGACCGGCAGGTCGATCCTGAGATCGGCGCCCTCGATCTTGAAGAACGGATGCTGCGCGATGCCGATCGTGATCAGGAGATCGCCCGGCGGATGGCCCTGAGCGCTCTCGCCCTGCCCCCGCAACCGGATCTGCTGGCCTTCGGTCACGCCGGCCGGAATCTTGACGTTGAGCTCCTTGCCGTTCGGCAGCCGGACGCGCTTCTCGCCGCCCTTCACCGCCTCCTCCAGCGAGACGGTCATGGCGACATTGACGTCGAGATCGAGCCCGATCCCGCCGGTGTCGAATTCGAACTGGGCACCGCCGCCGGCCCCGGGGCGCGGACGCGGCCCTCCTCCGAACATGCTGTTGAGGATGTCCTCGAACGCGCCGCCGCCCGGACCAGGGCCCGCGCCGCCACCGCGGAACGTATAGCTCTCGAACCCGCCGGGACCCGCGCGCCCGCGCGGCCCACCGCCGCCGCCCGGAAAACCCTGGAAGCGCGGCTTGCCGTCGGCGTCGATCTCGCCGCGGTCGAATTGCTTGCGCTTGTCCTCGTCGCCGAGGATCTCATTGGCCGTATTGAGTTCAGCGAAGCGCTCGGCCGCCTTCGGGTCGTTCTTGTTGCTGTCGGGATGGTGCTTCTTGGCAAGCTTGCGATAGGCGCTCTTGATCGCGGCAGCGTTGGCGCTCCGCGGCACCCCCAAGACCTCATAGGGGTCGCGCATCCGTCACGTCTCCTTCAAGAAATCGAATTGTTCAAAGGGCTCCCCGCCCCAACTGAGCCTCATGTGGGGGGCGAGTGGTATTTTTGCAACTAGCCTGGTGAAGCGATTCCTAGCTCCGCCACGGCTTTAGCGTATGAATCTCCCAACTGCCACGGCTGCTTTGGCAGCCCGCGCCCTGGAGCCAGCTTTCGGTGCTGCCATTGACGTAGCTCGCCAGGAAGTCGCGGCACTTGCGGCCGTCCTCGGCGGCATAGGATTGCGCGATCGGCGTGACCGAACCGCGCGCCCCGGTTTCCGGATTCTCCCAATGCTGGCTGGAATCCTTATCGTTCTTGCTGAGGACGTCGGAGGCGGCGTTGCGGGCGAAGGCGAGATCGGTCTCTGTCGGTGCCGCCACCCTGGCCGGCATTGCGATCGAGCCGGTAAGGTCGCTGTCATCGGCCGTGGCGTAGGCACTCTTGTCGTTGCGGGAAAAGCTGCAACCGCCGGTGCCGAGTCCGATCAGAATGATCGTCATGACGAAGCCGGACGGCCGGATCGCCGATAGGCCAACGCGTCCCCATACCCTATATAGGGCGGTAGCAGACAACAACGCGTTTTGGACCGCAGGACGCAACTCGGACCCCAGACATGACCGACACGACCTCGATGAAACACCAGACACCCTTAACATCTGGTGATTTCACCGCCGCCGACGAGCCGTTTGCGCTGTTCGAGGCCTGGCTGAACGAAGCCATCAAGAGCGAGCCGAACGATCCGAACGCCATGGCGCTCGCGACCGTCGATCCCGACGGCCTGCCGGACGTGCGCATGGTGCTGATGAAGGGCTTCGATACCGATGGTTTCGTCTTCTACAGCCACATCGCCAGCCAGAAGGGCCGCGAACTCGCCGCAAATCCTAAGGCGGCGTTACTTTTTCACTGGAAGTCGCTGCGCCGTCAGGTCCGCATCCGCGGCAACGTGACGCCGGTGACCGAGGCCGAAGCCGACGCCTATTTCGCCACCCGTCCCAAGCAGGCGCAGATCGGCGCCTGGGCGAGCAAGCAGTCGCAGGAGCTCGAGAGCCGCTTCGCTTTCGAGCAGGCGATCGCCAAGGTCGCCGCCAAGCACATGATCGGCAAGGTGCCGCGTCCGCCGGGCTGGAGCGGCTGGCGTATAACACCGTCGCGTATCGAGTTCTGGCACGACCGCCCGTTCCGCCTGCACGACCGCATTGAATTTCGCCGTGACGCGGCCGGCCAGAAATGGTCCAAGACGCGAATGTATCCCTAGAATTTTGTTCGAGAATGATCCCTTCGGAAAACCGCTGCACAGTTTGCGCTAACGCGGCCCTCCGGGTCCGGATCATGCTCCAGCCTGAAAGATGTCCATGCCGCAGTCGTCCAATGCGCCGCGCCGTACGCTGCTCCTGACCGGGGCGAGCCGCGGCATCGGCCATGCCACCGTGATCCGTTTCTCCTCGGCCGGCTGGCGCGTGATCACCTGCTCGCGGCATCCGTTCCCGGAGGATTGTCCCTGGGACGCGGGCCCTGAGGACCATATCCAGGTCGACCTCGCCACCCCCGCAGATACCACGCGCGCGATCTCCGACATCCGCGACCGTCTCGAAGGCGGCATGCTGCATGCGCTGGTCAACAACGCCGCGATCTCGCCGAAGGGGGCCGGCGGCTCCAGGCTCGGCTCGATCGACACCGACCTCGACACCTGGACGCACGTGTTCAATGTCAACTTCTTCGCGCCGATCATGATGGCGCGCGGGCTGATCGAGGAATTGAAGGCGGCCAAGGGCTCTGTCGTGAACGTCACCTCGATCGCGGGCTCGCGCGTGCATCCCTTCGCGGGCGCGGCCTACGCCACCTCGAAGGCCGCGCTGGCGTCCCTGACGCGCGAAATGGCCTCCGACTTCGGCCGCGTCGGCGTGCGCGTCAACGCGATCGCGCCGGGCGAGATCGACACCTCGATCCTGTCGCCGGGCACCGAGAAGATCGTCGACCAGCAGATCCCGATGCACCGGCTCGGCACACCGGACGAGGTCGCCAAGATCATCTACGTGCTGTGCACGGACACCAGTTCTTACGTCAACGGCGCCGAGATCCACATCAACGGCGGCCAGCACGTGTAGGCTACCGCGTCATTGCAAGCGCAAGCGAAGCAATCCAGACTGCCTCGGTGAGGACAGTCTGGATTGCCTCGTCGCTTCAGTGCAAAATTGCTTCGCAATTTTGTCGCGAGCTCCTCGCAATGATGATGTTGGAAATTACGCCGGAGAAGCAAGGCGATCCAGACAACGCCGCCGCAAGACCTGGATCGCCCTTAGCTTTCCGTTCCTCAATCGAGTCGAATCCGACGTGACCTCTCGCGTGGCTGCGGAGCGGCCGTGCTGATTGCAGTCGAGCAATCGTCGTCGTTCTCGCCGTCGAGCAGCGGAGCACCACAGTGCCGGCACATGCGCGCCGACATCGACGACGCCTTGCCGCTCGTCGCGACGTGGCGATAGCTCGCCAGATCGATGACGTTGGGGGGCGTCGTTATGTGTTTTTCAACCATGGCTGTTCCTCGCGGCTTACCTGCTCCTTATCGCAGACAAGTTTCGCGCAAACGTTCAGCCCACCGCTCAAATTTTACCGGAGGAATTGGGGCGGCGAGCACACATCGCCGTGCGGCCGCAATCCCGCTCTATTCTGCGACACCAGACACTGTGTCTCTGCGTCCGGCGTAAGGTCTCGGTCACTATTACAGCCACTTCTTCCACTTGAAGATCCAGTACGGAACGATCGCCGCAATCAGCATCAGCACCAGCGCGAACGGATAACCGTGCACCCATTCGAGTTCCGGCATCGACTTGAAGTTCATGCCGTAGATCGAGGCGATCAGCGTCGGCGGCATCAGGACAACCGCCATGACCGAAAACAGCTTGATGATGTTGTTCTGCTCGAGATTGACGACGCCGAGCATGGCGTCGAGCACAAAGGTGATCTTGCTGGAGAGATAGGAGGCATGATCGGTCAGCGAGACGACGTCACGCTGCATGGTCTTGAGCTGCTCGCGCATGTCCTTCGACCATTTCACGCCCTCCACCACCGCGGAAAGGAAGGCGACGACGCGGCCGATCGAGACCAGGCTCTCGCGAACCTTGGAGGTCAGATCGCCCTTGCGGCCGATCGAGATCAGGATTTGCGAATATTGCTTGGCGTGACCGTGGCGCTCGCTCTCCGGCTCGAAAATGTCATGGGAGACCTGATCGATCTCGGCGCCGCAGCGCTCCAGGATGTCGGCGCAGCGGTCGATCACGGCATCGAGCAGCTCCATCAGCACCATCTCGCCGGTGATGGCCGGTGTGCAGGAACGGGCCAGCTTGGCCTCGACCAGCGCAAAGGGCTTGGGCTGGTCATAGCGCACCGTTACCAGGCGGTGGTCGCCCAGAATGAACGTGACCGCCGTGGTCCTCGGCATATCGGTATCGGATTGGCACATCAGCGTCGCGGTCATGTAGCGCGCGCCGTTCTCCATATAGAGGCGGCTCGAGATCTCGATCTCCTGCATGTCCTCCCGGGTCGGGATTGCGATCCCCGAGAGCTTCTCGACGGCTTTGTCCTCGGCCGCGGTGGGGTTGACCAGGTCGATCCAGACCGCATGCTCCGGGACTGCTGCGAGATCCTCGATGACGGCCTTCTTGAGGGAGGACTCGAAGGGAACGAACACAGAAAACATGCACAACTCCAGCAGGGGCCTGCGACAGACTGACAGCGCTTAGCGCGATTCTGACAAGTTGATGATGACAAGCACATTAACGAGCGTTTGCATTTGTGGCGACGGCATGGCCCAACTGTGGCACGGAATCGACACTTACGACCGTTTTGCCCAAAAACCGGCTCTGGCCCGCAAAACTTGCGGCAGAAAAGCCACAGGTAAGGTCTTGCAGCGCGGGAGAAGCGTCGTGAGGCTGGAATTGTGGCAGATTTCAACGATAATGGGCCAACGGAATCGTGGAATTGGGCTTACTCAAGCTCCACGAAGCTTGTTGTTGTCGATTGGAACCAAATCATGTCGTCGCTGAAAGTTACGCTGGGTATTTTGGCCGCTGGCCTGATGCTGTCGGGCTGCATGCAGGCCACGCATTTTGAAGCGACCGACACCAAGGCCTTCAAGCCGAAGGACAAGGAACTCCTTGCCAAGGTTCGGTACGAGAACACCCCGGTCGCAGAGCCGTTCCGCCGCGCCATCGTTGAGTACCACCGCAAGGAATCGCCGGGCTCGATCGTGGTCGATTCCGACAACCATTACCTCTACTACGTTCTGGATGGCGGCAAGGCGATCCGCTACGGCATCACCGTCGGTGAAGAAGCCATGGCTTGGTCGGGCATCGCCAAGGTGGGCAGCAAGACCGAGTGGCCGGCCTGGCACCCCACCCCCGGCGAAATTTCGCGCCTAGGCGTGCCCACCTTCGTCGCCCCCGGTCCGGACAATCCAATGGGCTCCCGCGCGATGTATCTCTACTCGGGCGGCAAGGACACATTGTTCCGCATTCACGGCACCAACCAGCCGGAATATATCGGCGCGTCGATCTCGTCGGGCTGCATCCGCCTGACCAACGAGGACGCTATCGACCTCTATGATCGCGTCAAGGTCGGCACCCTCGTTGTGGTGCTCGAGCCCAAGCATGGCGACTCGCCCTACAATTCACGGCTTGCGCTCGGCGGCAGCCAAACTGGCCAGGCGGGCAGCTACTGATCAGGTACCTGATCTCTGACATTCAAAAGCGCCGGTCTCACCGGCGCTTTTTTGTTGCCGGCTTGTGCGGCCGGACTTTGTGGCCGTCGGCCGCCGGCTTGTCCGCAGAGGCAGCCGATGTCTCCGCCGCCTCGTCGTCAATTCCTTGCTTCGTCTCGGGCTTGGCCTCGGGCTTCGCTTCGGGTTTGGCCGCGACCTCACGCGGCGGCGCCTCCTCGGGCCGTTCCGCCGGCAGCAGCGGGGCAACCTGCGGCAGCGGATCCCAGACGTTCCACTGGCAGATCCGGTAGTCGTTGCGCCGCTGCGCGAGATCGAGATGGATATGGTCCTCGTGGTACCAATCCGAGCCGGGGCCGAGCACGGTCGAAAAGCGCGAGCAGACCGAATGCAGCACGCGCTCGCGCACCTCGCGCGGCATGGTGCGGTCGGTCAGGCCGATCGACTGCCCGTTAGCGAGGTTGATGGCGCGCACATCGATCGCATTGGCCTTGCCGTGCTCGGACAGCATGGCGCCGACGACGCGGTTGCGGCCGCGACACTCGAAGCTGTCGAAATTGTCGAGATCGCTGATGGTCGAGCCGAGGCTCGCGGCCAGCGGCACCACGTCCTTGCGCACCCAATCGGCGATTGCGGACGCCATGGTGCAGCGGAGGATCGCCGCCGGCTTGACCGCCACCTTGCGCTTGTCCGGCAGCACGATGGCCTCGAGCCGCACCAGATCCTCGCCGCCGCAGGCGCCCGGGCCGCGGATATCCGGGATCGAAGGCGCGATCGCGATCTCCTCGGTCAGCGCGAGGCGGCACGCCGAGGCCTGCTTCTCGGGCGGCGGCGCGGCTTCGGCGGGCTGGGCGGCGCCAGGTTTGTCCGCGGAAGGCTTGTCTTCGGTCTCCGCAGGAGCCTCGTCCGATGCCTTGGCCGACCCCTTGGGGGCCTCCTCGGGGCGAGGTCTTGGGAGCGGGATCCTGCCAGAGATATTGGCAGAATGAACCGTGGCGCGCGGCCGTGGTGCCGCAATACCAAAGATGTCCAGCGGGGACCCATATTTGCGCGCCTCTGCCCGATCCGCGAGCCCGAGCGCGACGGTAACCATTGCCGCGCCGACGGACATATAGCCGCGATAAGACCATTTGCGGCGAAAGGCGGGCAGGCTAAAACTCATGACAATTCTTTGGCCCAACGCTGAGAGCGACAATCCGCCCAGCGGCTTCTCGGAGGAACGACGGAATGCTTGGTTTGATGCAAGACTGGCCCCTGCTCTGCCACAGGATCATCGAACACGCCGCCAAGATTCATGGCAAGCAGGAGGTCGTGACGCGCTCGGTCGAGGGACCGATCCATCGCACCACCTATGCCGATATCCACAAGCGCGCGCTCAAGGTCTCGCAGATGCTGGAGCGCGACGGCATCAAGCTCGGCGACCGTGTCGCAACGATCGCCTGGAACACCTGGCGCCATCTTGAGGTCTGGTACGGCATCATGGGGATCGGCGCCATCTGCCATACCGTCAATCCCCGCCTTTTCCCCGAGCAGATCGCCTGGATCATCAACCATGCGCAGGACCGCATCGTGATGACCGATATCACGTTCATTCCGGTCCTGGAGAAGATCGCCGACAAGCTGACAAGCGTGGAACGCTATGTCGTGCTCACCGACAAGGCGCACATGCCGCAGACGACGCTGAAGAACGTGGTCGCCTACGAGGACTGGATTGCGGAGGCCGACGGCAAGTTTAAATGGAAGGACTTTGACGAGAACACGGCGGCCGCGATGTGCTACACATCGGGCACCACCGGCGATCCCAAAGGCGTGCTGTATTCGCATCGCTCCAACGTGCTGCACGCGCTGATGGCCAACAATGTCGACGCGCTCGGTACCAGCGCCTCCGAAACCATGCTTCCCGTGGTGCCGCTCTTCCACGCCAACAGCTGGGGCATCGCCTTCTCCGCGCCGTCGCAGGGCACCAAGCTCGTCATGCCCGGCGCCAAGCTCGACGGCGCCTCGGTCTATGAGCTGCTCTCGACCGAGAGGGTGACGCATACCGCCGGCGTGCCCACGGTTTGGCTGATGCTGCTCCAGCACATGACCGCGAACAATCTGAAGCTGCCGGACCTGAAGATGGTGATCTGCGGCGGCTCGGCGATGCCGCGTTCGATGATCAAGGCCTTCCTCGACATGGGCTCGAACGTCCGTCACGCCTGGGGCATGACCGAGATGAGCCCGATCGGCAGCGTCGCGGCGCTGAAGCCGCCGTTCCAGAATGCGACCGGCGAGGCGCGGCTCGACGTGCTCCAGATGCAGGGCTACGCGCCGTTCGCCGTCGAGATGAAGATCACCGACGATGCCGGCAAGGAACTGCCGTGGGACGGCACGACCTTCGGCCGCCTCAAGGTCGCCGGCCCGGCCGTCGCCAAGGCCTATTACCGGGTCGACGCCAACATTCTCGACGAGGACGGCTTCTTCGACACCGGCGACGTCGCGACCATCGACGAAGCCGGCTACATGCGGATCACCGACCGCTCCAAGGACGTGATCAAGTCCGGCGGCGAGTGGATTTCCTCGATCGAGCTGGAGAACCTCGCAGTCGGCCATCCCGCGGTGGCGGAAGCCGCCGTGATCGGCGTGTTCCATCCCAAATGGGACGAGCGTCCGCTGCTGATCGTGCAGCTGAAGCAGGGCCAGCAGGCCAGCCGCGAGGACATCCTGAAGTTCATGGATGGCAAGATCGCCAAATGGTGGATGCCCGACGACGTTGCCTTCGTCGACGGTATCCCCCACACGGCGACGGGCAAGATCCTGAAGACCGCGCTGCGCGATCAGTTTAGGGAATACCGCTTCCCGAACGCGGCGGCGTAGGCCATCTCGGACGTCGTGCCCGGGCTTCGTCCCGCCTGCGGGGCCAAAGCCCCTTCGGCGCGGCGACGGCCCGGACATCCGCGTCCTCATGGCAAAAAGACGTGAATGGCCGGTCAAGCCCGGCCATGACGATGCAGCCTTCTGCGGAACTCTTGAATTTGCCCGCGGGCCGTGGTCTCAACGGCCCATCGTCGTGCCAGATCGGCCGGCACCGTCCCCAAGATCCCGGCAGAGCTGACCCGATGGCCCGCAGGTTTTCCGCTCCCTACCAGTCGGAGCCCGTCTCCAGCCTCGCGAGCTGGGCGCGCAATCTGGCCGTGTTCGCCGTGGTGGCGGTGGTGGTCTCGATCATCATCGTCCGGTTCGGCTTCCTGGAGATGAAGCCGGCGCTCGCGACCTTCTTCGGCGGGCTCGGGATTGCCGCGCTCTCGATCCTGTTCGGGCTCGCCGGCTTCGCCGCGATCTGGCAGAACGGCTCGCGCGGCATGGCGCGCATCCTGCTTGCGTTCCTGATCGACGGCGCGATCCTCGCCTATCCCGCTTATCTCGGCCTGCAATACCGCAAGCTGCCGGCGATCCACGACATCACCACCGACCCGATCGACCCGCCGCGCTTCGACGCCCTGGCCCGCCTGCGCACCGGCGATGGTGCCAATACCGCTGTGTATGCCGGCCTCTATTCGGCCGAGCAGCAGCGTCAATTCTATCCCGATATCGAGCCGATCGAGCTCGAGATTTCAGTCGACCGCGCCTATGCGATCGCGCTTCAGCTGGTCAACAAGCGCAAATGGTTGATCATCGACGAGCGCGCGCCGCAGCCCCCGCGCCGCATCGGCCGCATCGAGGCGGTGGCGCGCTCACCGATCATGGGTTTCCGCGAGGACATCGCCATCCGGGTCGTGCCCGACGGCGAGGATTCCCGCGTCGATATCCGCTCCGCCTCGCGCTATTTCGAGAGCGACCTCGGCAGCAACGCCGCACGCGTGAAGAAATTCATCGACGATCTCAACACCGCCGCCGATGCCGACGCACTCAAGCCGGTGAAGAAGACGCCGGTGGCGCCGCCGAAGGCGCCGGCGAAGACGGTGAAGAAGTGACGGAAGGCTAAGCGTTCGCCATCCGATAGGTCCCGCCGATCACGGGATCGCCGTCCGTCGCCACCACGCCGCGGGCGACCAGGTCTTCCAGATGCGCCAGCACGGAATAGCCCGCCGCGGTGGTGAGCCTCGGATCGATGCCGATATAGATCGCCCGGACCATGGTCGGGATGTCGGTCTCGCCCTTGGCAAGGCGGTGCAGGATGGAGGCCTCGCGCGCCTTGCGGTGACGGATCAGGAAGCGCACGAAGCGCGGGCCTTCTGGAATTTCGGGGCCGTGACCGGAGAAATACACATCCTCCTCGCGCGCGGCGAGACGATCCAGCGATTCCATGTAGTCGATCATCGAGCCGTCGGGCGGGGCCACGATCGAGGTCGACCATCCCATCACGTGATCGCCGACGAAGTTGAATTTTCGCTCGGGCCAGGCAAAAGCGAGGTGGTTGGCGGTATGGCCGGGTGTCGCCACGGCCTCGAGCCGCCAGCCATCTCCTTCGACCACGTCGCCATGGCCGATCCTGATATCGGGCGCGAAGTCGCGGTCGGCGCCGGATTCCGGGTTGTGCTTCTCGCTCTCGAAGCGCGGGCGCGAGGCGCGGTGCGGGCCTTCGGCGTAAACTGGCGCGCCGGTCGACCGCTTGATCCGCGCGGTGTTCGGCGAATGGTCGCGGTGGGTGTGGGTGACGAAGATATGGCTCACCGTCTCGCCGCTGACGGCATCGAGCAGCGCCGCCGCATGCGCCTCGTCGTCCGGACCGGGATCGATGATCGCGACGTTGCCCCGGCCCACGATGTAGCTGACCGTGCCGGTGAAAGTGAACGGACTCGGATTGTTACAGAGCACGCGCCGCACGCCGGGGCGGACTTCCTCGACGATGCCGGGCTTCAGCGGAAAGTCGTGTTTGAACGGGACGTCGTCGTTGTCGGACATGGCTTGCTCGTACCTTGCTGACTTCGTCATGCCCGGCCTCGTGCCGGGCATCCACGTTCTTCGCGTGGTCTAAGACGTGGATGGCCGGGACAAGCCCGGCCATGACGCGATTGGAGAGTTCAGTCGCATCCCACACTGGGGCGGTTTGCTCAGAAAAACGCCTGAATGCCCGTGATCGCGCGGCCCAGGATCAGGGCGTGGACGTCGTGGGTGCCCTCGTAGGTGTTGACGGTCTCGAGGTTATGGACGTGGCGCATCACGTGATACTCGATCGAGATGCCGTTGCCGCCGTGCATGTCGCGCGCGACGCGGGCGATGTCGAGCGCCTTGCCGCAATTGTTGCGCTTCATGATCGAGATCATCTCGGGAGCGAACTTGCCCTCGTCCATCAGGCGACCGACGCGCAGCGAGCCCTGAAGGCCCAGCGCGATCTCGGTCTGCATGTCCGCGAGCTTCTTCTGCACGAGCTGGGTCGCGGCGAGCGGCTTGCCGAACTGCTTGCGGTCGAGCGTATACTGGCGGGCGCGGTGCATGCAGTCCTCGGCCGCGCCGAGCACGCCCCAGGAAATGCCGTAGCGGGCGCGGTTGAGGCAGCCGAACGGGCCTTTCAGGCCGGAGACGTTGGGCAGCAGCGCGTCTTCCGGAACCACGACACCGTCCATCACGACCTCGCCGGTGATGGAGGCGCGAAGCGACAGCTTGCCGCCGATCTTCGGTGCCGACAGGCCCTTCATGCCCTTCTCCAGCACGAAGCCGCGGATCTGGTTGTCGTGCGCGGCCGACTTGGCCCAGACCACGAACACGTCGGCGATCGGCGCGTTCGAGATCCACATCTTGCTGCCGGTCAGGCGATAGCCGTCCGACACCTTCTCGGCGCGCGTTTTCATGCCGGCCGGATCGGAGCCGGCATCAGGCTCGGTCAGCCCGAAGCAGCCGACCCACTCGCCGCTGGCGAGCTTCGGCAGGTACTTCTTGCGCTGGTTCTCGTCGCCATAGGCGTAGATCGGATACATCACCAGCGAGGACTGCACCGAGTTCATCGAGCGGTAGCCGGAATCGACCCGCTCGATCTCGCGCGCGACCAGACCATAGGCGACATAGCCTGCATTGGCACAGCCATATTCCTCCGGCAACGTGATGCCGATCAGGCCGAGTTCGCCCATCTCGTTGAAGATCTCGCGATCCGTCTTCTCTTCGAGATAGGCCTTGGCGACGCGCGGCAGCAGCTTGTCCTGGGCGTAGGCGCGCGCGGTGTCGCGCACCATGCGCTCGTCTTCGGTGAGCTGCTCGTCGAGCAGGAACGGATCGTCCCACTGGAAAGAAGCCGAAGCCGGCTTGTCCTTGGCCTGAGGGCGCGCGGTCATGAAACGTCCTTTCGTCTGGTTCCGTCAAAATTTGCCCGACAAAGTAAAGCGCCGCGGCAACAAGTGCAATTGCGTTGCAGATGTACGGGTCTGCGTGATTCCCGGGGACCCGCGAGGCGCGCCTCGGGGGATGCGCTTCGCGCACCCCTGGATGACAGCGCTAGCTTTCGAGTAGCTCGTTGGCGACGATCTCGATGCCGAAGCCCGAAAGGCCCTTGTAGTCGTGCACCGAGGAGGTGAGATGCCGGATCGAGGTGACGCCGAGATCGCGCAGGATCTGTGCACCGACGCCGACTTCGCGCCACTGGCGGTTGCGGTCGGCCTCGGTCGCGCTCTCATCGGGCAGCGGCGCCACAGGGACACCGGCCGCACCGTCGCGCAGATAGACCAGAACGCCACGGCCCGATTTCTTGAAGTGCTCGAGCACCGCCGCCATGCGCTTGTGGCCGGTGAAGATGTCCTTGACGATGTTCGGCTTGTGAAAGCGTGTCAGGACGTTCTTGCCGTCGCCGACGCCGTTGTAGACGAAGGCGACATGGGCGATGGAATCGAACGGCGAGCGGTAGGCATAGCCCTGCAGCGGCCCGATCGGGCTCTCGGTGACGAAGGTCGAGACCCGCTCGATCAGTTTCTCGCGCACCTGGCGGTAGGCGATCATGTCGGCGATGGTGACGTGCTTGAGCTTGTGCTGGGCGGCGAAGCGGGCGACCTGCTCGCCCTTCATCACGCTGCCGTCGTCGTTCATCAACTCGCTGATGACGCCGACCGGCGGCAGGCCGGAGAGCTTGCACAGGTCGACCGCGGCCTCGGTATGGCCGGAGCGCAGCAGCACGCCGCCGTCCTTGGCGATCAGCGGGAAGATGTGACCGGGACGGGCGAAGTCGTTGGCGCCGGCATTGGGATTGGACAGCGCGCGGCAGCACGAGGCGCGCTCCTCGGCCGAGATGCCGGTGCCGCCGTCGGGCTTGTAGTCGATCGAGACCGTGAATGCGGTGGTGTGCGCTGAGTCGTTGTGGGCCACCATCGGATCGAGCCGCAGGCGGCGCGCATCTTCGCTGGTGATCGGGGCGCAAACGATGCCGGAGGTGTGGCGGATGATGAACGCCATCTTCTCGGCGGTGCAGAACGAGGCGGCGACGATCAGATCGCCCTCGCCCTCGCGGTCTTCGTCGTCGGTGACGACCACGAGCTCACCCCGGGCAAAGGCCTGCAAGACTTCCTGGACGTTATCCGGCATTTCCCAATCTCTATCGGTTATGGCCCGGAGGCTTAGCCGGACTTGAGCCGGGGCGCTAGTGTCCCCGGCGCAACCGCATATGCCGGACCGCAGCCCTGCCCGACGGGCGGCTCGCGTCGGGCCTAAGCCCGGTGAGAAGCCGGCCGGGAGCGGTCAGGGCAGCACTTCGCGCCGCTCGCCGAGCCGCTGATCGAGCTCGGCCCGCTTGTCGGCCAACAGGCCGGCCTGGGCGGCCTCGATCACCGTGAACAGCTCATGGGCGTCGCTGAGCCGGGTCACGGTGACATAGCTGGCGCCAGCCGCGTAGAGTTCGTCTACATCCGACAACAGATCGGCCGTGGCAATGATCATGGCGGTCGGGTTGAGGGTGCGGACGTGGCGGACCAGCTTCTCGTTGCTGGCACCCTTCAGAAGCGCATCCGGGACGCTGAGGATGATCATCTCGGATTTGCCGACGCCGGCATGGAGCAGCGTGTCGGCGCTGCTGATATCGCCATAGATCACGTGCAGGCCGCGCGACAGCAACGTCTGGTACACATTCGGATTAAAGTCGATCACGGTGATCTGCTCGAGCAGCACCGGTGCCTGCCGTTCGATCTCGGCCAGCAGCGCGCTCGCCGCACGGAAAAAGCCGAGGATGACGATGCGGCGCGCCTCGCCATGGCCCTCGTGTCCTTCCTCGCCGTGGCCATTGCCGTGGTCGAGATCGCGCAGGCCGATCCGCTTCAGGGGACCGATCGCCCAGCGGGTGATCTCGTCGCTGCGGGTCATCACGAATGTCGAGAGCACCGCCAGCACCACGAAGGCGAAGGAGGCCGCGTTCGCCGTCTGGAATGCGATGTGGTGGTCGGCGACGCCGGTCTGGATCACCACCAGCGAGAACTCGGAGATCTGCGCGAGATTCAGGGCCGGCAACAGGCTGGCGCGCAGGCCCTGCCTCATCAGATAGAGCGGGACGAAGGTGGTCACGAGGCGGCTCACCACCGTGAACGCCGCGATCATCAGGGCAAGTCCGATCACGGAGAGGCCGGGCACGGGAATGGTCATGCCGAGCGCGACGAAGAACAGCGTGATGAAGAAATCGCGAAGCGTGGTGACCTTGGCCGTGACATCGAGCGCGTAGGGAAAGGTCGAGAGCGAGACGCCGGCGATCAGGGCGCCCATCTCGCGCGACAGCGACAGCCGCTCGGCGGTCTCGGCGACCAGGAAGCACCAGGCGAGCGCGCCTAGCAGGATCAACTCGGGGCGGCGGGCGATCTGGTGAAACAGGCGCGGCAGCACGTAGCGGCTCACCAGCAGTGCCGCGGCGACCAGCACCGCGACCCGCCCGATCGAGAGCAGGATCACGCTGATTTCCAGATTGGCAAGGCTCGGCTGCACCGCCAGAAACAGGATGGCGAAGATGTCCTGGAGCACCAGCACGCCGAGGGTGATGCGGCCGGGCAGCGTGTCGAGCTCGCGCTTCTCGTAGAGCACCTTGACGATGATGACGGTGCTCGACAGCGCGCAGGCGACACAGAGGTAAACCGCATCGAACTGTCCGCCCCCGAGCGACAGGCCGATGCCGACGAAGAACAGCACCCCGAGCAGGCAGCCGCCGAGGAGCTGGCCGCCCGCCGCGAAGAGGATGACCTTTCCGGCCCGCACGATCTTCTTCAGGTCGATCTCCAGGCCGATCATGAACAGCATGAAGATCAGGCCAAGCTCGGAGATGACGCTGATCGATTCCTGCGACTTGACCCAGCCGGCGCCAAATGGACCAATGCAGAAGCCGGCGATAAGATAGGCCAGGATCAGCGGTTGCCTGGAGAAGTGGGCAAGCAGGCCCAGCATCCAGGCAAACAGGATACAGAGAGTGATGTCGCGAATGAGCTCGTGCATGCCAGATTGGTCCGTTTTGCCGCACCCTATTGATCGAGTGCGTTGCGGCAAGCGAGCAATTCGTCACATGCGGATGGGGCTCGCCATTGCACTGCTGCTATGCCCCCTCGCCTGCTCCGTGCCCGCAGCCGCTCAATCCAAGGTGAATATCGAACAAAACTTTGCAGATTCCCTCACCGCACTGCCGAAAGAAGAACTCGCCGTCGCCGGGGGGTTCTACGTGCCCGCCTATTCCAGTGTCGCGATGAGCCAGGGCAAGCTGCGCGTCGACTTCTCGGTGACCCTGAGCGTGCACAACGCCTCCGAGACGCAAGCACTGGTTGTCAAACGCATCGCCTATTTCGACACCGCAGGCAAGCAGGTCGAGAGCTATCTGAAGGCGCCCGTCGCGTTGAAGCCCCTCGCCACCGTCTCAATCTTCATTCCGACCGACGACGTACGCGGCGGGACCGGAGCCAATTTCCTGGTCGATTGGGCCGCAGCAAGCGAGATCGCCGAGCCTGCTGTCGAGGCCTTGATGGTTGGCGGCGTCGCCAATGCGCATTACGCTTTCATCAGCCAGGGCCGTCCGACCCGGACGGCCGGCAAGAACTAAGGCCGTCTGTCCGCCGGATGCGGGCAAAAGAAATAGGCATGGCCGACGCAACGCCGGCCGGCTCAAAAAGAAAACAACGAGGAACGCTCCCATGACGTCCAGCTTCGATTTTGCGCCCCTGTTTCCCGCAGGGCTGCCGGCCCCCTCTGCGCGCTGGACGGGCCTCGCCAAATACAGTTTTGTCGGCGGCAACAACGACTCCGAGCAGGTGCCGCTCGATGATCTGATCGAGGCGGCCAATCTGGCTCTGCAACGCGAAGGCCGCTCGCTCGCCACTTACGGGCTGGCACATGGTCCCCAGGGCTATCTGCCCTTGCGCGAATTCCTGGTGGCAAAACTCAAGCGCGATGCCGGCATCAACTGCACGGTCGACGATCTCCTGATCGTGTCCGGCTCGCTGCAGGCGCTCGACCTCGTCAACGCCACGCTGCTGACGCGCGGCGACACCGTGATCTTCGAGCAGGATAGCTATCAGGGCTCGCTGACCCGCCTGGCACGGCTCGGAGTCAACGTGATTGGCATTCCCCTCGACAACGACGGCATGCGCATGGACGTGCTGGCCACGACGCTGGCCGACCTCAAGGGCCGCGGCATCCGTCCGAAATACATCTACACCATTCCGACCGTGCAGAACCCGACCGGCAGCATCATGCCGGAGGGCCGCCGCACCGAGCTGTTGCGGCTGTCGGCAGACTACGGCGTGCCTGTTTTCGAGGACGATTGCTATGCCGATCTGGTCTGGTCGGGACAGCGGCCGCCGGCGATCCATGCGATGAGCCCGAACGGCGGCGTGATCCATATCGGCTCGTTCTCCAAGTCGATCGCGCCGGCGCTGCGCGTGGGCTTCATCGTCGCGCCCTGGGATGTGATGTCGCGGATGCTGGCGCTGAAGACGGACGCCGGCTCAGGCGCGCTGGAGCAGATGGTGCTCGCTGCCTATTGCAAGCCGCATTTTTCGACCCACGTGCCGGCACTGACGAAGGCGCTACGGACCAAGCTTGATACGCTCATGGAGGCCGTCAACGAGCAGTTCGGGACGGCCGCCGAGTTCGAGGAGCCCAAGGGCGGGATCTTCCTGTGGGTGAAGCTGCCCGATCAGGTGGATACGCTGAAGCTGTATCAGGCCGCGCTTGCCGCCGGCGTATCGATCAATCCGGGGCCGGAATGGTCGACTGACAAAAACCACTCCAGATCGCGACTGCGGCTGTGCTTTGCGAGCCCCTCGCATCAGCAGATCCGCGAGGGCGTGGCCGTGCTGGCCGAGGTCTGCCGCAAGGAGTTCGGCGTGCCGGCCCGCAGTGCCAATGTGGAGAATCGAGCTTGAGCCTTCAGACGATCTGGGGCTGGCTGCCGTGGATCGCGGAGGCCAGCCGCAGCAGCAGCACAATCGAGACGTTGCCCTTTCCGGCCTCGATCTGGGCGATGTAGCGCTCGGATATCCCGGAGCGGCGGGCGAGCTCCCGCCGCGACAGGACGCAGCGCATGCGCGAGGACTTCAAGCGGTCGCCCAGCTCGGCTAGAAACGCGCTCTCGGAATAAGGCGGCACGGCGCAGCTCCCCGGCAGCACCTCGCCTGCGAAATCCCTGACTTGATTCAGCATCGGTTTATCCAATTTCCCTTCGGGAGCGCCATCCTACCGGGGAAACGGGCTGCCTCATTGACGCGGATCAAATTCGCGCGCGAATGGCGGTCAGCGTGGACGATGGCGCGCGGGATGCTACACTTCGGAATTCTTTGCAGGTGGGGCCTTTCAGGACATGAGACGTTGTTTGTGCCGCTCTATCGCGGCAGCAGTGCTGTGGGTTGCGTTCACGCCCGCGGCCGGTGCCGAGTCGCTTGCGGCGACCGTCGAGCAATGGGGCCTGCTCGGCTCATGGGCGGTCGATTGCGCCGGCCGGCCCGACCGCGAGAAGGGCGCGCTCTTGACTTACGAGATCCGGAAGGACGGAAGGGTGATGTACCGGCGCAATTTCGGCGAGGCCAAGGACGAAAACGAAGTGGTATCGGCGATGGTCAACGCCGACGGCCTGCTCAATGTGATGGTGTACTTCCCCTTGCTGCAGCAGACGCGCGAGTTCGGTCTGCTACTCTCGAAGCAAGGCAGCTTGCGCGCAATCTACAATCGCAGTGAGCGCGGCGAGTACACGATCAGGGACGGCAAATACGTCGCGACCGGCGCGCCAACACCTTCACAACAGCGCTGCGATTAACCCACCTGAACAGGCGTTCAGAAATCTCCTGCGATTCCTCCGGAACGTTCCCGCGAATGCGCCGTTTAGATTTGCATTCCATTGGAGGAGGACATCATGAAGAAGCTTGGTTATGTGCTTGCCGCTATCGGCGCGCTCGCGGTTGCATTGCCGACGCTCGCCAGCGCGGAGACGGTAGTGATCAAGCGCGGTGGTCATCATCACGGCATGTATGGCGCCCGCGCCGAATACGGCATGCATCGCGATCGCGGCTGGCATCGCGGCTGGCACCATCGCGACCGCGTCGTCGTGATCAAGCGTGGTCACCGTCATCATTGGGACTAATGCGCAACGCAATATGGAAATGGCCCTTCACGGGGCCATTTTCTTTGCGTGCCTTCTTCCTTCTCCCCTTGTGGGAGAAGGTGGCGCGAAGCGCCGGATGAGGGGTATCCCTCGGCGAATTCAAACTGACAAATGTGCGCGCGGAGAGAGACCCCGCACCCTTCTCGCCGCTGCGCGGCGAGCCACCCTGTCCCACAAGGGGAGAGGGTCCGGCGGTGCGGCCCAGCGTCGACTCTCAGTCCCATGCCGGTGCGAAGCCGGGATTGACGCAGCGCCTGTCCTTCGGCAGCGCGGCGATCTTGTTGCGGTCGGCATCGTCGAGCGTGATCTTCAGCGCGTCGAGATTGGCCTGCTGGCTCTCTCGGCGCGAGGCTTTCGGGATCGCGGCCACACCGTCCTGGTCCAGCAGCCATTTCAGCGCGACCTGCGCCGCAGTTGCATTATGCTTGGCGCCGATCTCGGCCAGCACCTCATCTGACGCGATGCGTCCCTGCGCCAGCGGGCAATAGGCGACCAGCGGGATCGACTTGGCGTTGAGATAGGCCAGCACCTTCGATTGATCGAGCAGGGCGTGGTATTCGATCTGATTGCATGCGATCGGCGCCTTGATGTCCTCGACCGCGATCTTCAGCAGCGCCGTGGTGAAGTTGGCGACCCCGATCGCCCGCGTCCGCCCCTCCTGCTTCAGCGTCATCAAGGTCTCGAACACAGCACCCCAGTTCGCCGCCTTGGACGGCCAGTGCACGAGATAGAGGTCGACATGGTCAAGCCTGAGCTTGGTCAGGCTGGCGTCGAAAGAGCGGCGGATGGCGTCGGGGCTGAGGTTCTCGTGCCAGACTTTCGTCGTGACGT
Source organism: Bradyrhizobium sp. Kon56 (assembly GCF_055807635.1). Lineage (NCBI taxonomy): Bacteria > Pseudomonadati > Pseudomonadota > Alphaproteobacteria > Hyphomicrobiales > Nitrobacteraceae > Bradyrhizobium > Bradyrhizobium sp. Kon56. The sequence continues at coordinate 24,713 of NZ_JBVVOU010000023.1, read as the reverse complement.
GCAGCTCGCCCCGCGGCAGCCGGGCCGCGGCGAGCGCCGCGCCGATCGGTTCTTCGTTGCCGTACATCTCGGCGGTATCGATATGGCGATAGCCGATCGACAGTGCGCTCTCGACCGCCGCGCGGCAGGTATCGCCCTGCATGCGAAAGGTCCCGAGGCCAAGCTTGGGCATGCTGATGCCCTGTGTCTTGAGATGGTCCATGAAAAGGCTCCTGACATCGTTCAGCCCGCCGGAGGCCCGCAGCGATGCTGCGTGAGCAGACTCTTCGGGGATGGAACAGAGGTGGCGGGAGCGGACAGCATAGTGCGGCAGACGCACGGCGGCCAATCAAGATCGGGTTAGGTGCTTCCTCACCGTCCCCCGGCTTACGGTTTCTTGACCGCGGGCCTACGGTTTTGCAACGTGCCGGATGACGGCTCGGAGCTGACCTAGTGCTTCCAGTTGCAGATGCCGCCGCTGCGGCACGGCCAGGTCTGGATGCGGGTGTCCATCGCCTGCGCGTCGAGCGGATTGCCGTGGCGATGCGCGAGCTTGGTGCGTGCCGCGCCGCGTGGCTGCGCGGGCTTGACGTGCGCGACCTTCGGCTCCGACACGCGCACGCGTTCGGCGGCGACCTTCTTCGGCACGTGGACCGGCTCGGCGCGCGCCTGCGCCTCGTTGCCACCGCGCGCCTCCAGCGCGACAGGCGCGAACCGGGTTTCGGGCCCGAGCCGCTTCGGCGACAACACCGCCTTCGAAAGATCGAGGCCGAGATATTCGTCGGGCTTGTAGTCGTCAGCGCGCGCGACGCCGCCCCATGCGAGCACGAGGGCAACGGCCATTGCAAAAGGAGCGCTCTTTGGAATCACGGACGCCTCCTGAAATTGTTTGTTAAGATGTAATTTACCTCTATTTAGGACGCGTCGCGAGCAATTCCAGCGGTCGACTGCCGCCGTGGTTAAGAAGTTTGGCGGTGTCAGGCGACCTTTCGCGGTGCACCCGTCTCTTCAAGAAACCCCATCAGACGGGTACGAATGATGGTTTCTGCCTCAGCCATGATCCTGTCGACGAGTTCCTTGCAGGTTGGGATATCATGGATGAGGCCCGCGACCATGCCGCAGCTCCAGGCGCCCGCGTCCATCTGCCCGTCCAGCATGATCCTGGGATAGACGCCCGCGACCTGGTCGTGGATGTCGTCGATCTTCAGCTTGTCGCCCTTCTCGCGTTCGATCTCGAGCAGGCGGTCGACATTGGCGTTCTTCAGCACGCGCTCGGTGTTGCGCAGGCTCCGCATGATCAGGCGGGTGTCGAGCTCGGTCGCCGCGACCAGTGCATTCTTGACGTTCTGATGCACCGGCGCTTCCTTGGTGGCGATGAAGCGCGTGCCCATGTTCATGCCGGCCGCACCCAGCGACAGCGCCGCGACGAGGCTGCGGCCGTCGGCCATGCCGCCGGATGCGACGAACGGAATCTTCAATTCCTCCGCCGCGCGCGGCAGCAGAATCATGTTGGGAATGTCGTCCTCGCCGGGATGGCCGCCGCACTCAAAGCCGTCGACGCTGACCGCGTCGCATCCGATGCGCTCGGCTTTCAAGGAGTGGCGCACCGAGGTGCATTTGTGGATGACCGTGATCCCGGCGGCCTTCAGCGCCGGCATGTAGGCTTCCGGGCTGCGGCCGGCGGTCTCCACGGACTTGATGCCGCCTTCGACGATGGCGGCGATGTATTCCGGATAAGGCGGCGCGGCGAAGGTCGGCAGGAAAGTGAGGTTCACGCCGAACGGCTTGTCGGTCATATCGCGGCAGCGTGCGATCTCTTTTGCCAGCAGCTCCGGCGTCTTCTGCGTGAGACCGGTGATGATGCCGAGTCCGCCGGCATTGGAGACGGCAGCCGCCAGCTCGGCAAAGCCGACGAAATGCATGCCGCCCTGGATGATGGGGTGCTCGATGCCAAACAGTTCGGTGATCGCGGTCTTCACTTAAATTACCTCCCGGGCTTTTGCTCGACGTTCGCGCCAGTCTAGCCGGACTTTTGCGCCGCGGTCATCCTTTCTCTCTCGCCATTTCTCTCAGAACGGCCGTAGGCTCGATGCCCCCGCGCGGGAGCGCCCAGCTTGATCGGGCGCAGCACCGCGGCGGTCGGGATCATCAGCACCGCGATGATCGCGAGCGTCCAGAACACGTCGATATAAGCGAGCAAATCGACCTGCTGCTGCAAGGTGCGCCCAACCCAGGCGACCGCCTGCGAGGCTGCATCACTCGCGTTCGAGCCCTGAGCCTGGAAAAAGCGGGTCATCGTCTCGATGGTCTGCTGATAGCCGAGGTCCGATGGCGCGGCGTGCTCGATCAGGCGGCTCTGGTGGAATTGCTGGCGCTGCGCCAGAATTGTCTGCGCCAGCGCGACGCCCATGGAGCCGCCGATATTGCGGGCGACGTTGATCAGCGCCGACGCCTGGTTGGTCTTGTCGGGAGGCACACCGTCATAGGACGCGGTCGTGACCGGCAGGAACAGGAAAGGAAGACCGAGCGCGAGGAAGATCCGCGACATCGCGGCATAGCCGTAGGTGATATCGCCGGTAAGGCCCGTGAGATGCCACATCGAGAAGGCGACGATGGCGGCACCGAACATGATGAGATATTTCGGCTGCACGCTGCTGACGAGGCGGCCGACCACTGGCATCAGCACCAGGGTCGCGACGCCGCCGGGCGACAAAGCGAGACCGGCCAGCATGGCGGTGTAGTTCAAATCGCTCTGGAGCAGTTGCGGCAAAAGCTGTGTCGTCGAGATCAGCACCGCGCCGGTCGCAAGCATGACCATGAAGCAGGCGGCGAACTGGCGACGGCCCAGCAGGCGGAGATCGACGATGGGATCCTCCCGCGTCAGCTCCCACGGGATCAGCGCAAGCAGTGACATGGCCGAAAGTACCGCGAAGAACACGATCATGTTCGAGCCGAACCAGTCGTTGCGCTGGCCCTCGTCCAGCACGTATTCGAGCGAGCCGAGCCCGATCGCGACCAGCAGGAAGCCGACATAGTCGACGCGCAGGCCCTTGCTCAGCAGCTTCTCCCTCTCCTCCTCCGCGCCCGAGGGCTCCTTGACCAGCGTGCCGACCAGGAACAGCGACAGCAATCCCATGGGGACGTTGATCAGAAACACCCAGTGCCAGGTGTAGGTGTCGGTGATCCAGCCGCCGAGCGTCGGACCGACCACGGGCGCGACCACGACCGCGACGCCATAGATCGCGAACGCCTGGCCGCGCTTGTGCGGCGGGAAGGAGTCGGCGAGGATCGCCTGCTCGCTGGTCGCCATGCCGCCGCCACCAAGGCCCTGAAGGATTCGGAACAGCACCAGCGCCTGCAGATTCCAGGCGAAGCCGCACAAAAGCGAGGAGACCGTGAAGATCGCAACGCACATCATGTAGAAGCGCTTGCGGCCGATCACGGTCGACAGCCAGCCCGAGATCGACAGCACGATGGCGTTGGCGACGAGATAGCTGGTGATGACGTAGGTGCTCTCGTCGATGCCGACGGCAAGCCCACCGGCGATGTGGCGCAAGGCAACGTTGGCAATGGTGGTGTCGAGCACCTCCATGAAGGTCGCGATCGAGACGACGAACGCGATGAGATAGGGATTATGACCGCCCGCCGCCGAGCGCTCCGGCGACCAGCCGCCCGCGGATGCACTGCCCTGCGCCGTGTCGGTCATCGCACCCTGGTCCAGGGCACGACCGACATGCCGGGACCAACGGGCAGATCGGCCGGCCAGCTGTCGACCACGATCTTCACCGGCACGCGCTGCACCACCTTGACGTAATTTCCGGTGGCGTTCTCCGCCGGCAACAGGCTGAACGCGGTGCCGGAGCCCGGCTGCACGGAGTCGACATGGCCGGTGAGCTTGCGCGCGGGATAGGCATCGATGCGGATCTCGACCGGCTGACCCGGCCGCATGTCGTTGAGCTGCGTCTCCTTGTAGTTGGCGACGATCCAGACCTCGTCAGGCACGAACATCATCAGGCTCTGTCCGGCTGTCACGAAAGTGCCCTTGGCGCCGCTGAGCTTGACGACGCGGCCGGACTGCGCCGCAACCACGCTGGTATATTGCAGGTTCAGCTTGGCCTGATCGAGCTGCGCCTGCGACTGCTGGAGCTGCGCCCGGGCGCCCTCGAGCTGCGCCTGCAGCGTCTTGATGCCGACCTGCGCGGCCGTCACAGCGGTCTTCGCGCGTTCCGTGTTGGCCTGCTGCGCCTGAAGATCGGAGCGGGTCTGCTGCTGGCGCTGCACGGTGCCGGCGCCCTTCTCGACCAGATCCTGGGCGCGCGCGAATTCTTCCTGCGAGAACTGAAGCTGGGCCTGGGCCTGTTCGAGCTGCGCCTCCGCCTGCTTGATCTGCTCCTGCTGGGAGACGATCTGCGCCTCGACATTGGCGATGTTCGCCCTGGCGACCGCGACCTGCGCATTGGCCTGATCGATGGCGATGCGATAGTCGCGCTCGTCGATCTTGGCGAGAAGGTCCCCGGCTTTGACATGCTGGTTGTCCGTCACGGGTATGTCGGTCACGTAGCCGCCAACCTTGGAGGCCACGGAAAAGCTGCGCGCGGCGACGAAGGCATCGTCGGTGGATTCATAGTGGCGCACCTGGAGCCAATAGAGCACTCCGCCGATAAGGGCCGCGAGCAAGACGATGGTGCCAACGCTTGCCAGCAACCAATGCTCGCGAATCCGCTCTCGCAGCGACGGCGCCTTGGCCGGCTTCGAGTCCGTGGCGTCACGGGCCTGATCAGGAGATATCTTCGGAGCTTCCTTCGCCCTCTGCGGCTGCTCCGCGGACGGTCCACGCTCCCGTGTTTGAGCATCCACGGTGAACACCTTTCTCGGGGATCAAACTGGCGGCAGAGCCGCCAAGGCCGGCACACGCGCCGCGAGCCCAACTGCAACTCCTGATCATGGTTCCGCTTGTTGCGAGCACCATCGCGTTCGTGAACGCCTGCCCAAAAAGCGAGCGCGGCACAGTGCATGCCGCGCTCGCCTCGATATCTCATGGGAAGCGCACCCGGTCTCAGTGCGTCTTCGTCGCGTGCCATTTCTCGAGATCGGGTTTCACCTCGTCCGATCCCTGCTCCTTTTCCGGAGTGCCCTTCCAGGGCTTGTCCGTCTGCTTGTGCGAACCCCAGTCGCTCTGCTGCCGGGGATCGTCGTTAGGCCATTCCTTGCTCATCGAGCTTCCTTTCGTTGGAAACGCTTACGCGAAGGGGACACCGTAATAGGAGTTGATCCCGCGAACCGCGGCGTCATCACCCCAGTTCCAATCACTCCGTTCGCCGTATTTGGGCGCGCCTTCCAGTTCCTTGGTGGTGATGCCGGTGACGTAACCGCCGAGCTCCGTGTCGTATTTCAGCGACTGCCACGGCAGCGGATAGTGGTCGTTGCCGAGGCCCAGAAATCCGCCGAAGCCGAGCACGGCGTAGGACACCTTGCCGCTGATCTTGTCGATCATCACGCGTTCGATCGAGCCGATTTTGTTGCGATCGGCACCGTAGACCGATGTTCCCTCGACCTTGTCGCTGCCGATCAACCGACCCATCTCGTTTTGGTCCAGTTCACCCTGATTCAACATCTCAATTCTCCACTCAGCCAGTTGTGGAGACAACCCGAAGAGGTGCGCGATCGTTCCGGCATGTTCCGTCAGACTTGAGGAACATCGCCGGAAACGGGTGGTTCTCTCAACTTCAAATCCCGGAAACCAAATACCGGAAAACGAAGGGCCGCCCTTGATGTCCCAGACCGTCTCCGACTTCATCGTTCAACGTCTGCATCAATGGGGCGTGCGCCACCTCTTTGGCTATCCTGGCGATGGCATCAACGGCGTGTTCGGAGCCCTTCAGCGTGCTGAGGGCAAGATCGGCTTTGTTCAGACCCGGCATGAGGAGATGGCCGCTTTCATGGCGAGCGCCTATGCGAAGTTCTCTGGCCAACTCGGGGTCTGTATCGCAACTTCGGGCCCCGGCGCCTCGCATCTGATCACCGGGCTCTACGATGCCCTGCTGGATCACCAGCCCGTGCTCGCGATCGTCGGCCAGCAGGCACGCAATGCGCTGGGCGGGCAATATCAGCAGGAACTCGATCTCGTCTCGATGTTCAAGGATGTGGCTGGCGCCTACGTCATGCAGGCCTCCTCGCCGGCGCAGATCCGGCATCTGATCGATCGATCGATCCGGATCGCGCTGGCCCGGCGGACGCCAACGGTGATCATCCTGCCCAACGATATCCAGGAGGAGCCCTACGAGGACCCGCCGCGCGCTCACGGCACTCTGCACTCCGGCATTGGCTATAGCGCTCCAAGCATCAAGCCTCGTGACGCTGACCTCGACCGTGCCGCCGAGGTGCTCAATGCCGGCAAGAAGGTCGCGATGCTCATCGGCGCCGGCGCGCTCCACGCCACCGAGGAGGTGATCGCGGTCGCCGACCGCTTGTCCGCCGGCTGCGCCAAGGCGCTGCTCGGCAAGGCGGCGCTCCCCGACGATCTGCCGTGGGTCACCGGCTCGATCGGCCTGCTCGGCACCGAACCCAGCTACAACATGATGATGGAATGCGACACACTGCTGATGGTCGGCTCCGCCTTTCCCTATGCCGAATTCCTGCCGAAGGAAGGCGCGGCGCGCGGCGTGCAGATCGACATCGACGCCAGCATGATGTCGATCCGCTTTCCCATGGAGGTCGGCCTCGTCGGCGATGCCGCCGAGACGCTGCGCGCCCTGCTGCCGCGACTGAAACCCAAGAGCGATGGCGCCTGGCGCCAGGGTATCCAGGACGACGTCGCGAAATGGTGGAAGACGCTCGATGATCGGGCACATCAGCCCGCAGCACCGGTCAATCCGCAGCTCGTCGCCTGGGAGCTGTCTCCGCGCCTGCCCGACCGCGCCATCGTCACCAGCGATTCCGGCTCCTGCGCCAACTGGTTCGCGCGCGACCTGAAGATGCGCCGCGGCATGACGGCCTCGCTCTCAGGCGGGCTCGCCTCGATGGGTGCCGCGGTGCCCTATGCGCTCGCCGCGAAATACGCCCATTCCGACCGCCCGGTGATCGCACTCGTCGGCGACGGCGCGATGCAGATGAACAACATGGCCGAGCTGATCACCGCCGCCAAGTATTGGCGCGACTGGAAGGATCCGCGCTTCATCGTCTGCGTCTTCAACAACGAAGACCTCAACCAGGTGACCTGGGAGCAGCGCGTCATCAACGGCGATCCGAAATTCGAGGCATCGCAGCGCATACCAAACGTGTCCTATTCGCGCTTTGCCGAACTGATCGGCCTCTCCGGCATCTATGTCGACAGCCCGCGGCTGCTGGGCTCGGCCTGGGAACAGGCGCTGGCGAGCGAGATGCCGGTGGTGCTGGAGGTGAAGACCGATCCCGAAGTGCCGCCGCTGCCGCCGCACATCACCTTGCAGCAGGCCAAGAACTTCTCGCTTGCGCTGCTGAAGGGCGATCCCAACGAGAGCGGAGTGATCAAGGGGGCGGCGCGGCAGGTGCTGGAAAAGATCCTACCTGGAAACGAATGAGGTGAAGCATGAGCGATTTCCGCGATATCCAGCACGGCGTCAACGATCCCGTGGATGGCCTCGACGTGAAGCGGCAGATCAACGACAACCGGACGCCGCATGAACGGGCACAACGCCATGCAGACGTGCGTGCCGAGGCCACTGCCACGCCGAGCGAGCCATTTCTGCCCGAACGGCTTCGGCGCAAGCCTACCGATCCAATCAACCCGCGGAGCGGGCGGAGACCGACGGATTAGCCGTTAGGAACTCCGGCCGCTGCAGTGTGTTGGTGGGCGCAACGTCGCGCGGCGAGAGGCTGCGCGCCCATTCGGAGGGATCGGTCCATGAAACGAATGATTATCGCAGCTGCTTGCGTGCTGCTCGCAGGCCCCGCACTCGCCCAGTCGCTCGGCGAGAAAACCGGCGTCAACTCGGCGCTCGGCGTCGCGCCCGCCACCGCCGACTTCGTCAAGGAAGTCGCCATCAGCGATATGTTCGAGATCGAGTCGAGCAAGCTCGCCGAGCAGAAAGGCAACAGGCAGGAGAAGACCTTTGCGCAACAGATGGTGACCGACCACACCAAGACCAGCAGCGAACTTAAGGGCCTTGTCAGCGGCGGCAAGGTGCAGGCGACGCTGCCGACAGCACTCGACAGCTCGCATCAGAGCGAACTCGACAAGCTCAAGAGCGCGAATGGCAAGGACTTCAGTTCGGATTACAATTCGTACCAGGTCAGCGCCCATGAGGACGCGGTCTCGCTGTTCGAGCGTTACGCCAAGGGCGGCGACAATTCCGACCTGAAGGATTGGGCCGGCAAGACGCTGCCGGCGCTCAAGCACCATCTCGACATGGCCAAGGAGCTCGGCAAGGCGCCGAGCGTCGGTCAGACCAAGTAAACATCTTACGAGGACGCCGGCCCTACCGGCGTCCTCTCGTTTTGCAACGATGCCTGTCTCCGCGCAGTGAGATCGAAGATCGCGGAGATCGTCATGACACATCACGACAAGACTTCAGTATCCCGCCGGCACGTCGTCCAAGCGGCGAGCGCAACGCTCGCTGCTGCTTCGCTGGCCTCTTCGACAGCGGAGGCATGACGCCGCTCGGCCGTTCCGGCCAGCCCGCCGAACTGGCCTCGATTTATGTGCAGCGTGCCGCGGCCGACGCGAGCAATGCGACCGGCTAGGTGTATGGGTCCGCTGGTGGATCGGGACAGCCGTAGTCGGCGCGGCAGACTTATGCCACGAGGCAGAGCCCAGGAACCTTCTTTGTCTCCGGGCTTTACAAAACTGTCATGAAGGACATCACGCTTGCAGACCGATGGCATTAGTAGAGGTTAAACCTAGCCGGATCGACACCGCGATCGCGGATACGATCGCTGATCACACCAATTCAGGCATCGAGCACACGGCGCAGACATTGACCTGGGCTGCCGACGAGCACGTGCTGCTCGCGCTGGCCGCGGCAGGGTGGCTCTACACTCATATTTGGCAGCCCCAACAGCGCCCCGTTGCAAATCACGTTGTGGCCGTGTCGCTGGCGACTGCCGTCCTCCCGCATGTCCTGAAATCCATATTCGATCAGACCAGGCCAGACCGGCTGACCATACGCGGACACCGACATGGAGTACCCATCTCAGGACAGGCGCGCGACGCCTTCCCGTCCGGTCACGCGGTCCATATGGGCGCACTTGCCTCGGCGGCGGGCCTGCTGCCGAAAACGCCGCGTCGGTTGGTGCGTGCGATTGCGGTCGCACTTTCGCTGACACGGATTGCGGTACTCGCGCATTGGGCAAGCGACGTCGTCGCAGGCTTTGCGCTGGGCGCGGCTGTAGAGAGACTCTTGCGGCCATGGACACTGACGCAATCGTTGCGCAAGCAGCTCACTTGGCGGAAACGGCCATGACCGAATATGTCGTGCGCTTCATCGCCGGTGGCATCATCGTCTCCGCTTTTGCGATCTTGGGCGATATGCTCAAACCCAAAAGCTTTGCGGGGTTGCTCGGCGCAGCACCGTCAGTTGCACTGGCGACGCTCGGCATCGCCGTCGTCCAGCACGGCCCGCAATACGCCGCGGCAGAAAGCTGGACGATGATCTATGGCGCGGTCGCGCTCGGCTGCTACAGCGTCGTCGTCTGCCATCTGCTGATCAGATACTGTGTGTCCGCGCTGCCGGCGACCGTCCTTGCTGGTATCGTGTGGCTTGCGGTCGCCTTCGGCCTGCTCGCCGGCTTTGGAGGTGCGGCCTGATGCCGGTCAAGCTGTCGCTCTCCGCGCTGAAGCAGACGCGCTGGTACGAATACGGCATTCGTTTCCTGCTCGGTGGCCTGGCGACCGTGCTCACGGGGGTTCTGGGAGCGCGCTTCGGTGTTTCCGTCGGCGGACTTTTCCTTGCGCTTCCCGCCATCTTCTGCGCGAGCGCAACGCTGGTCGAAAGCCATGAACGCCGCACCAAGGAGAAGGCCGGCCTCAGCGGCACGCGCCGCGGACAAGAGGCCGCCGGGCTCGACGCGGCTGGTGCCGCCTGGGGAAGCATCGGTCTCCTGGCATTCGCCGCCGTCTTTCATGTTACCGTGGCCGCAAGCGTTCCGGGCGCTTTCGCCGCCGCGTTGATAGCTTGGGCCGTGGTTTCGGTATTGGCCTGGGGGCTCAGGCGCAAGCTGCGCATCGTCTCCCGCAAACCGCCCCGGTCAGCCCATTCGCCATCAGCAAAGGATTCTCCCCTTACGAAGCGTTAGCCCGCTTTGGCATGCATTGACGGCTGCAATCTCGGCGGTTGAAGGCCCGGGCTGTTGGCCCAGCGCTCGACCTGCTCGATGACCTTCTGGTGGCTGGGGCGCACCGGCCTGGGTGCTTCGCTCTCTTCGACATGTGTGCGGGGCAATCTGACTTCGTTCGTCATGACGTCTCTCCCATTTGCCGGGAGTATACACCTGTCAAAGGATCCCTGCATCACATAAGTTATTGATTTCGTTATATTTTTTGGCTAACTTGGCGTCATAGCCGCATCTTGTGGAACCGCGGCCGAATGAGTTCGTTGAGTAAACTACTCAACTTGCTCATTTTGGGTGATTGATCATGAACGACCTTCGCGCCGAGCGGCTCCAAGTCATGCTGTCACCGGAAGAACTGGCCGCGGTGGACGACTTCCGGTTCAAACATCGCATGCCGACGCGAGCCGCGGCCGTGCGCGAGCTCCTGAAGCTCGGACTGGCCACCGCCGCAGTCGATGCAGGGGCGAATGTCAAATCGAGCAGGTTCGGAGTTTTCGGGCGCGGCCCGGACGGCCATACGCAACCGCATCCCGAGCGCGGCTCCGAGGATTAGTCCAGCCTGATGCTCAAGCAAACGGCCCCGGCACGGGGTGCCAGGGCCGTCCTTGGAGATTACTTCCGGATCACCGGGGGCATGACAACCGGAAGCAATCCCTCGACTCTTCGCGTGCGAATTCGTTCCTGAAGGAATTAGCCGCTCGGCGCGTCGCCGGAATCATCGGGCGCCATGCCGGAACCGGGCGTCTTGCTGTTGTCGTTCAGCTTGGGATCGCGCGTGGCCTCACGAGAGGGCGAGCCCTTTGGCTCCGACTTGTGCACGGTCTGCGCACGCTGCTTGTCCCGCGGCTGCTGTTCACCACGCTGATCTCTGATGATGCCTTGGTCGGAATGGGCCATGATAGCTCTCGCCTCTTTGCTGTCTCGAAGCGCTTACGCGCCGGAGCGTCGAAGGTTCCGACCCGCGAGATCAGACTGCTAACTGTGCGCTGAGTGCACCGGGGTCGATGCATTTTCGTGATGCACCTGCCGCACTGTCGTCACGGTGGCGAACGCGACCGACACGCCAAAGGCGAGGATGAGCGAAAGAAGAGCCAGACGTGGAGCCATTGCAAAAACCTCCTGAAATAGGAAATCAACGCGATCGACTGTTACGAATGATCCTGCTTGTTGTCCGTGCGCAGTCTCACACGCAGATCCACGAACACGACAGAATTACGCATCCTGCTTTTGAGGCCTGCGCGTTGGAACGGGCGGCACCTCGCCGTCGAGCCAATCCTGCTCGTCGGCAAGTGCCGTCCACGCATTCGCCATGCGCAGAAAACGATTGTGTGCCGGCTGTGCTTCGGCCCTCTCGGCGAGCTGGAGGCAGTTGTCGGCGTTATCCCTGAAGATCTCGGACTGTTTCATCAACATGAATTGGGGACGGAACCGACGCGTCGCAACCGCCCTTACCGGATCGTAACATCTGCGGAACTTTCGACCGCCGTCCGCCATTGGACGTCCATGCGGATTCTTCTCGCGATGGTTTTGGCGTTCATCAGCACTGCACCGCTTGCCGACAGCACCGGAGAGCGACGGCCGACCGGCCGCACGCCGACCGCAACCGAGACCATCAGCGACCTCTACACTTTCAGCCGCTTTCAGCAGGGCTTGCTGGAGAGCACCGACCTGAAGGGCAATGCCGAGGTCAAGAACCTCGCCGCCCTGCGCGCCGAAGAAGCAGCCCGGCGCGACAAGGCCCTGAAACAGATTCAGGAGACGATCGGCACCGAACCGCGCGTCGCCAAGACGACCTCGGCGAGCGCGAGCCTGGTCGAGCCCGAAACTTCGGACGGACCGACTTTCGTCAGAAGCTTCTATGCCGCGCAGATTCCCGAGTATGAATCGGTGATCGACCTGCTCGAGCGCTATCTGAAGGCGCCCGACAATGCCGCGCTTGCAACATTCGCGCGCGAGCAGCTCCCACTGTTGCGCTCACAGGTCAAAGACGCCGAGCGCACCATGGCAGACAAGTAGCCGTTTATTTAGTGTTCGGATGACTTTGCTGGCTCGCCGGCCGCACGGTGCGGTCGCTCTCCGGCATCCGGTCCCGGCCGGCATCCCCATTGTCATCCTTGCCGCCCGAAGTCGAGGTGCCGCTACCGCTGGGATTGGACCGGGTCGACGCACCCGTAGTTGGTGTGTCCGCGCGTGGGGTGGCGGAGCTTGCGGCGGGGTCGCCGGTCACCGCACCACGGCCGCTGGGCGCGCCGCCTTGTGCGAACGCCGATCCAGCCAACAACATCACGGTGCCGATCACGGCAAATCCTGCTTTCATGTGCGCTCTCTGTATTCGAGGCTAACAGCAGGACCAGCGGTCCGTTCCGGAAGCGATGACCGAGGCCCCGAAACGGGCCCCCAAGGTGTCTTCCCTCGGCAGAAATCAGGAACCCAATGGAACCATTCCGAGGTATCGCTATTATGTTAATCGGGCTGAGCAAAGCAGGTTCCACGTCCTGGCGCCTTAACGTTGGCGCTTGATTTCGAATTTGGCTGACGCTCTATTTTGATAATCCGCGTCTTGCCTGGGAATCGGCTGACGCCTGCGGGGGACAAATTATGAGCGACCTCGATCCCGGATCTGCATCACGTTCCGGTCGTCGCGTTCCAAAGCCAAAAACCAACGGCATGTCGGAGCCCGATTCCCGGGCAGAATTGCTGCTCGCCCTGCAGGCCATGCGCAACGGCGATTTCTCCGTGCGCATGAGCGGCGACTATCTCGGCATCGACGGCAAGCTCGCCGACACTTTCAATGACATCATCGCCGCCAATCAGCGCATGGCGCAGCAGCTCGAACTGGTCGGCCAGGTGGTGGGCCGCGAGGGCAAGACCCGCCAGCGCGTGAAGTTTGGGCTGGCCTCCGGCTCCTGGGCCGACATGGAAGGCTCGGTCAATACGCTGATCGACGATTTGCTGTGGCCGACGCGCGAGGTGACGCGCGCGGTCGCAGCCGTGGCGCAGGGCGACCTGCTCCAGACCGTCAAGCTCGACGTCGATGGACGCCCCCTGCGCGGCGAATTCCTGCAGTCGGCGACCATCGTCAACACCATGATCAAGCAGCTCGGCGTGTTCACCTCCGAGGTGACGCGCGTGGCGCGCGAGGTCGGCACCGAAGGCAAGCTCGGCGGCCAGGCCCAGGTGCCTGAGGTGACCGGCGTCTGGAAGGATCTGACCGAGAGCGTCAACTCGATGGCGAACAACCTGACCAACCAGGTTCGCAACATCGCCGAGGTGACGATCGCAGTTGCGAACGGCGACCTCTCGAAGAAGATCACGGTCGACGTCCGCGGCGAGATCCTTCAGCTCAAGGAAGCCATCAACACGATGGTGGACCAGCTCCGCTCCTTTGCGTCGGAAGTGACGCGCGTGGCGCGCGAGGTCGGCACCGACGGCAAGCTTGGCGGCCAAGCCATCGTGCCAGGCGTCGCCGGCACCTGGAAGGATCTCACCGACAGCGTCAACGCGATGTGCGGCAATCTCACCGCACAGGTGCGCAACATCGCCAACGTCACCACCGCCGTGGCCCGCGGCGACCTGTCGCGCAAGATCACGGTGGACGTGCGCGGCGAAATCCTGGAGCTGAAGGACACCATCAACACCATGGTGGACCAGCTCAACTCGTTCGCCTCGGAAGTGACGCGCGTCGCGCGCGAGGTCGGCACCGAAGGCAAGCTCGGCGGCCAGGCCCAGGTGCCGGGCGTCGCCGGTACCTGGAAGGACCTCACCGACAACGTCAACTTCATGGCGTCGAACCTCACCGCGCAGGTCCGCAACATCGCCGACGTTGCCACCGCCATCGCGAGCGGCGACCTCTCCAAGAAGATCACGGTGAACGTCTCGGGCGAAATCCTTCAGTTGAAGGAAACGCTCAACACGATGGTCGACCAGCTCAACGCCTTCGCCGGCGAAGTCACGCGCGTCGCGCGCGAGGTCGGCACCGAGGGCCGGCTCGGCGGCCAGGCCAACGTGCTCGGCGTCGCCGGCACCTGGAAGGACTTGACCGAGAGCGTCAACTCGATGGCCTCGAACCTCACCGCGCAGGTCCGTAACATCGCCGAGGTGACGACCGCGGTCGCGGGCGGCGATTTGTCGAAAAAGATCACCGTCGATGTCCGGGGCGAGATCCTCGAGCTGAAAGACACCATCAACACCATGGTGGACCAGCTCAACGCCTTTGCCGGCGAAGTCACGCGCGTTGCCCGCGAGGTCGGCACCGAAGGCAAACTCGGCGGCCAGGCCCAGGTGCGCGGCGTCGCCGGCACCTGGAAGGATCTCACCGACAGCGTCAACTCGATGGCCTCGAACCTGACCGGGCAGGTCCGCAACATCGCCGAAGTCGCGACCGCGGTGGCCAAGGGCGATTTGTCGAAGAAGATTACCGTCAACGTGTCAGGCGAAATCCTTCAGCTGAAGGAAACGCTCAACACCATGGTGGACCAGCTCAACGCCTTCGCCGGCGAAGTCACGCGCGTCGCGCGCGAAGTCGGCACCGAAGGCAAGCTCGGCGGCCAGGCCGAAGTCCCCGGCGTCGCCGGCACCTGGAAGGACCTCACCGACAGCGTCAACTCGATGGCGGGCAACCTCACCGCCCAGGTCCGCAACATCGCCGAAGTTGCGACCGCGATCGCCGGCGGCGACTTGTCGCGCAAGATCACCGTGGACGTGCGCGGCGAGATCCTTCAGCTCAAGGACACGCTGAACACGATGGTCGACCAGCTCAACCGCTTCGCGGGCGAGGTGACGCGCGTGGCGCGCGAGGTCGGCACTGAAGGTCGGCTCGGCGGCCAGGCCAACGTGCCCGGCGTCGCCGGCACCTGGAAAGACCTCACCGACAGCGTCAACTCGATGGCGGGCAACCTCACCGCCCAGGTCCGCAATATCGCCGAAGTCACCACTGCCGTGGCGCGCGGCGACCTCTCGCGCAAGATCACCGTCGACGTCCGTGGCGAGATTTTGGAGCTGAAGAATACCATCAACACCATGGTGGACCAGCTCAACGGCTTTGCCGGTGAAGTGACGCGCGTCGCGCGCGAAGTCGGCACCGAAGGCAAGCTCGGCGGCCAGGCCGAGGTGCCCGGAGTTGCCGGCACGTGGAAGGATCTCACCGACAACGTCAACTTCATGGCCTCGAACCTCACGGCTCAGGTCCGCAACATCGCCGAGGTCGCGACCGCGATCGCCGGCGGCGACCTCTCAAAGAAGATCACGGTGGACGTGCGTGGCGAGATTCTGCTGCTCAAGGACACCTTGAACACCATGGTCGAGCAGCTCCGCTCCTTCGCCGCCGAAGTGACGCGCGTCGCGCGCGAGGTCGGCACCGAGGGCCGGCTCGGCGGCCAGGCCGTCGTGCCCGGCGTCGGCGGCACCTGGAAGGACCTCACCGACAACGTCAACCTGCTGGCCGCGAACCTCACCACCCAGGTCCGCAACATCGCCGAAGTCACCACCGCCGTCGCGCGCGGCGACCTGTCGCGCAAGATCACCGTCGACGTGAAGGGCGAAATTCTCGAGCTCAAGAACACCATCAACACCATGGTGGACCAGCTCAATGCCTTCGCCGGCGAAGTCACGCGCGTTGCCCGCGAGGTCGGCACCGAAGGCGAACTCGGTGGCCAGGCCCAGGTGCCCGGCGTCGCCGGCACCTGGAAGGATCTCACCGACACGGTCAACTTCATGGCGGCGAACCTGACCGAGCAGGTCCGCGGCATCGTCAAGGTGGTGACCGCGGTCGCCAACGGCGATCTCAAGCAGAACCTCACCGTGAAATCGAAGGGCGAGGTCGCGGCGCTCGCCGACACCATCAACAACATGACCGAGACGCTCGCGACTTTCGCCGACCAGGTGACGTCGGTGGCGCGCGAGGTCGGCGTCGAGGGCAGGCTCGGTGGTCAGGCCGACGTGCCCGGCGCCGCGGGCACCTGGAAGGACCTCACCGGCAACGTCAATTTGCTGGCAGCCAACCTCACCTCGCAGGTGCGTGCGATTGCGGAAGTGGCGACCGCCGTGACCAAGGGCGACCTGACGCGGTCGATCCAGGTCGACGCCCGCGGCGAGGTCGCAGAGCTGAAAGACAACATCAACACGATGATCACGAACCTCCGTCTCACGACGGACGTGAACACCGAGCAGGATTGGCTGAAGACCAATCTGGCGAAATTCACCAACATGCTTCAGGGCCAGCGCGACCTCACCACCGTCGGTCGCCTGCTGCTGACCGAATTGTCGCCGCTGGTGAACGCGCATACCGGCGTGATCTACCAGGTCGAGAATGAAGAGAATCCGCGGCTCCTGCTGCTTGCCTCCTATGCCGGCGACGGCGTCTATCCGTATCCGCGCGTGCTGCCATTCGGCGACGGCCTGATCGGCCAATGCGCGCTCGACCGGCGCCCACGCGTGATCGCGGACATTCCGCCCGACGTGGTGCCGATCAATTCCGCGCTGCTTCGCGTCGCGCCGAAGAACCTCGTGGTGCTGCCGGTGCTGTTCGAAGGCCAGGTCAAGGCGGTCATCGAGCTCGCCTCGCTCACCTCCTTCACGACCTCGCAGATGACCTTCCTGGAGCAGCTCACGGACTCGATCGGCATCGTGCTCAACTCGATCGAGGCGACGATGCAGACCGAAGGCCTGCTCAAGCAGTCGCAGCAGCTCGCCGGCGAGCTCCAGACCCAGCAGCGCGAATTGCAGCAGACCAACGACCAGCTCGAACAGAAGGCGCAGCAGCTCGCCGAGCGCAACGTCGAAGTCGAGCGCAAGAACCAGGAGATCGAGCAGGCCCGCCGCGCACTGGAGGAAAAGGCAACCGAGCTCGCGCTGACCTCGAAGTACAAGTCCGAATTCCTCGCCAATATGAGCCACGAGCTGCGCACGCCGCTGAACTCGATCCTGATCCTGGGCCAGCAGCTCACCGACAATCCGGACGGCAATCTTACCGGCAAGCAGGTCGAATTCGCCCGCACCATCCATGGCGCCGGCACCGACCTGCTCAATCTCATCAGCGACATTCTCGATCTCTCCAAGATCGAGTCCGGTACGGTGACGGTCGACGCCGAGGAAATCCTGACCGCGAATCTGCTCGAGACGGTCGGGCGGCCGTTCCGTCACGAGGCGGAGAACCGCAATTTGTCGTTCAAGATCGACGTCGATCCGAATCTTGCGCGCAGCCTCGTCACCGATTCCAAGCGCCTGCAGCAGGTTTTGAAGAACCTGCTCTCCAACGCCTTCAAGTTCACCGCCGAAGGCGAGGTGCGCCTGAAGGTCGCCGCCGCGGTCGGCGGCTGGGGCACGGATCATCCCGTGCTGAACTCGGCGCCGGCCGTGATCGCATTCGAAGTGTCCGATACCGGCATCGGCATTCCGCTGGAGAAGCAGAAGCTGATCTTCGAGGCGTTCCAGCAAGCGGATGCCGGCACCAGCCGCAAATATGGCGGTACCGGCCTCGGCCTTGCGATCAGCCGTGAACTCGCAAGCCTGCTCGGCGGCGAGATCCACCTGCGCAGCTTGCCGGGCAAGGGCTCGTGCTTCACGCTTTACCTGCCGCTGAAATATTCCGGCCCGACGCTCGCGCCCCGCGCAACGCCCCAACAGAGCCAGCCGCCGGCGCTGCAGCCCGCGACAGCCGAACCGCAGCGCGTGATCGAGCAGCTTCCCGACGACCGGCTCAACCTCGAACCCGGCGATAGCATCCTCCTGATCGTCGAGGACGACCCGCACTACGCGCGCGTGTTGGTCGACCTCGCCCGCGACAAGGGATTCAAGGTGCTGGTCGCGGCCCGCGGCGCGGAGGCGCTGGAGCTTGCAAAGCAGTACCAGCCGAGGGCTGTCTCGCTCGACGTATTCCTGCCGGATATGCTCGGCTGGACCGTGTTGAGCCAGCTCAAGCACAATCCGCTGACCCGCCACATCCCCGTGCAGATCATCACGCTCGACGAGGACCGCCAGCATGCGCTGGCGCGCGGCGCCTTCTCCTTCGTCAACAAGCCGACGACGACCGAGGGTGTCTCGGCCGCGCTGACCCAGATCAAGGAATATGCGCGACCGCGGCGCAAGCGGCTGCTCATCGTCGAGGACAACGAGGCCGAGCAGCTGTCGATCCGCGAGCTCCTGCATCACGACGACATCGAGATCGTGACGACCGGCACCGGTGCCGACGCGCTCTCGATGCTGCGTGAGAACCCCTGTGATTGCGTCGTGCTCGACCTGCGCCTGCCCGACATGACCGGCTTCGAGGTGCTGGACCAGATCCGCAATGACGAGGCGCTCTCGAACGTTCCGGTGGTCGTCTTCACCGGCCGCGAGCTGTCGGCCGAGGAAGATGCGGAGCTCCACACCATGGCGCGGAGCATCGTGGTCAAGGGCGTGGAATCGCCGGAGCGCCTGCTCGACGAGACCGCGCTGTTCCTGCACCGCGTGATCACGGAGTTGCCGATCGAGAAGCAGCGCATGCTCGAGAAGCTGAACAGTTCCGACGAAGACCTGATCGGCAAGACCGCCCTGCTCGTCGACGACGACGCCCGCAATATCTTCGCGCTGTCGAGCGTGCTGGAGCGGCGCGGCATGAAGGTGCTGACGGCCACGACCGGCAACGAGGCGGTGGCCCTGGTCGAATCCAACCCGGAGATCGCCATCGTGCTGATGGACATCATGATGCCGCAGATGGATGGCTATCAGACCATCGGCGTCATTCGTGAAAACCCCACCTTCGCCCGTCTTCCGATCATCGCGTTGACGGCCAAGGCCATGAAGGGCGACCGCGAGAAATGCCTCGAGGCCGGCGCGTCCGACTATCTCGCCAAACCCGTCAACACCGATCAATTGCTGCTTGCAATCCGCATGTGGCTGCACCGCTGAGTTGGATGCCCGTATGGACCACGAAAAGGTCAACATCCTCCTCGTCGACGACCAGCCGGCCAAGCTGCTCGCCTATGAGGTGATCCTGAAGGATCTCGGCCAGAACCTCGTGATCGCCTCGTCCGGTCGCGAGGCTCTGGAGGTGCTGCTCAAGACCGAGATCGCGGTGATCCTGGTCGACGTCTGCATGCCCGAGCTCGACGGCTTCGAGCTCGCCGCGATGATCCGCGAGCATCCGCGCTTCCAGAAGACCGCGATGATCTTCATCTCGGCCATTCAAGTCAGCGACATCGACCGCCTGCGCGGCTACGAGATGGGCGCCGTCGACTACGTCCCGGTGCCGGTCGTGCCGGAGGTGCTGCGCGCCAAGGTCAAGGTGTTTGCAGAGCTCTATCGCAAGACGCGCGAGCTCGAACGGCTGAACCAGGATCTCGAGGACCGCGTGCGTGCACGCACCGCCGAGCTGGAGAATTCGACCGCAAAGCTGCGCGAGAGCGAAGAGCGGCGCAGCATGGCGATCGCCGCCGGCAAGATGGGCTCCTGGGACTGGGACTGGATCACCGGCGACTGGATGTGGGACGAGGGACAATACCGCATCTTTGGTGTTGGCCCGGAGAGCTTCGAGGTGAATCCGGCCAACGTTCAGGCGCTGTTGCATCCGGATGACGTCGATCAGTTGCGCAAGGCGATCGCCGAATTCAACAAGGGCACGCGCTCCTATGAAACGGAGTTCCGCATCGTGCGGCCCGACGGCGATGTGCGCTGGTGTGTCGGCACGGCCGCCGCCACGGTTGACGATAGCGGTCGGGTCATGCGCGTCAGCGGCGTGACGGTGGACATCACCGAACGCAAGCGCGCCGAGGAACGGCAGACTCTCCTGGCGCGGGAAGTCGATCATCGCGCCAAGAATGCGCTGGCGCTGGCGCAATCGATCGTGCGCCTCACCCGCGCCGACGAGGTCAAAGCCTATGTCAGCGCCGTCGAGGGACGCATCAATGCACTGGCGCGCGTGCACACGATCCTGTCGCTATCGAGCTGGCAGGGCGCCGAACTCTCGAAGCTGATCGACGAGGAGCTTGCGCCCTATTCCCTCGGCGGCCAGATCAAATTGGCGGGGTCGGAAGTTCAGTTGCTGCCGGCAACCGCCCAGACGCTGGCGCTGGCGCTGCATGAGCTTTTCACCAACTCGGCGAAATATGGCGCGCTCTCGACGCGGACGGGACGGCTCGCAATCGGCTGGCAGGTCGAGGACGAGCTGCTCACGCTGACCTGGGAGGAATCCGGCGGCCCGCTCGTCATGACGCCAAAATCCCGCGGCTTTGGTACGCGTAGCCTGCTTGCGAGCGTCGAGTCCCAGCTCGGCGGGCAGGCGCGATTCGATTGGCGCGCCGAGGGTCTGCTGTGTCGGCTCGAGGTGCCGTTGGTCCGCAAGACTGCCGCGACGACCGCGCCCGGCAACTTCGAAGCCGCCAGCTCCGCCGAATTGCAGCGCGCTTCCGGCTAACCGGAGGCCGCACTCTTCCTGCGCTGCGTCGTTTGCGGCTCGCGCGCGACCCGTCCTTCGAGCCAGGCTTCTGTTTGGGCGAGATCGCGCAGAGCCTTGGCATAGCGGCACGCCGCGCTTCGCTCCGCGCCGCGGGGCAGCTTGCGCGCTTTGCGGAGGATGTCCGCAGCGGCGTTACGATAAGCCAGAGAGCGATAGAGAAAGACCACCTTACCCATATCGAATGTTCCCGTGTTGCGCGGTCATTCTCGCCCACCCGGCATGAACGTCGGATGAAGCGGATGATGACAATTCCTTCATGCGGGTGGAACCGGCGCGTGTCGCAGGCGTTGCATGCGAGATTGGGATAGAGTTCCATGCGCGCGAAGAAGTCGTCTGACCTGATCTCTCCCAGCGGGCTCGTCAAGCTGATGACGCACGCGATGATGGGCGCAGCCTTAGGACTCGCTTTCAGCCTCTTGCTCGTGCTGTCCAATCCCGGCGTCGCCAATTTGCTGAGTCACGGCGGAAGGCAGGCCGTGGTCGTTTTCGCCCTCACCTTGGTGACGACGTTCGCGATCGGCGCGACACTGACCGGCGTCGTATTCATCCTCGCCGAGGACAAGCAATCTTGAACTATGCGTGCTTTACCGGAATTTCTTCGTTCGGAACTCCTGCGACGAATGGCAGTTTGCTGCCTGCGTCAATTCAACTCAGGGAGTTCCCGCAGATGAAGACCACCAAGCTCGCTCTTGCCGTGATGTTGGCAACCGGCCTCGCCGCCGCACCGTTCGCAGTGCAGGCCAAGTCGCATAAGGCAAAACACGGATCATCGATGTCGACGTCGCAGACCACCACGGGCGCCAACACCAAGTCCTCCAAGGGTGCTGATCCCTCCGGTCAGGGCGGCTCCGGCCCCGGCTCCGACCAGGGCGGCACCATGACGAACAACAAGGCCGGTATGAGCAACACCAAGTAGGCGTTCGGCGAAAACACGAAGGCCCCGCGATCGCGGGGCCTTTTGCTTTGGGATTCGAACAGACTTCTCTCGGGCCGCTTCGTCAACATGCGGTATCGACGAGCCCCGCACCTCGCGTTGCGCGCAGGCTTCAGCTACGATGGCTGCCCAGGATGTCAGGATGAACGCCTGCAGGATCTGACTTCACCAAATGGTCGAGTCGTGCGCGCTTGCGCGCGATCAAGAGCTGGGCCGCGGCGTCGTCGAGCCCCTCGCGTTGCAGCTGCCGGATGGCAGAGCCCAGTTCGAGAATCTCGGCGCGCAGCTTTAGAATCCGGTATGCATCCGGGACTTCCTCCACCGTGCGCTCCCAAGGCTCTCAGCGGCTCGCGATCACGCGCAGAGGACTACCTGATGTCTTCGCGGAACGAAGGCGCATCCTATCGCGGACATTCGGCAGGACATCGCCGCCACCTGCAGCCTTCCATTCGCCGATCAGCAGATTGATTTTCCGGCGCAGATCCATTTGCGCCAGGGCCTTCTCCGTGCAGTCCCGATCGCGCTCGACGAGCTCGCGTACGGCCGCCTCGACATCGGCCATTTCCAGCCTCAAGGCGCTGATTTTACGTCGAATTTCATTAATTCTGTTGTCCATGAGAACAAAATAAGAACATATAGTCAAGTCACGATTTCAGAAGGGAGAAGCGACATGCAGGTTCAAGGTAAATACGATGCCAAGTCTTTCCTCACCGAGCAGATGACGCGGGCGCAGGGCCTCCGGCTGAAACGGCTGAGCGAAGAGGCGTATCAGCCCGCGCAATACGCGCGGGATCTGTCCTCCAGCGAGGCAGCACGGCGCATTCAGGTGCTGGAAGCGGAGATCGAGCTGGCGGATTCGTTCTAGGCTAGGTCGCCTATCCGGAACGTTGCTTGCACTTTCGGAACCATGCCTGTCCCGGATTGTTTTCCCAGGCCAAGGGAGAACATGCATGGCACGCAAGGCAAAGAAGCGCCGCTACTCGCGCAGCTCCGGCAGCGATGTCGAAGGCGAGATGAAGCGCTACAAGAAGGGGACCGCGAAAAGCGGACCGGGCGGTCGAGGCGGACGCGTGAAGAGCCGCAAGCAGGCAATCGCGATCGGCCTGTCGAAAGCGCGCAAGAAGGGCAAGAAGGTCCCGAAGAAGGCCGCGAAACGAAAGACGTCCAAGAAGACGTCAAAGAAGACATCTCGGAAAACATCCAAGAAGACTTCGAGAAAGAGTTCGAAGAAGACGTCGAAGCGCAAATCCTCCAAACGGTCGCGCTGACCTCAGTCAGATCATGCTGCCCGGCATGAAGCAGCGGATCGAAACGCCGAACGCGGTCTTCACCGGCCACACCATGGTGCGGCCGGCCCGGTTCGGCTCGGTGATCACGGCTTCGTCCGGTACCTCGACCCACTCGCCGTCGAGCCGCACGCGGTAATGTCCATTGTGCGAGTCCCAATCGGGATCGGCGACCGCAAACCCATCCGCATCCGAGCAGCACGGACCGAGATGGCTGCGCAGGCCGTCGAACCACGGCTTGAGAGGTGAGTCCGCGTAGCGGCCGTCGTCGCGCCCGAGAGCGTTTCCACCCCATAGCACGAGTGGCGCTACCAACGGCGCCACAAGCAGCGCACTTCTCAGCGAGAGCTTCAATCGATCCATGTCGGCACCGATCAAATACGAATTGCCGGCCGGCTCAGCGGCGGCAAGTTCGAAGTTCCACGCTTGCAATCGTCGGCGGCTTCATTGCCGCCGAGTCTGTACGAGATCCGCAATTGTGATGAGCGAACACGGCTTTTTCGGACGAAACCGGGTCATCCTCCCTGCCGTTAACGAGAATGTTATCGGCGATCTGCGGAAATCCTGAAGGCGAACGGGAAAGGCGGCCAGAAGGCCGCCTTTTTGGAGTTGCGCCGATCGACGTTCGCCTTATGCGAGCGGCACCGCGACGAACCGGGTCGCCTGTGCGCTTCGGACCTGCAGCAGCACGCTGCGCTTGCCGGACGATTTCGCCTGCGCCAGTTCCGAACGGACATCGCCGATATTGGCGACGGCCTTGCCGCCCACATTGAGGATGACGTCGCCGGTCTGGATGCCGCGTTGCGCGGCCGGCCCTTGCGGATCGACTTCAGTGACGACGACGCCCTTCTGGCCGGCGCCCTGCACGTCGCCGGCCGGAGCCAGGCTGAGCCCCAGACGCGGCGGCATGCCGGCATCTGGCTGCGACTTGCCCTCGTCGGTCCTAGCCTGCCGCTCGTTCGGCAACTCGCCAAGCGCCAGTGTCACCGTCTTGCTGTCGCCTTTGTGGACGACATCGAGCTTCACGGACGTGCCGGGCGCCAGGGTGGCGATGGTGCGGGCGAGATCGCGGGAATCCTTGATCGCGGTGCCGTTGACGGCGGTGATGACGTCGCCCGCCTCGATGCCCGCCTTCGCCGCCGGGCTGCCGTCCTGCGGATTGTCGACGATCGCGCCGCGCGCCTCCTTGAGGCCCAGACTGTCGGCGATATCCGACGTCACCGGCTGCACCTGGACGCCGAGCCAGCCGCGTGTGACCGCGCCCTTGTCCTTCAACTGTGCGACGACGAGCTTTGCGGTCGAAGCCGGAATGTCGAAGCCGATGCCGACCGAGCCGCCGGAGGGCGAGAAGATCGCAGTGTTCACGCCGATCACGTTGCCATTCATGTCGAAGGCCGGGCCGCCGGAATTGCCCTTGTTGATCGGCGCGTCGATCTGGATGAAGTCGTCATAGGGACCATTGCCGATGTCGCGGCCGCTGGCCGAGACGATGCCGGCGGTCACGGTGCCGCCGAGGCCGAAGGGATTGCCGACCGCGACCACCCAGTCGCCGATACGCGGCTTCTGGTCGGAGAATCTGACGAACGGAAAATCCTTCTTGCCCTCGACCTTGATCAGCGCGAGATCCGTTTTCGGATCGGTGCCGACCACTTTCGCGCTGTAGATGGTGCCGTCGTCCATCGTCACTTGCACCGATTCGGCGTGATCGACGACGTGGTTGTTGGTCACGGCATAGCCGTCGGCGGAGATGAAGAAGCCGGAGCCCTCACCCGTG
>NZ_JBVVOU010000022.1:0-114519 GCF_055807635.1 Bradyrhizobium sp. Kon56 | reverse complement strand
AGCGCTTCAAAGCGCGGCTCAACAAAAGGCCCAGCGGCCAAATCCATTGCAGCCAACTTTTGCAACAAAATCGGCCACTAGCGGTCCTCGACTGGCCGCGCTCCGTAGGTCAGCTACGGACCAATCGCGTCGATTTGGCGCTGCGACGGGGCGCTCAACGCAGGAACGTCCTCGTAGCTGCCAAGTTAAGCCGCTAAAATCACCTGTGAGGGAGACAAAGTCATGGCCCGCGCAACAGCCCACCCGGATCATCACTGCATCTCGAGCGAAGACATTCAGGGAACCGAGGTGTATGGAGCAGATGGAAAGAATATCGGTGAGATTGATCACCTCATCATCGACAAGGTGTCAGGCCGCGTAGCTTACGCAGTCATGAGCTTCGGCGGATTTGTTGGCTTGGGTCACAGCCACTACCCCATTCCATGGAGCGCTCTGACGTATGATACGTCGATTGAGGGCTTCCGAACCAATATCACAGAGCAACAGCTCAGGGATGCGCCGGAGTTCAGCGATGACTCCTGGCAGGATCGAGATTGGGAAAGGCGAACCCACCGGTATTATGGGACACCCACTTACTGGGAAGGGCGAGGTGGCCTATAACGCCAGACGACGCGCCGGAATTTTCCAATCGTGAGTGTCAGCTGAATTGATCGGCGACCCTCGTTAGATGCTGTCGGATCGATCTTCCGACCAATACTAGCATTGAGCTTCGCTGGAAACCGTCCAGCGAAGTTCAGGCAGTTTTGATTGATGAGCCTTGCAGCGAACGACGCCTGCCGCCCCGCATCGGAGGCGGAGGATGTCGCTCATTGGTTTTGCTCAGCTTCTCTCTAGAGTCAGCAATGGGTTCAAGCGGCGCCCAGCGGGCATTACCGTGAAGGTCCGCTGCGGACCAATTACGGAAGTCCCAATTGGGCGCGGCGCTGGGCACTGATCGGGGCAGCGGTACCATTCCGTTTGATGATGCCGCGCTCCACGAAGTTTGCTCACCCGCTGGACGCCTCGCCTACGCCGTCCGCAACACCGGCGCCGGCGGCTGCGACGGCCGGATCAGCGCAAACGCAACCTGGATGATGCCGCCGGCCAGCCCCAGCGCGACGCCGATGCGCCAGGCCATCGTGTACGAGCCGAGCGCGTCGTAGAGCACCCCTCCCCCATACGCGCCGAGAAAGCTGCCGATCTGGTGGCTCATGAAGGCGAGGCCCTGGATCATCGCCTGCCAGCGGAGGCCGAACATTTCGGCGACGGCGCCCGCGACCAGCGGTCCCACCCCCATCCACAGGAAGCCCATGATCGCGCCGAACAGCAAGGTCGAGGCCGGCGTCGCCGGCAGCATGAAGTACCAGGCCAGCGCGAGTGAGCGGAAGATGTAGATTCCGCCGAGCAGCGCGAGCTTGTTCCAGCGCTGGCCGGCCCAGCCGAAGAACAGCGAGCCGAGCACGTTGAAGCCGCCGATCATGCCGAGCGTCTGCGCGCTCAGCATCGGATCGAGGCCGCAGATCGCGAGATAGGACGGCAGATGCGTCGTGAGGAACACGAGCTGCATGCCGCAGACGAGATAGGCGCAGGTCATGACCACGAACGACGCGTTGCCGAACGCGGTCTTCGCCGCGATCAGGGCCGTGGCATCGACGATCTCATCAGTCGCGGGCTTCGGCAGCGGGACCGCGTCGACGCGCCCGGCATACCAGGCCGCCGGGATCATCAGCACCGACATCACCACGAAGCCGGCGAGCCCGACGCGCCAGCCAAAGCCCTCGTTGAGCATCTGCCCGATCGGCGCCGACAGCAGCGCGCCGAGCGAGCCCGCACCGGAGACGATGCCGAGCACGGTGGAGCGCACCGTTGCGGGCACCGCGCGCGCCGCCACCGACATCGCGATCGCCGCCGCGGTGCAGGCCAGCGAGGTGCCGATCAGCACGCCGGCGCCGATCATGATGGCGACGAGACCGTTCGCGGTTGCCATCAGCACCAAGCCCGCGATGTACATGAAGGAGCCAGCGATCATGATAGGACGGAAGCCGTAGCGCGTGGTCATCGCGCCGGCGAGCGGCTGGAGAAAGCCCCAGGCGAGGTTCTGCACGGCCAGCGCCAGCGTGAAATCGGAGATCGACAGATGGATGTCGTGGGTCAGCGGCTGCATGAAGATGCCGAGGCTCTGCCGCAGCCCCATGCTCAGCGTCAGCATGATCGAGGCGCCGATCAGGATGGGCAATGTCGGGCGCAGGATCTGCAACAGGGGCATTTTTGTCTCCCTCGTGGGCGCGGCGCGCGCGCCGTCGTCTGCAATATCGATTGATTTTGGTTACACAGACCTGTGTACTTAGGCTATGAATAGGGTGCACTGTCAAGCGAACAGGACATTCACCGCCGCATGGCTCCCCCGCCCGCCCCACAGACGATGAAAGAGCGGATCCTCGAGACCGCCGACAAGCTGTTCTATCTGCAGGGCATTCGCGCCATCGGCGTCGACACCATCGCGGCCGAGATCGGTATCTCCAAGCGCACGCTCTACAACCACTTCCCCTCCAAGGACGCGCTGATCGCCGCCTATCTGGAGCGCCGCTTCGTGCAGCCCCGCCCCTCCGACAAGCCCCCGGCCGAGCAGATCCTCGCCACCTTCGATTCGCTGGAGCGCCGCTTCGCCGCAAAAGATTTTCGCGGCTGCCCATTCGTGAATGCCGTCGCCGAACTTGGCCCAGCGGACCGCGCCGTAAAGAAGATTGCCATCGCCTTCAAGGAAAGCCGCCGCACCTGGTTTCGCGATCGCCTCAATGAGCTCGGCGTTGCGAACGCGGAGGCACTCGCAACGCAGCTTGTGCTGCTGGTCGACGGCTCGATCGCGCAGGACCTCGTCCGCGACGACCCCGCAATGGCCCGCGCCGCGAAGGAAGCGGCGACGGTGCTGCTGCGGAATGCGGGGGTGACGGTGGGAGATCAGACTACGGTGAAGCGAGGCAAGCGGCCGGCCCGGCATCCCTGAAGCAGCTGCAACATCAGAACCCGCCGCTCGCCGCAAGAAGTCCGGATCGGAAAGCACGCACCGCAAGGTCCGTTTGCCGTGCTTCACCCTTCGATCTCTTGAAGCGAGTGGACTGAGAGGAACCATCGTCATTTCGGCGTAGTTGATCTTCTTTACACCGGAGAAGGTCATGAATCGAAAATCGCTTCTTCTTACAGCCGCACTGTCCTTCGCTGTTGCCGCTCCCGTCTTCGCACAAGGCGGCGGCGGAGGTGGTGGCGGCGGAGGCGCGGGTGGCGCAGCTGCGAGCGGCGGCGCGTCCGGATCATCCGCCAGCTCAGGCGCAGGCACTGGCACGTCTGGCGCCGCCAATGGAGGCCACTCGGCGCCATCCGGCATGGGCACAAACGGAACCTCAACCGGCGCTCACACCAACAACTCTCCAACCAACCCGAACGTTCAGCCCCCGACGCCGAACGGGAATACCGCGAGCACACCGACCACCACCGGCGCGGGCAACACCGCGTCAGGATCGACACAGGCGGGCACGCCAAAAGGGACCGACAGGTCCGGTATCACGTCCACCAACGGCGCCAACAGCGACAACAAGAACCAGATGAGCCCCGCGGAGCAGGCAAGAACGGGGATCAAGACGCTTCCACAGGATCAAACTCCAGGAGCCGTCAGTGCGCCGGGTGTTGGCGTCGGTCATGCGGCGAACGGCTTGCCGATCGGTACGCCCGGTTCAGGGACCAGCAACGTCGATCAGAAGTGACCCGGACTTTCTCCATCTCCACAGGGCCCGCTACGGCGGGCCCTTTCTGTGACGTCCTGAAGGGAGTGGACGAGGCCTAGGGCTGCGAGGGCGAGACATGGAGTAAACTTGGCATCAGGCGGCCCTGCCGATACACTGGTTTTTTTTGGGGCGTGCCCATGATTAGATTTTCGTCGTTGCTGCCAATTTCATTTCTGATCATCTGCACCCCGGCCTGGGCCGACGAGATGAAGATCCAATTCACGTTTGGACCTCCGCGGCCCTGCACCACCGTCTTTCGCAATCCCGAAATCAAGATGAAGAGTGTTCCGCCCGGCACGCGCACGATCGTCGTCAAGTTTCGCAGAGAGAAGAACTACGAGATGGGGGGCCAGGAGATCCCATTTCCTTCAGACAACATCGTGAAGCCGGAGAGCTTGCGAACCTGGGGCCCCTGCAATTCCGGCCTGTACACTTATGAGGTCATCGCGAAGTCCAGCACGGGCGCGGCCCTGGCCAAGGCAGAATGGTCGGAGCCCTATCCTCCCTGACCTGAAGGGTGGACGCCCGCTTGTTCGCCGTGGCGTGCCGGATTCCTCGCTAGCGGGATGACAGCAGAGTTTGTGGATGTTGGATGCTAGCAGGATGCTCCTGTTTTGCCCGACGAGTCAAACGGCAATGCTGTGCGCATCAGCCGTTTTGCAGCCGACGTAAGCCATTGATCCGACTAGTGTCGGCTCCTGTGCATGGGGTTGTTGTCG
Source organism: Bradyrhizobium sp. Kon56 (assembly GCF_055807635.1). NCBI lineage: Bacteria > Pseudomonadati > Pseudomonadota > Alphaproteobacteria > Hyphomicrobiales > Nitrobacteraceae > Bradyrhizobium > Bradyrhizobium sp. Kon56. The sequence continues at coordinate 110,042 of NZ_JBVVOU010000022.1, read as the reverse complement.
CGTTTTTTTACGCGGGCGTGTGCCAGCGGCCTCACGCCGCGTGCGACACCACGCGATTGCGGCCGTCGTGCTTGGCGCGGTAGAGCGCGGTATCGGCGCGCTTGAGCACGTCGCCAACCGCCTCGCCCTTCTGCTCCAGCGTGGTCAGGCCGATCGAGATCGTGACCTCGATGCGCTTGGTGCCCTTGTGGATCGCAAAGGGCTCGCCGGCGATCGAGCGGCGCAGGCGCTCGGCGACCATGCCCGCGACGTGGAGATCGGTCTCCGGCATCACGATGACGAATTCCTCGCCGCCGTAGCGACAGGCAAGGTCGATGCCGCGGATCGACTTGCGCACCCGCACGGCGAATTCGCGCAGCACGTCGTCGCCGGCGTCGTGGCCGTAATTGTCGTTGATCGACTTGAAGTAGTCGATGTCCAGAATCATCAGCGCCAGCGGCTTGCCGCGCGTTGCGGCCTGCTCGGCCAGCGTCGCGAGATGGCTCTCCATGTAGCGCCGATTGTGCAGCCCCGTGAGCGCGTCGGTGATCGCCATCTCGATCGAATTCTGCACGTTGTCGCGCAAATGGTCGGTGTAGCGGCGACGGCGGATCTGGGTGCGGGCGCGCGCCAGCAGCTCGATCTTGTCGATGGGACGCAGCAGATAGTCGTTGACGCCGATCTCGAGCCCGCGCAGCAGCCGCGTCGCGTTCTCGGGGTCGGCGATCGCCAGGATCGGCACATGCCGCGTGCGCTCCAGCGAGCGCGCCTGGCTGCACAGCCGCAGGCCGTCGAAATTGTTGAGGTCGAGCGAGACGATCAGCAGATCGTAATTGCCCTCGGCGGCGTGGAACAGCGCCTCCGTCGGGTTCGGCTCGACGTCGATGGTGTGCTCGGCGGCAAGGATCGTCGCCAGCCGTTCATAGGAGGACTGTCGGTCGTCGACCAGCAGGATACGGCCGCCCTTGCCGGTGTCGGAGATCGCACTGCGCTCGGGCGCCTGCATGCCGATCTCGAGCGAGGTGATGGCGCGCATGCGCAGCTCGTCCGTCATCATCTTCAGCCGGGTCAGCGAGCGCACCCGCGCGATCAGCACGACATCGGAGACGGGTTTTGTCAGGAAATCGTCGGCGCCCGCTTCCAGCCCGCGGTTGCGGTCGGACGGGCTGTCGAGCGCGGTGACCATCACGACGGGAATGTGATGCGTGGCCGGATCGGTCTTGAGGCGGCGGCAGACCTCGAAACCGTCCATGTCCGGCATCATGACGTCGAGCAGGATGATGTCGCATTCGGCGCGGGCGCAGATCGCCAGCGCCTCGGTGCCGTTCGCGGCGGTCATCACGTCGAAATATTCGGCGGACAGGCGGGCTTCGAGCAGCTTGACGTTGGCAGGGACGTCATCGACGACGAGAATACGCGCGGACACTGTGAACTCACTTCCTATCCGATGAAACGTCGGACCGTCTCAATGAATTTGCCGACCGAGATCGGCTTGGACAAATAGGCCTCGCAGCCGCCCTCGCGGATGCGCTCTTCGTCGCCCTTCATCGCGAACGCCGTGACGGCGACGACGGGAATGCTGCGCAGCTCCGGATCGTCCTTGATCCAGCGCGTCACCTCCAGGCCCGAGACCTGCGGCAATTGGATATCCATCAGCACGAGGTCGGGCCGCATCTTGCGAACGAGGTCGAGCGCCTCGTAGCCGTTGCTGGTGCCGGTGGTCTGGTAGCCGTGCGCCTCCAACAGGTCGCGGAAGAGCTTCATGTTGAGCTCGTTGTCTTCCACGATGAGGACGGTCTTAGCCATCCCGCCCTCCTGATTGGTCCGCAGACCGATGCATGTGACGCCTCAGGCGCCGGTCGCCGGCGCTTCGAAAACTGGATTCAAACTAGCCTCGAATTCGCTTGAGTTTCGTTAAACCCGAGGGCCGACTTTCTGCGATGTGGTTTCCAGTTGCTTGTCGGGGGTCGCAAGACTTGGGTAAGAGACTGGGCAAGAGACTTGGAAACGAGACTCGGGCATGGTGGCCCCAAAGTAGACACCGAAAGTTAACGGAAAGGCAAACCGGCCACGTGAAAAAGCCTGTTCACAACCCGCGCGAAGTCGCTGAAATCGTTGCGCTTCAGGCGCTGTCTTTCGTCGCGGGCGAACCCGAGCGGCTGGGCCTGTTCCTGGCCGAGACAGGGGTCGGCCCGGAGATGCTGCGCAATGCCGCCTCGGACCCCAATTTCCTGCTGAGCGTGCTCGATTTCGTGATGCGCGACGACGCCACCGTGAAGGCTTTTGCCAGCACGGCGGAACTGCATCCGACCAACGTTGCCGCAGCGCGGCAGGTTCTCGGCGACGCGCTCGGCGACCCCAATTGGGAGCGCGACGTGCCGTGACCTCCTTGGAGACGGCCGGGCCCCGCTGCTTCTGCCGGGATTGTTCGGCCGATCTGGATATGGGCGTGCGGCGCTGTTCCGCCTGCGGTTCCCCCCGCCTCGCCCGCCACCGCGCGCTCGCAAGCCTGACCATCGCCCATATCGACTGCGACGCCTTCTACGCGACCGTCGAGAAGCGCGACAATCCCGACATCGCCGACAAGCCCGTGATCATCGGCGGGGGCAAGCGCGGCGTGGTGTCGGCCGCCTGCTACATCGCCCGCACCTACGGCGTGCGGTCGGCCATGCCGATGTACAAGGCGTTGGAAGCCTGCCCGCATGCCGCCGTGATCCCGCCGAACATGGCGAAATATGTCCGGGTCGGGCGCGAGGTGCGCCAGGCCATGCAAGCGCTGACGCCGCTGGTCGAGCCGCTTTCGATCGACGAGGCGTTCCTGGATCTCTCCGGCACCGAGCGGGTGCACGGCATGATCCCGGCCAAGGTGCTGGCGCGGTTCGCACGCAACATCGAGCGCGACATCGGCATCAGCGTCTCGGTCGGCCTCTCCTGCAACAAGTTCCTGGCGAAGATCGCCTCCGACCTGGACAAGCCGCGCGGGTTTGCTGCGCTCGACCAGGAGGAAGCGCGCCTGATGCTGGCGGAGAAGCCGGTCGGTTTCATTTTCGGCGTTGGACCCGCGACGCAGGAGCGTCTGGTGCAACGCGGCTTCCGCATCATCGCGGACCTGCAGAAGGCCGACGAGATCGAGGTGATGCGGCAGTTTCCGAGTGACGGCCGCAGGCTGTGGCGACTCGCGCGCGGCATCGACGACCGCCGCGTCGAGCCCGATCGGGGCGCCAAGACGATTTCGAGCGAGACGACGTTCGAGACCGACATCCGGGACTTCGCGACGCTGGAGAAGATTTTGTGGCGGCTGTGCGAAAAGACGTCGTCTCGCCTTAAGAGCAGCGAGCTCGCCGGCCTGACCGTCACGTTGAAGCTGAAGACCGCCGATTTCCGCCAGCGCACCCGCTCGCAGTCGATCACGGCCCCGACGCAGCTTGCCGCGAAGATCTTCTTGATCTGCCGCGAGATGCTGGCGAAAGAGATCGACGGCACCGCCTTCCGCCTGATGGGCGCCGGCGTCAGCGCCCTGCGCGAGGGTTCAGTCGCCGACGACACCGACATGCTCGACCGCCGCGCCGCCCATGCCGAGCGCGCGGTGGACAGCTTGCGCAAGAAATTCGGCAGCGCCGCAGTGATCCGCGGCATCGCGTATGAGGGGCCGGAAAAGGCGCAGGAGTGATGACAGGCGAACGCGACCTCCACGCACTGCTGAGACACATGAAGCCGGAGATGCGGCCGGGCATCTTCGTGTTCTGCACGATCCCGACGAACGAGCCAGTTCCCGCAGCGCTCAGTCCACTGCTGACGTTTTGCGAGCAGGAAGGAACGACGCTGGTGCTCCTGCGCGAAGAGGCCGAAGCGGCAGGACTACGCCACGCATTTGCATCGTGCCTGATCACCCTGACGGTTCACTCCGCACTCGATGCGGTCGGCTTCCTGGCGGCGATCACGGCACGTCTCGCCGCAGCCGGCATCAGCGTGAACGCCGTTTCGGCGTTCCACCACGATCATTTGTTTGTGCCGGCAGACAGGGCTGACGACGCGATGGTTCTTCTGCGAGAGATGTCCAACGCAACACACTTGTAGCGAAAGATCTCAATCCGCGACAGCCACCGCCTCGATCTCGATCATCCATTCCGGCGCGGCGAGCGCCGAGACGCCGACCAGCGTGCTCGCCGGCGGCTCCATGCCTTCGAAGAAGGCCGAGCGGGCCTTGCCGATGATCGGGCGCAGCTCCGGCTTGTAGTTCACGACGAAGGTCGTGATCTTCACGATATTGGCGTAGCTCGCGCCGGCTGCTTTCAGCGCGTGCCCGAGATTCTGCATCACCTGCGTGGTCTGCGCGGCGATGTCGCCCTCGCCGACGATCCGCCCCTCCTCATCCACCGACACCTGGCCGGAGATGTAAATCGTCCGCGCCCCCGTGGCGGTGACGACATGCGAATAGGCGGGATTGTGATGCAGGCCGCTGGGACGGAGATGATCGAGCTTGGGCATGACGAGCCTCCCGGATGTTTGTGGTTGGGAGGAGCGTAGCCAGAGACCGCGTTGCAGGCCAGCCCTCAATTGCAGGGCTTGCTGTCCTTCGCGTCGAACTTGCCCATCGCGCCCGAAATCACAAAATCGTTGTAATCGAGCACAAGCTGGCGCGAGACGCCGTTCTCGTAGAGCTCGAACGCCATCGCATAGACCGGCGTCTGCTCGCCTTCCTTCTGCTGGGCCTCGCGATCGAAATAGCTGACGGTGACGGGCCAGCGCTTGAGGGACTTCATGTGCTCGTCGGACGTCGAGGGATCGGGCGAGCCTTCGCGTTCGGCGGGGATCGGCTGGCCGATCACGGTCAGCGTGTTGTAGACCTTCTGGCCATCGTCGGAGCCGTCATAGACGGAGAGCTCGAGCAGCGACTTGCCCTCCTTGGCGGCGGCAATGATGCGCTGGATCTGTTCGGTCGGAAACACGATCTTGCCGTCGAGCGTGAAAGTCTTCGGCGCCGGCAGCTTCAGCTTGACGTTGATGTGGTCGCCGTCGCGCTCCGCCGAGCCGTCGACCCGGCCGGCATCCGCCTCGTTCATCCGCGTCTCGATCTTGAAGCGGTAGCTTTTGCCGCCGGCGTCCTCCCAGGAATTGGAGCGGAGGTCGCTGAGCGTGACCTTGCCCTCGCCGCTGTCGAGCTCGGAAACCTGGCGGAATTCGGAGGTGTAGCCCTCGCACGAACTTCCCGTGAAATTGTAGAGGATGCGGCCGCGCGCGCTGTTGATCGAATTCGAGCGCGATTTCACCAGGCTCAAATCATAGAGCGCCTGATGCGCGAGAAACGGACCGTTCGCGGCCAACGCCCCGCCTCCGGAGCCGAGAGCGGCCGCCGCGAGCGCCGTCACACCGAGCGAAGTCCGGAAAAGGTGCAGCATGTCTGGTTCCTGAGGAAAGCGCAGATTCGACATTTTAATGACCGTTCCATTGCGTCGCAACTGAGGCCGTTTCACGTAAAGTTGCGGCCTTTGCGTTGAACCTCCTGCCCTGCCTCAACAAAATGCCACCCCCGACGGTTGCTTGCATGTGGCGGCACGATGGGCGAAACAGGGCCCGCCCGGCCTGCAAGGGATGCGCCCGGGTGGATGGATTTTTGCACAACGAGGTCGGACATGGCGGGCACGGTCGAGCAGAAGCTGGCGGAACAGGGCATCAAGCTGCACGAGGCCCCCACCCCCGTGGCAAACTACGTGCCGTTCGTGCGCACCGGTAATCTGCTGTTCGTCTCCGGCCAGGTTTGCTTCGATCCCGCCGGCAAGCTGATCGCCAAGGGCAAGCTCGGCGCCGGCGTGACCATCGAAGACGGCGCCGCGGCCGCCCGCGGCTGCGCCGTCAATCTGCTGGCCCAGGTCAAGGCGGCGCTGGGCGACCTCGACAAGGTCGTGCGCGTGGTGCGCCTCGGCGGCTTCATCAACTCGGCGCCGGACTTCCTGGACGGGCCGAAGGTCCTCAACGGCGCCTCCGACCTGATGGTCGCCGCCTTCGGTGACAAGGGCCGTCATGCCCGCACCACTGTCGGCGTCGCCTCCCTGCCCGCGGATGCGGCGGTCGAGGTCGAAGGCGTGTTTGAGGTCGCCTGAGGCGAATGCGCGCTCCTGATTGGCTGACAGCCCGCCCGGTCGCCCATCGTGGCCTGCACGACATTTCCCGCGGCATCGTCGAGAACATGCCGGGCGCGGTGAAGGCTGCAATTGCGGGCAATTTCTCCATCGAGGTCGACATCCAGCTCTCCGCCGACGGCGAGGCCATGGTGCATCACGACCATGCGCTCGGCCGCCTGACCGAGGCCACCGGCCCGCTGGTCGAGAAAACCGCCACTGAACTGAAGGCGCTCACGTTCAAGGACACGGCCGAGCGGATGATGTCGCTCAGCGACCTCTGCGCCCTTGTTGGCGGCCGCGTGCCGCTGGTGATCGAGGTTAAGAGCCGTTTTGACCGCGACCGCAAGCTGGTGAAGCGGATGGCCGAGGTGCTCGCGTCCTATGATGGCCCAGCGGTCGGCATGTCGTTCGACCCGGACCAGGTGCTGGCGCTGCGCGAGCTGCTGCCATCCCGCCCCCGCGGCATCGTCGCGCAACGGAGCTATCAGGACGACTACTGGGCTCACCTGACGCAGCAGCAGCGCGACAGCATGCTGTACCTGCGCCATGGCTTTCAGACCCAGCCGCAGTTCGTCGCCTTTAGGGTCGACGACCTGCCCGCCCCCGCCCCCTGGATCGCCCGCAATGTGTTCGGCTGCGCTCTACTGGGCTGGACCGTGCGTACGACCGAGCAGCGGACGCGGGTCGCGCAATATGCGGATCAGATGATCTTCGAGGGCTTCGTACCCTAGGCTTGATGTTTCCCACTCTTGAAGTCGCTGCTGCAATGCACGATCTTGGGCACGATGGCACCATCCGAAATCACCCTTGAGGCCGTACCTTCCATTGGCGAAGTATCGCCGGACGACTGGGACGCCTGCGCCAATCCCGGCGGCAAGTCTTGTAATGGGCATGGCAAGGGAACCTCATCCGGACTTCCAGGGGATTCCCTCGGCCTCTCAAAGCCCGGCTATAACCCCTTCGTGTCCCACGCGTTTTTATCGGCCGTTGAGAAATCGGGTTCGGCCACGATCCGCACCGGCTGGGGACCGCGGCATCTCGTGGCCAAGGTCGACGGTCGCGTCGCCGGCGTCGTGCCCTGCTATCTGAAATCGCACTCGCAAGGCGAATATGTCTTCGACCGCGGCTGGGCCGATGCCTATGAGCGCGCCGGCGGGCGGTACTATCCGAAGCTGCAGGTTTCGGTTCCGTTCACGCCGGCGACGGGACCGCGGCTGCTGGTCCGCGACGGCGTTGACCGCGAGCACATCATGGAAGCGCTGGCGAGCGGGCTGGTGGCGCTGTGCGGTGTCAGCAAGGCTTCCTCGGTGCACGTCACTTTCGCCCGCGAGGCGGAGTGGAAGCTGCTCGCCGAGCACGGCTTCCTCCAGCGCACCGACCAGCAGTTCCATTGGCACAACGAAGGCTTTGCGAGTTTCGACGATTTCCTGGCGACGCTGAACTCCCGCCACCGCAAATCGATCAAGCGCGAACGGCGCGATGCGCTGGCTGCCGGGGTAACCATCCACTGCCTCACGGGCAAGGAGATCACCGAAGATGCCTGGGAGGCCTTCTTTCAATTCTACATGGAGACCGGCTCGCGCAAATGGGGCCGGCCTTATCTGACGCGAGAATTCTTCTCGCTGATCGGCGAAACCATGAGCCAGGACGTGCTGCTGGTCATGGCACGCCGCAACGATCGCTGGATCGCGGGCGCGATCAACTTCATCGGCTCGGACACGCTGTTCGGCCGCAACTGGGGCGCGGTCGAGCATCATCCCTTCCTGCATTTCGAGGTCTGCTATTACCAGGCGATCGACTTCGCCATCAAACGCGGTTTGGCGAATGTCGAAGCCGGCGCGCAGGGCGAGCACAAGATCGCACGCGGCTACCTGCCGCGGACCACCCACTCCGCTCACTTCATCGCTGATCCGGGCTTGCGCCGCGCCATCGACGATTACCTCAAGCGCGAGCGCGCCTATGTTGCAGAAGCCGGACGGGAGCTGGCCGAGCTCGGCCCGTTCCGCAAAGGCGCCGACGAGGCGCCTTGACGGTTCGTTGCGGCTGGTGACAGTAAGCGCAAAATTCCAGGGAGCCGCCGCCATGACCGCCTACGACCCCGACAACATCTTCGCGAAGATCCTCCGCGGTGAATTCCCCTGCCACAAGGTTTACGAGGATGAGCACGTGCTCGCCTTTCTCGACATCATGCCGCGGGTACCGGGCCACACGCTGGTGATTCCAAAAGCTCCTGCCCGCAACATCCTCGACATCAAGCCGGACGACTACGCCCACGTCGCCCGCGGCGCACACAAAATCGCTGCCGCAGCGATGACGGCGTTCAAGGCCGACGGCATCACCGTGCAGCAGTTCAACGAGGCGGCCGGCGGACAGGTGGTGTTTCATCTCCACATGCACGTGATGCCGCGCCACGACGGCGTGGCGATGCTTCCGCCCGCCAGCCGCAAGGAAGACGTCAAGGTGCTGGAAGAGAACGCGACCAAGCTGATCGCGGCGTTGAAGGCGGGCTGACGCTCTCCACTCGTCATTCCGAGCGCAGCGAAGCAATCCAGACTGCCTCCGCGGCTACAGTCTGGATTGCTTCGTCGCAAGAGCTCCTCGAAATGACGGAGGAGACACTTCACTCCGTCTGAAAATCTCCAGGCTGCGGGGCGGCCAGCGGCGTGAACTCGCAACGATCTGGTTTGATGTCGATCAGCGGCGTGTTGTCGAGGCAATCGAGCCCGCGCACCAGAATCGCGTTGCCCTCGATGCCGACCAGCTTCACGATCGACGTGCCGATCGGATTAGGGCGCACCGGCGAGCGCAGCGAAAACGTGCCGCGGGTCTTCTCGTTGTTCTTAGGGCTTTGCAGGACGATGTCGCGGCGCGACTTGTCGAGCCAGTAAAGCACTTCGAGATTGCTGTAGAAATCGACGCCCTTGATCGCCGGCACGAATGGCTCGAAGATCTCGAGCCGACATATCGGGCCGTCTGTCCGGCCCTGCCGCGGGGTCTCCATCCGCGAGCTCCAGGGCGTGCGGATGCGGCCGATGAAGACGAGGCCGGCATCTTGCGTCGGCGGCAGCTCGATGGAGACTTCACCCTCGCGGAGCTGGTTTTCGCGAACCATATGTCCAATTCCCTGCTGTTCGCCGGCGGTTTTAGCCCAACCACCACTTGCCGGCCAGCATGAAGACTTCGCCCGCGACCACGCCCGCGAAGATCGAGCGGCGGGCCAGCAGGAAGACGACGAGGCCGGCGCCGACCGCACCGTAGCGCAGGGCGTCCGGCACGCTCGCAAGCGCCCCAGGGGGCTCGACCACGATCTGGGCGATGACGCCGGCCAGGATCGCCGTGGCGACCGCCCGTACCCAGACCAGAAGCTCGGAGCCCTCGTCGATGCCGCCGCCGAACCACAGGCCCAGCATGCGCCATATCTGGTTGGGAACAACGCCGGCGACGAACAGCACCGCCAGGGCGTGCCAGTCGCCAATGAGCTGCGCAAAGCTCATGCGCGCACCTCCCGCCACCAATGCACGCCATAAGCAATCGTGCCAGCCGCGAGGCCGCTGACGAGGATGTCGAGGCCGGAGTTCATCTTCGCGGCCAGCGGATACAGCAATATGCCCAGCGCGAGGGCGACGACATCGGCGACCTCGCGGCTGTTGCGTGCGGTCGAGAACAGGAAGGACAGCGGCGTCAGCAAAAGGATCGCCGCGCCAAGCGTCTGAGTCAGATTGGCGGCAAGGAAATAGCCGACCGCATTGGCGGTGAGACACACCGAGACAAGACCGAAGCCAAGTCCGTTGACGAAGGCGATCCGGCGTTCACGCGGTACCTGCGGCAGGAAGCGATGGCATTCGACCCACAGTGTCACCGCGGTGAGATGCGCCGCGAAAAACAGCTCGCGCCGTTTCGTCGTCGGCGTGCGCATCAACGGCAGCACCGAGACCACCATCGGAAACAGCCGGATCGCACTGACGGTGACCGCGATCGCGGACTGGACGATCGTCGCGCCGGAGCCAAGCGTGGTGATCAGGATGATCTGCGCCGGACCTGCCCAGACGAACAGCGTCGAGCAGAGCGCCCAGAGCAGGCTGAAATGTGTGTCGTGGGCGAGCGCGCCGATGCCGAGATAGGTCACGAACAGCACGAGCGTGAGGATGGTCTGCGTGATCGAGCGCAGCCCCCACGCAAAGGCGCGCCAGGGACTTTGCCATTGAGGTGAATTGAGCGGAGGAAGCGCCACGGGGAGTCTTGGCCGGATGAGGAATCGTGCCCGCATAACGGGCAATGCGGCGCCTCGCGTCAAGAAAGCGCACGGCGGGGCTGGCATGCACGCTGGGACAGATGCCCTACCCGCTCACACCGCGATTCTTCAGCACGAAGCACGCCCCGCCGGCCTTGCGGATGCGACCGCAGAGTTCATCCGCCTCGCTCCGCGTATCGGCGCCGATGCGCACCTGGTAGAAGGCGCGCGTGCCGCGGCTGCGCATCACCGAGCTGAGCAGGCTCGGATCACGTTCGCCGATCACGGCGCTCAGCCGCGTGACCGCGCGGGAGTACATCGCCAGCGCGCGGTTGCGGTCAAAGCCCGCGGCGAGCTGCACGCCCCAGACCTTTGCAGCCGCAAGCTCCACATGCTGCTCGAGCTCGGCGACGAAGGCATTCGGCGCGCGCTTCAAAAGCGCCATCAGATCGCGGCAGCTCGTCGGCGGCACGCTGGGCGGCCCCTTGCCGGTCGCGCCTGCCTTGGCCCACGCATCGACGCTCGTGCCGGTGATCGCAAGAACGTAATTGCGGGTCTGCTCGGGCATGCCGCCGGTGCCGGCGAGCCATTCCTGCACCCGGCGCGGCCCGGCATTGTAGGCGGCCGCCGCCAGCCCCAGATTGCCGAACTGGTTGCGCAGCTCGTTCAGGAATTCCGCCGACTTCGGCAGCGCCTGCACCGGATTGAAGGGATTGAGCAGCCCGCGCTCGCTCGCGGTGCCCGGCATGAATTGCGCGATCCCCTGCGCCCGCTCGCCGCTGCGCGTCACCGGCCCGACCGCATCGGTCTGGAAGCGGCTTTCCTGCCAGATCACGCGGGCGAAGAACTCCAGCGGAAGATTGGCATCGCGCGCCGCGGCCTCGATGATCAGGCAGATCGACTCCCGCGTGTCGCTCTCCCGCGCACCGGGCTTCTCCGGCTGCACAGCGAGTTCTTCGACGCTTGGGATGGCAACGTCGGTCTTGGCGGGCGAACTGTCCCATGCCGCGGCCTGGGTCGACGAGACAAGCAGCGCGGAGATGATGCACATCGCAATCTGCACCCATCGCGCGCAGGCACGGCGGTGGCGCGCCTCGGCGCGGCATGCGACAGTGTGATCAACAATGTTGTGGCATCGTGCCATGGTTCGACGGGTCGCCAATATTATGCTGCCTGACCTGCTTCTCCCAATGCGTTACCCCGCCAAACGGATCCGCGCGATCCTTGTCCTCGCCGCGCTCATCCTGAGCGTCGCGCCAGCCGCCGCGCAGGTGACGTCTCAAGTCGCGTCTCAAGTCAATTGGCGGATGACCACGGAATACCCTGAGAATAACATCTCCGGGATTGGGCTGGCGACTTTCGCCAGCCGCGTCTCCGACCGTACCCACGGCTTCGTGACCGTGACTAACGCCTTCGACAACCAGCTCAAGATCAACTCGGGCGAGATGCCGCGCGCGGCGCTGGACGGCCGGATCGCGGGCGGCGATGCCTTCGCGGGCGCGCTCTCGGGCCTCGACCCTGTGCTCGGATTGTCCACCCTGCCTTTTCTCGTGCAATCGGTGGATCTCGCCCGGGCCACCAATCTGCGGGCGCGACCGCTCTATGAGAAGGCGCTGGCTGCGCGCGGCCTCAAGCTGCTCTATGTGACGATCTGGCCGGCCACGGGCCTCTGGTCGGAGCAGTCGCTCGACGGTGCTGACGACCTGCCGAAACTGAATCTGCGAACCTACGATGCCAATTCCACCGAGGTCATGCGCGCAGCCGGCGCGAACGCGCAATTCCTGCCGATGGATGCGGCGCTCGCCGGACTGAGGGAACACCGGCTGAATGCCTTCCTCACCTCCGGCGACGGCGGCGCGGGACGCAAATTGTGGGACTTCCTGCCGCATTTCACGGCCATCAACTACGCGATGCCAATCTCGATCGCCTTCGTCCGCAGCGACGCCTTTGCCGAACTGTCCGAACCGATGCAGCGCGAGGTGCTGGCGGCGGCGGCCGAGACTGAGCAGAGCCAGCTGGCGCTATTGAGCCACCGCACCATCGAGAACTATGCGCGCATGCGCGACAATGGCGTCCATATCGCCGAGCCGGCGCCTGCGTCCCTTGTCACGGGGCTGCGGAAGGCAGCAACGGGCGCGATCACCGCCTGGGAAACCCGGGCAGGCGCGGAGGCGACCGCCATCGTTGAATGGGCGAGACAGCAATGAGGGAGCGGTAGCGGCGCTCCGCTGGTCTCGCTGCCTACCGCCTTAGTTTTTGACCGCAACCGGGATTTCGCCCCGGATGGCGCGGTCGAGGGCATCAATCAGCGCCTGGATCTCGATAAACTTGTTGCGCGCTCGCTCGGCCGTGTCGCGCACAAAGGGGGCGGCCAGCACTTTCGCATGCGCGTCCCTGTCCTCGATCATGCGCTCACGGGCCTTCTTCAGGGTTTCAAGTCGCTCGCTCATCCGGCCTCTCCTGAAAAAATCGTCTCGATCCCTCGTCCGGACTCGTTGATCGACGAGCGCGGCGAACGAGCAACCCTCAACAGCCGCGGCAGATGTTCTTCAGCTTCGCCGCGGTTCTGGCCTCTTCCGCCACGAACGGGTCCTTGTAGGCAGCACGGGACCCATCGCCTTCCGCAGCAGCGGGCTTTTTTTCCTTCGGAGGAAACGCAGCATCGTAGCAGGCGAGACGTCCGCTCGTGCTTTCGATCGCCCGGCAGTCCGGTCCTGCCGCGACAGCGCCTTGCGACAGTGTGCCAAGTATCAATGTGCCAAGCATCAATGCGACGAGAAGCGCTCTCCGGCGGATCCAGTCGACCAGACGAAATCGAGTCATGCACGCTCCTGCTCAGTCGGCGGGAGCGCTGGTGACCCTCAGTCACCGGTCGATGCCAATGGAAAGGCGGTGATGGCGCGACTCTACGCTTCCCTCCCGCGAATAGCGAGCTTTAAGGGATACGCGGTATCGGGAAGGCGATTTTCGGCGTGACAATGGTTGCGCGTTTGCCTTGGCCCCCGGCCTCGTTTAGGTCTGGCAATAGGCGGCGGTATCAACACAGGCGCGACAATATGGTGACCATTTATTTCGATCTCGACGGCACGCTGACCGACCCGAAGCCCGGGATCACGCGCTCGATCCAGTACGCCCTGGAGCGGCTCAACGTTGCGGTTCCGAGCGAGGACGAGCTGACCTGGTGCATCGGGCCGCCGCTGCATGCCAGCCTGCAAAAGCTCACGGGCAGCGCGGAACTCGCCGACCGGGCGCTGCTGCTCTATCGCGAGCGCTTCAGCGACGTCGGCCTGTTCGAGAACGAAGCCTATGCCGGTATCGTGGACACGCTGACAACGCTTGCCGCGACAACACCGCGCATGTTCGTGGCGACCAGCAAGCCCGCGGTCTACGCCACCCGTATCGTCGAGCATTTTGGCCTGAAACCGTATTTCGAGCGGGTGTTCGGCTCCGAACTCGACGGCACGCGCGTCGACAAGCGCGACCTGCTGCGCTACGCGCTCGACGAAGCCAGGGTCGATCCCGCCAGCGCGATCATGATCGGCGACCGCAGCCATGACGTGGTCGGCGCCCGCACCAACGGCATGACCGCGATCGGCGTGCTCTATGGCTACGGCAGCGAGACCGAGCTGCGGGACGCCGGCGCGCATCACATCTGCGCCGCGCATCCCGAGCTGCTCGGCCATTGCGTGATCTAACTCTATCAAGCGGCGACGGTCTCCACCGCCGCCAGCATGCCGGTCTTGGCGTGACAGTTCAGGTACTCGAAGAACTGCTCGTCGGCAGCAGCCACGGTGACCTCGTGGTAGAGCCGCAGTTTTGCCGAGGGGCCGAGCGTCGACAGGTACTTCATCGCGGCGCCGAATATCCTGACGTGGGTCGGATGCGATTCCGCCCACCGCTCCAGCGCCGCCAGGCTCTTCCACCAGCTTTGACCGTAGGACTTTTCACTCGCGTCCCCGCCGGCTGCAAGCACGCGCATGTAACGGTTGGCGTAACAGCCGATGCCAAGGCCGTCATCGCGCAAGAAATCCATGCCCTCGCGCAACACCGGTTCGACGTCGTCGAGATAGAGCTTTCGTTCCGAGGTTTCGGTATCGCTCCAATCCTGGCCTGATCGGATCAGACAGAGATTGTCGTGCGCCTTCACGCGCAGCCGCGCGCCGTCGCGGATCAGCTCGGGATTGCCGCCCGGCGACATCGGATCGGTCTGTGACAGCGGGATGCGGTCGCGCATGCCGCCCCAATAGGCGTGCTCCTGCACCTCGCCGCTCATGCCGCCGGAGATTGCGGCGACGCCCTCGGGCCGGCCGAGCGAGGAAAACAGCGTCTCGTGCCGCGCCACCGTGGGGCGCAGCACCTCGATGAACGTGCCGATGCCCTCGGGCTGCGCTCCGGTCCAGGCCTCGCGCGCCGATGCAAACCATTTGTCGAACCGCGCAATGTCGTCCCAATAGGCCACCGAGACGACGTTCTCGTAGCCTGCCTGATCAACATATTGCGCCCGGTCCCAATGCGAAGGACCGCCTTCCGCGGCAAACCGCGCCGCGATTTCGGCGAGAGCGTCCGTTGCAGCAGCTGCCGCCGTGCCGCGATACTGAAGGCCGAAATAGGCCATCACGACCCGGTTCACGGAAGGCTTATAGCGCGCCACGAAGGACGGGTATGGCGGCTGGTAATCGTCCGGCACGCGCTTGTGGCGCGTGCGCGGCGTCTCGAGATGCAGAGGAATTGCGGATTCCATGATCGTGCCTCCCCTCAATTGCGGCGATCAGCTCGCCGCCGCGGCAATGTCCGTGGGCTCGACGGTGTCGACCGGCAGCGCAAACTGCTCGACGCGCTGGTATCGCTTCTTGTTGAGCAGGAGCCGGGTCACGTCGGGGCGCGAATAGTGCCCGGCTGGATCAGCGGCGTTCTTGGCGATGCCGATGGCGCCAAGATCGATCTCGGCGATCAAGAGGCCCTCCTGGTCCGGCGCGAGCTTATCGCCGATCTGGCTGCCATCGGGGCCGTAGATCGCAGCGAAGCCGCCGCCGGCATGCAGCAGCGCGTGCTTGTCCGGCCGATCACAGAGCTCGTCGATCATGGCTTGCGAGACCGTCGCGCAAGGCGCGAGCACGAAACAGGAGCCCTCGACCGCATAGACGCGCGAGGCGGCGTTGTTCACCTCGGCGCCGAGCGCCGGCGCGAAAGGATCGTAGAGCGAAAAGCTCGGCCAGGCCGCGACATGGACCTGCTCATTCTGGGCATACATGGCGTATTTCGACAGCGGCTGGAGATGCTCCCAGCAGCACAGGGCGCCGATGCGGCCGATGTCGGACCGCGCGTGCACGGCGAGATCGCTGCCGTCGCCCTCGCCATAGACCGTGCGCTCGGCATGGGTCGGCCGCAACTTGCGGCGCTTTGCGATGGTCTCGCCATCGGGCCCGATCAGCCATTGCGCCAGATAGAGACTGCCGCCGTCGCGCTCGGACAGACCGAGCACGGCAGTGAGCTTGGCCTTGCGCACGGCGTCGCGCAGCCGCTCGGCCTGCAGACTGTCATAGGACAGCGAATTGTCGAAATAGCGTTGCACGAAGCCACGACCGATCGCCCAGGCCGGCGAATCCATCCAGATGTGCCAGGGGTAGCCGGGGATGAAGGCTTCCGGAAAAGCGATCAGCTTGGCGCCCTTCTCGGCGGCGTCCCTGATCAGGGCGATTGACTTGTCGATCGAGGCGTCGAGATCGAGCCAGGCGGGCCCCGCCTGCACCACCGCGACCTTGTATTTCGGATGTTCGATGCCCATTCCCGCCTCCCTTGCCGGTTGATCGGAAGCCAGGTCCGATGCAGTCTATTTGACCAAGCCGGGCGGCGGGCGCTCGACCGCGGCGGAACAAAAACTCGACCGGACGGGATTCACCGACCCGGTACGGGATTTGCCTTCGTCAGTCGGGACCAGCGCCGACACGCGATTTTGCGGGATGTGAAAGGCAGGCTCTGCAGATGCCAATCCAGTTCACCACGGACGACAGCCCAGGCCACCGCCGGCTTGCGCTCTGGCAGGAAATCGTTTGCGACGTCTTCGTCGGGCTCGACTGCAGGTCCGATCTTGGCAGCGCCTTTCGCGGCACGGTCACCCGGGCGCCACTGGGCAAGGCGGAATGCTCCGAGGTCTGCTCCGACCGTCAACACGTGTTGCGCACGCCGTCGCGCATCGCGCGCTCGGATCAGGACTTCATCCTGATCGCGCTCGGCAATCGCGGCGCCGGCGGCGTGGTGCAGGACGGCCGCGAGGCCGTGGTCAGTCCGGGAGAGTTTGCGCTCTATGACACCACCCGTCCCTACGAGCTGAAATTCGACGGCATCTTCACGCAGACCATCTTCAAGGTGCCGCGCGAGATGCTGCAGCGCCGGCTCGGCGCGACCGAAACTCTTACTGCCACCTCTTTCGGGCCGGACTCGCCACTGCAGAGGATCGCCTACGATTTCATCTACCGGCTCTGCCAGAGCGCGGATCAGATCGATCTGCACCACGCCGCCGCTCTGTCGGAACAGGCCGTCGATGTCCTGGCGATGGCGCTGGGCGAGCGGCTGGGCAAGACGCCGCTGCCGTCCTCGACGCATCGCTCCGCCCTGCTCTACCGATTGAAGGCGCATATCCGGGCTCATCTTGCCGATCCCGACCTCTCGCTGTCCGAGACCGCAGCGGCGCTCGGCATCTCGTCCCGCTATGTCAACGATCTCCTGGCTGACGAGGACACCTCGTTCCAGCGCTACGTCCTCGGTGAGCGCCTCGCTCAATGCAGGCGCGACCTCGCCTCCCCCGTGCTCGCTCACCGCCACATCAGCGAGATCGCCTTCGCCTGGGGCTTCAACGACCTCTCGCATTTCGGCCGCGTCTTCCGCGAGCATTTCGGGATGTCACCGCGCGACTTCCGGCAGAGCCAGTCGCGGCATTGACGTCCGGGCAGCCAATGGCCCGAGCCTTCGCTTCAGGCGAAGGCCGTGCTCGTGAATTCCAGATTGTCAGGTGCTGCAGCCGGGATCAGGCTCTGCACATGAGAACCAACGCCACGATAAGCGGATCGGAAGTCTTGCTCGGCGTGATCGCGATCCGGCTCGCGGTGCTTGTTGCGGTGGGCTGGAGCCTGACGCTCCTGCCGCGGCCGGCGCGCGAGAACGAGGCCACCTGCCTTCAATCACCAGTAACGAGGGGCGCGGCTCCGCTTCCGGCGACGACGGCCAGCCCGCGCGTGACTGACGCGGCATTCGATGACATGCGTCTGCACGACTAGGCCGTTTCCAAGCAAGGCCGGTATGTGAGCGCGAGGTAGGACACGGCGCAGCCTTGCATTACGATCCGGCACAGAGGTCGCGGGGATCAATCAGCGGCCAGCCGAGGAGCAAATCGATGGAATACCGACGCTTGGGCCGCTCGGGCCTCATGGTGCCCGCCTTGAGTCTTGGGACCGGCACCTTCGGCGGCGTGGGCCGCCTCGCTGCGTGGGGCACCACCGACGCGACCGAAGCCCGGCGCCTTCTGGATATCTGCCTCGATGCCGGCGTGTCGATGTTCGACACCGCGAACGTCTATTCGCTCGGCGAGTCCGAGCGCGTTCTCGGCGAAGCCATCAAGGGCCGCCGCGACAAGGTTTTGGTTTCGACCAAGGCGACGTTCCGCTTCGGCGACGGCCCCAACGACATCGGGTCGTCGCGGCAGCATCTGCTTACAGCCATCGACGCTTCGCTGAGCCGGCTCGGCACCGATTACATCGACCTGTTCCAGCTTCACGGCTTCGACGCCTTCACCCCGCCTGAA
Organism: Bradyrhizobium sp. Kon56; assembly: GCF_055807635.1. Classification (NCBI taxonomy): domain Bacteria; kingdom Pseudomonadati; phylum Pseudomonadota; class Alphaproteobacteria; order Hyphomicrobiales; family Nitrobacteraceae; genus Bradyrhizobium; species Bradyrhizobium sp. Kon56. The sequence continues at coordinate 91,912 of NZ_JBVVOU010000022.1, read as the reverse complement.
GAGGTGCTCGCGACTCTCGATGTGCTCGTGCGCGCCGGCAAGATCCGCTACGTGGGCGTGTCGAACTTTTCGGGCTGGCACCTGATGAAATCGCTTGGCGTTGCCGACAAGCATGGCTTCCCGCGTTACGTCGCCAACCAGACCTATTATTCACTGATCGGGCGCGACTACGAATGGGAGCTGATGCCGCTCGGCCTCGACCAGGGCCTCGGCGCGGTGGTCTGGTCGCCGCTCGGATGGGGACGCCTCACCGGAAAGATCCGCCGCGGCCAGCCAAAGCCTGACGTAAGCCGCTTGCCCAAGACGGCCGAGTTCGGCCCGCCCGTGCCGGACGAGCACGTCTATCGCGTCGTCGATGCGATCGACGAGGTCGCCAGGGAAACGGGCAAGAGCGTCTCGCAGATCGCGCTGAACTGGCTGCTGCAGCGTCCGACCGTCTCGACGCTGATCATCGGCGCGCGCAACGAGACGCAGCTGCGCGAAAATCTCGGCGCGGTCGGCTGGTCATTGACCAAGGACCAGATCGCCAAGCTCGATGCGGCGAGCAAGGTGACGCTGCCCTATCCTTACTGGCACCAGCGCACAACTTTCACCGACCGCAATCCGCCGGCGGTGTAGAGACCGGCACGCCGGCGCAGTCCGGCTTGAGCTGCATCAAGCCGGCCCGCGCCGACAGTGGCATCGTGCGCTCACGCGAGGCAGCCGATGCGCCGATTTGCCATGAAGGCCCTGTTCACCGCTCTCAATCTCAACCGCGCCGAGCGGAGCGGATCGATTGGGAGCGCACCATCCTGATCGTCTCGACCGCGGTGACGGTTGGGCTCGGCGCGCTCTATGTGTTCGGGAAGTCGACCTCCCGCTGGTGAGCCGCGAGGCCATGCCGACCCATGCCCGCGCTGCCGGGAGACCCGCTCCCGGCGCAGGAACCGCCCGTATCCTGCCGGGTTGCGATGCATCTCGCAATTTCCTAATCCGGAGACGAACCACGGCTCGAATCAAGCACGCCGCCATCATGTTGCCAGCCTCCATGGAGCACGCCGACGGCCTGCCGCAGCCGCAGCGTGGCCAGGCGGTCCTGACCATTGCGCTCGGCATTATCATGGCAGTGGTCGACAGCGCCATCGCCAACGTCGCGCTGCCGACGATCGCGGCCGACCTCGACGCCAGCCCGGCGTTCTCGATCTGGATCGTCAACGGCTACCAGCTCGCGATCACGATCTCGCTGCTGCCGCTGGCTTCGCTCGGCGAGATCGTCGGCTATCGCCGCGTCTATCTGGTCGGCCTGGTGCTGTTCACATTTGCCTCCGCACTCTGCGCGCTGGCGCACACGCTGCCGCTCCTCACGATTGCACGCATCGTGCAGGGGTTCGGCGCGGCCGGCATCATGAGCGTCAACGCAGCGCTGGTGCGTTTCACTTACCCACGCAGCCAGCTCGGCCGCGGCATCGGGCTCAACGCTCTCGTCGTCGCCTTCTCAGCCGCGGTCGGCCCGACGCTCGCCGCCGGTATCCTGGCGTTCGGCAGCTGGCCCTGGCTGTTCGCCATCAACGTTCCGCTCGGCGTGGTGACATTGGTGCTGGGCCTGCGCAGCCTGCCGCACACCAGGCCTGCGAGCCATTCCTTCGACTGGCAGAGCGCGGGGCTGTCCGCGATCACCTTCGGCGTCGGCATCGCGGCCGTCGATAGCGTCGGTCATGGCGAAGCCGCGATCACCTGCCTCGTGCAGTTCGCCATCGCGCTCGTCGCCGGCGCGCTGCTGATCTACCGCGAGACCCACATGGCCTCGCCGCTGCTGCCGATCGACCTGTTGCGCATCCCCGTGTTCGCATTGTCGATTGCGACTTCGATCGCCTCGTTCTGCGGGCAGATGCTGGCCTTCGTCGCGATCCCCTTCTATCTCCAGAGCCGCTTCGGCTATTCGGCGGTGCATATGGGCCTCTTGATCACGCCGTGGCCGATCGCGGTGGCGTTCGCAGCCCCCCTCGCCGGCTGCCTGGTGGAGCATTATCCGGCCGGCCTGCTCGGCGGCATCGGCCTTACGCTGTTCGCCTGCGGCCTCGCTGCGCTCGCCTTGCTGCCGGCTGCGCCCACGCCGCTCGACGTGGTCTGGCGGATGGCGCTGGCCGGCGCCGGCTTCGGCCTGTTCCAGACCCCCAATAACCGCACCATGATCGCGGCCGCCCCGCGCGAGCGTGCCGGCGGCGCCAGCGGCATGCTGGGGACGGCGCGGCTGCTTGGGCAGACCACCGGCGCAGCGCTGGTGGCACTCTTCCTCGGCCGCTATCCGATCGAGGGAACCAGGATCGCGTTGCTGACCGGCGTCGGCTTCGCGCTCTGCGGCGCAGCGCTGAGCATGTTGCGGCTGTCGTCCGCGGGTGCGCGCGGCGCCGAGCATGTTCGCGTGCAGGACGACCAGCGCCTGCGCGGCGAATAGCGCGCGACCATTTGGGAAGGCCGATTTCGGCTGCGTCCGCCGCGCCTCACATCTTCACCATCTCGGTGCGATATTTCGGCAGCAGTGCTGCGATCAGCTTGCCTTTCTCGGCCATCTCTTCCGGGGTCGGCTTCGGCGGTGGCGATGTGCGGCCTTCGACGGGAAAGCCAACCGCCAGGAAGAATTCGTCCTGTCCCGCTGGCGCGCACATGCAGAGCATACGGGCCGTCTTGCCGGACACGTTCTTGAACGCGTGCGGCGCGTTGGCCGGGACGTTGACGGTCGACCCCGCACTTACGGTATGGGACTTACCGCGAAAGGTGAATTCAAGTTCGCCTTCGAGCAGCGTGAACATCTCCTCGAAGTCGTGGCGGTGCGGCGGGGCCCGCCGCCGGCGGGCACCAGCATGTCGACCAGGCAATAGCGTCCTGCGGTCTGCGCGCCCGACACCAGAACCGTGTAGGTGCCGCCGGCCACAGAGATATGCGGCACGTCAGCGCCGTCGGGATCGGCGACCGTCAGGGCGCGGCCGGGATCGTCGGCGGGGATCGAGGAAGCTGACGACGAGTTTGCAGAAGGCGTGTTGGTCATACCGGATCTTCTTGCTTATATTTGGCTGCCAACGAGAAAGGCCGGCTTCTCAGCCGGCCTTTTCAATTCATCGCGCGCAGATCAAGCCTTGACCAGCGGGCTCTTGGTCGGCCCCTTCGAGCCGCCGGGGCCACCGGGCTTGGACTTGCCCGGCGGGCGCTTGCGGGCACCCGGGAGCTTCTCCTGCTTCGGCGTGACCGGACCCTCGACGAACTCGAAGCCGATCTTGTCCTTGGTCTCGTCGGCCTCGTCCTTGACCAGAACGACGCGGACATGGCCGCCACCCTTGAGCTTGCCGAACAGCACCTCGTCGGCCAGCGGCTTCTTGATGTGCTCCTGGATCACCCGAGCCATCGGACGTGCGCCCATCTGCTCGTCGTAACCATGCTTCACCAGCCAGGTCTTGGCGGGGTCGGACAGTTCGATGGTGACATCGCGATCGCCGAGTTGCGCTTCGAGCTGAAGCACGAACTTCTCGACCACCGTACCGATCACCTCGACGCTGAGATGGCCGAACGACACGACGGCATCGAGACGGTTGCGGAATTCCGGCGCGAACTGCCGGTTGATCGCCTCGTGGTCGTCGCCTTCGCGCTTCGAGCGCGTAAAGCCGAACGCCTGCTTGGCGAGATCGGACGCGCCCGCGTTCGTGGTCATGATCAGGATCACGTTGCGGAAGTTGACCTGCTTGCCGTTGTGGTCGGTGAGCCGGCCGTGATCCATGATCTGGAGCAGGACGTTGTAGAGATCGGGATGCGCCTTCTCGATCTCGTCGAGCAGCACCACGCAATGCGGATGCTGGTCGACACCGTCGGTGAGCAGGCCGCCCTGATCGAAACCGACATAGCCGGGAGGCGCGCCGATCAGGCGCGACACGGTGTGCCGCTCCATGTATTCGGACATGTCGAAGCGCAACAGCTCGACGCCGAGCGACGCCGCCAGCTGTTTTGCGACCTCGGTCTTGCCGACGCCGGTCGGACCCGAAAACAGGTAGCAGCCGATCGGCTTCTCCGGCTCGCGCAGGCCGGCACGCGCCAGCTTGATCGAAGCGGCGAGCGATTCGATCGCCTTGTCCTGACCGAACACCGTGCGCTTCAGGGTCTGCTCGAGATGCTTGAGCACCTCGGCATCGTCCTTTGACACGCTCTTCGGCGGGATCCGCGCCATCGAGGCGATCGTGGTCTCGATCTCCTTGATGCCGATGGTCTTCTTGCGCTTGTTCTCGGCGACCAGCATCTGCGCCGCGCCGGATTCGTCGATCACGTCGATCGCCTTATCCGGCAGCTTGCGGTCGTGGATGTAGCGCGAAGAGAGCTGTACCGCAGCCTCGATCGCCTCGTTGGTGTATTTCAGCCGGTGGTAGTCTTCGAAGTACGGCTTGAGGCCCTTGAGGATTGCGATCGCGTCCTCGACCGTCGGCTCGTTGACGTCGATCTTCTGGAAGCGCCGCACCAGCGCGCGGTCCTTCTCGAAGTGCTGCCGGTATTCCTTGTAGGTGGTCGAGCCCATGCAGCGAATGGTGCCGGAAGCGAGCGCGGGCTTGAGCAGGTTCGAGGCATCCATCGCCCCGCCCGACGTCGCGCCCGCACCGATCACGGTGTGGATCTCGTCGATGAACAGGATGGCGTTGGGATGCGCCTCGAGCTCCTTCAGCACCTGCTTCAGGCGTTCCTCGAAGTCGCCGCGATAGCGCGTACCGGCGAGCAGCGTGCCCATGTCGAGCGAGAACACGGTCGCAGCCGCCAGCACCTCCGGCACCTCGCTGTCGACGATGCGCTTGGCCAGGCCCTCCGCGATCGCGGTCTTGCCGACGCCGGCCTCGCCCACGAACAGCGGATTGTTCTTCTGCCGGCGACACAGCACCTGGATCGCGCGGTTGATCTCGGAATTGCGTCCGATCACCGGATCGATCTTGCCGTCGCGCGCCTTCTTGTTGAGGTTGACGCAATAGGTCTCGAGCGCCTCGCCCTTCTTCTTGGCGTCCTCGCTGCCCTTGGTCTCGGTCTCCTCGTCGACACCGCGCACCGGCCGCGCCTCGGAGACGCCTGGCCGCTTGGCAATACCGTGGCTGATATAATTGACGGCGTCGTAGCGCGTCATGTCCTGCTCCTGCAGGAAATACGCGGCATGACTCTCGCGCTCGGCAAAGATCGCGATCAGCACGTTGGCGCCGGTCACCTCTTCGCGACCGGACGACTGCACGTGGATCACCGCGCGCTGGATCACGCGCTGGAAGCCTGCGGTCGGCTTGGCGTCATCGGCGCCGTCCGTCACCAGGTTCTCGAATTCGGTCTCAAGATAATTGACGAGGCTCGTACGGAGCTTGTCGAGGTCGACGCTACAGGCGCGCATGACGGCGGCTGCATCGGAGTCGTCGATCAGGGAGAGCAAAAGATGCTCGAGCGTCGCGTATTGGTGATGACGCTCGTTTGCGATCGCCAGTGCACGATGCAGGGATTGTTCAAGGCTTTGGGAAAAAGTCGGCATTCGCGTCCTCTATGGCCCCCACCATCATGATCGCCATCGCCCGGTCAGGCAACAACAACCTTTGTCACATATAGTTATACAAGATCGCGGCGAAAGACCGGTTCCGCGACTCAGGCGGCTGCACAGCTACGGTATTTTTTGATGCAAAACCCGTTCCGGTTTGGGCACGATCAGCACCGGTCCGAAATTCCGTAGTTTTGCCCTCTGCAACGAACATCGCGCGCAGACATCACGCGGCAATCACACTGCGACATGCACAAGAACCGGCTTCGAATGCGCCGTAACGTGTCTTACTTCTTTTCCATCACGCATTGCAGCGGATGCTGGTGCTTGCGAGCGAAATCCATCACCTGCGTTACCTTGGTCTCGGCGATCTCGTAGGTGAACACGCCGCACTCCCCGATCCCGTGATGATGAACGTGCAGCATGATCTTGGTTGCGGCCTCGGCGTCCTTCTGGAAGAATTTCTCCAGCACATGAACGACGAATTCCATCGGCGTGTAATCGTCGTTCAGGATCAGCACACGGTACAGGTTCGGCCGTTTGGTCTTCGGCTTGACCTTGGTGATGACGGACGTGTTTGGCGCGGAAGGACCGCCGGAACGGTTCTCGTCGTTGCTCATCAGGGCAGCGTGGGCGGCGGCGGCCGCGGACGGATCTGGTCTGGAAGACAGTTGCGGCATGGCTCAGGCGTTCAAATTCCCCACGGAAGCGTATGACGGTTCGCCGCGCAGCCCCGGCCTTCGGAGCTTCGCACAGGCGCACCGCCTTTTGGATCGCCGCTTCCAGCCGGTCCGGTCCAAACCGGATCGGCCTCACCGAATATGGGCCTGCCCCCGGCTCGCCGCAAGCGTGCGGCAGCTCGGCCGATGCGGCCATGGCGGTCCCGATTCCCGGTCCGGGCGATCCTCACCAAGGTTAATCAATCCGGACTGATTTGACAAAAGCTTCCGCCCCGCCGGTTTAGAAGATGTTCACCAGGAACCCGGCCAGCAACGCGGCTGCGGCGGTTTCGCGCGGGCTATCTCCGGTTTTCTACGGACCAATTGCCCCTCAATGGCGTGACGCGAAAACGGGCAAAGGCACAGATTTCCGGGGATCGTCACGCCTCGCAGATCGACGCGCGGCAGAAGAAGCTGTGCGATAACGCCAAGGCGGCGAACATCACGATCCATACGGTGCAGGTGAACACCGGAGCGACCCGACCTCCCGCGTGCTGCAGTATTGCGCGAGCCGCTCCGACAAGTTCTATCTGGTGACGAAGGCAGATCAGACGTCTCGATGTTCAAGGAAACCGGCACGCTGTGGAAGCTGCGCGTGGCGCGCTGAGACCTACACTTCGAGACAAACAAAAAAAGCCCGGCTAGTGCAGCCGGGCTTTTGATTCCAGGACGTCAGGAAACGTTAGCTGGCGGCCGGGGTGAACTTCGACACGATGGTCTCGACCGGCTTGAACGCCTGCTTGGCGAGGTCGCTGTAAAGGCCGGCGATCTTCTGCGATTCCGCGACGAAGGACTCGTAGGCGGAACGGGCGAATTCGGTCTGCGCTTCGACGGCCTTGTCCAGCGACTTCACGCCGGAAAGCTTCTCGACGAAGGACTTGGTGTCTTCGAACGACTTCTTGGTGTAGTCGCCATAAGCGCTGGCGATCGCCTGAAGGCCGTGCTGCATCGACGTCGCGGAGGCGACGTACTGCTCGAAGTGCTCTTTCCCGTAGCCCTGAAAGTCTTCAACCTTGAACATTCGGAATCCTTTTCCCTAGCCTGTCGGAAGCCCCGGCTCCCTGACTCTGCTCACGATTAGTGCAACGCACAAAAAAGTCAAGAATTTTGTGCGTCGCACAAAATTGCGGGCAAATTTGCCAAGATTCCCGGGGTTTCCCGCAATTGTTCCTTAAGCTTTTGGAAACCGCGGCCCCCTACCTTGATTCCCTGGACGTGTTCAACTTCCACAAGCGGCCAAAAGCCGTTGGAGAACATCACCTTAGCCAGAACAGCGGCTCAGGTCCAACGTCCCCCGCGGCGAACATCTGCGGAGGACAGCCTGAGCAGGTAATGATCCCGGGTCCCTTGGGCACAATTTCGCCTCACGAGCCGGTGATCAAGTCAGAAACGGGGACGGGGTTTCATGCTTCGTAAAAACTTGTCTTCCTCGCGCTTGGCGCGGGTTGGCGTTTTTGGGCTTCTTGCGGTCACGAGTGCAGTCATCTTCACCACCGATGCTGCCGAGGCGCGGCGCCACCGGCGTCACACCGCGCACCACCGCGTACAGCGCGATGTGTCCGAGAGTTCCAGCCCGAAATTCGCGTCGATCATCGTCGACGGCAACTCCGGCTCCGTGCTTCAGGCCACGAGTCCCGACGGGATCCGCCATCCGGCCTCGCTGACCAAGATCATGACGCTCTATTTGCTGTTCGAGCGCCTCGAGTCCGGGAAGATGAAGCTCGACACCGAGATGCCGGTGTCGCAGCACGCCGCCGATCAGGATCCCACCAAGCTGAACCTGCGTGCCGGCCAGACCATCCGCGTCGAGGACGCGATCAAAGGTCTCGTCACCCGCTCCGCCAACGACGCAGCCGTTGTGATCGCGGAAGCGATTGGCGGCGACGAGGACGACTTCGCCCAGATGATGACGCGCAAGGCGCGTTCGCTCGGCATGTCCAGGACGGTTTACCGCAACGCCAACGGTCTTCCCAACGACGAGCAGGTCACGACCGCGCGCGACCAGGCCACGCTCGGCCGCGCCATCCAGGAGCGCTTCCCGCGCTACTATCGCTATTTCGCGACCTCGACGTTCAACTGGCGCGGACAGTCGATCCGGAACCACAATCATCTGCTCGGGAATGTCGAGGGCGTGGACGGCATCAAGACCGGCTATACTCGCGCCTCCGGCTTCAATCTCGTGACCTCGATGCGCCGCGGCAACCGCCACCTGATCGGCGTGGTGCTGGGCGGCCGTAGCGGCGGCTCGCGCGACGCCATCATGCGTAACCTGCTCGCGGAGAACCTCGATAAGGCCGCGACCACCCACACCGTCGCCGCGGTCACCGAACGCAACGGCTCCGACGCCGCTGCCGAAGTCGCCGATACATCGGAAACCCCGGCCCGTTCCGCTCCGCAGGTCCAGGCGTCGGCTGCCCCTGCTCCCGAAGCAGCCCCGTCGCGTCTCGCCGCGCGCCTTTCGACGCTTGCGGCTGCGGCTGCCGCGGTGCCGCCGGCTCAGCCCAGATCTGAAGCCAATAGGCCTGAAGTTCGGCCGATAGAATCCAAGATCGAGCCTGCGCCGCTCACCAATGGCGTGATCTCGAGCCAGCCGCTCTCGATCATCCCCGGTTCGTCCGAACCGATGAAGCCGGTCCGGGTCAAGACCGTCCAGGTCAAGGCCGGCGCGGTGAAGGTCGCCTCCGCCGCCCCGGCTCAGATCGCACCGCAGGTCACGAGCACGATCGCATCCCGCTCCGAAGTCGCCGAAACCTCCGGTGCCGTCGTCGCCCGCGCAGACCTCATCAACAAGCCCGAGGCCAGCCAACCGGAAGCTCCGAGGGCCGAGATCACCCGTGCCGAGCTGCCGCGGCAGCCGGCGGGCTTCGGCACCGGCAACGGCACCCTCGGCGTCTTGCCGGCCGCCACCGCCGCCGCACCCGTCCCGGCTGCTGCGAAGCTCGCATCAGCCGACCCGGCGCTGCAGCCGATCCAGATGAGCGCCACCACGAAGCCGGTTGCTACCCACAGCGGCTGGATCGTTCAGGTCGGCGCGCTCGAGAGCGAGAACGAAGCCCAGCAGCGCATCGACGCGGCGCGCAGCTCGGCTCGCGGCCTGCTCAGCAAGGCCGACCCGTTCACCGAGCCGGTCGTCGCGAAAGATAATCGCAAGCTCTACCGCGCCCGCTTCGCCGGGCTCGACCGCGACCAGGCCGAAGCCGTCTGCCGCACCCTGAAGCGCGCCGATATCTCCTGCATGACCGTCCGCAACTGAACTTTCGCACCGCTCCTATGAAAATGCCCGCGCCTTGCGCGGGCATTTTCATTTTCGGGATGCGGTGACCGACGAGGCTGTTCCACGACAACCTCTCGTCAAGGATTTACGGTTAAAACTTTACGCAAGGGATCGACCACGCCGACAATGGCGGGCATCGGGGCGACGGCAAACAGAGCAAGCAGAGCTCACACGGGACGAGCGTTTGTAGCGTGGTGCCGGAGTTAGCCGTTATGCGTGCGAAGCAGAGTATCCTTGGCCTCGTTTACACGGGCAGCGAGATACGTCGAGCCCCCCTGGTCGGGATGCAGTTTCTTCATCAGGGACTTGTGAGCCCGGCTGATGTCGTCACGCCCCGCCCCCGGCTGCAGGCCAAGGATCTGATAGGCCTCCTCCGTCGTCATTTTACCGCTCGCCACCGTGCGGCGCTGCCCCCCTGCCGCGTCGCCCTGCGCGTTCTGACGCCAAGCGGGAAACCGGCGGTCCAGATAGCTTTCAAGTAGGGCCACGCTCTCGGCGTCGAACGCCGGGACCATTGCCAGCAGGGCCGCGAGATCAAACTCATCGAGATCGCGCCCGGCGTGAGGCCCGGCGACGATCTGGCCTCCGAGCTGGCCGGAATCGTGATCGAGCCGCATATCCAGGAATTGCGAGCGCACGCGCGAGGCCTGACCGGCCGGGCGCGTCGCGCCCCCGCCGAACAGCCCGCCGATATTGCCGAAGCCGGCGTTTGCCATCGGTGTCCAGCCCAAGAGCCCGGCGCCGAATATCCCGAGCGGGATCGCCACCACCAGTTCGCCCTTCAAGCCCGTGAACGCTGCGACAGCCAGCGCCACCACGCCGCCACCGAACCTGATCGCGCGTGCCAGCACGGCCGGATTGGCCGAACGGAACATCTGGAGCAGCAAATAAAGGGTGATAATTGCGATAGCGCCGGCGATCAGGGTCATGGCCCGAATATAGTCGGCCTACCGCCAAAAAGCATCGAGTCCTTGCGCCCCCGCCGACCGCGCGCCAGCGCTACTTCATCTGGCCGATCAGCCTGGCCGCGCCACTGGCGGTCTTGGCCAATTGCAACAGCGCCTCGCGTCCGCCGGCCGCGTAGGCGGCGGCTGCGCGCAACAGCTCGCGCAACTGCGCCGCCGCGCCCGGATCGAACCGGCACCAAGCGCCGCCGGTCAGGCGCGCGATCTCGCGAAAGGCCTTCTCGGCCACCGCGTCATGGCCTTCCTGAAAGACGAACACAGGCACTTTGAGCATGCCGAGCTCGCCTGCCTTGGCGCAGAGCTGGTCGACGTTCTCCTCCATGGCGTCGCCGACGAAGACGACGGCGCGCACGCCGGATGCGACGGCCTCGCGCCGCGCCTCGCTCAGCACCTTGCCGATCTGGGTGTCGCCGCCACGGCAATCGATCTTGCTCATCAGCGCCGCCAGCCTGGCGCTGTCGGAGATCCATCCCGTGGCGCGGCACTCGTTGAAGCCGCGATAGTAGACGAGCCGGATGTCGAGACTGCCGAGCGCGGCGGTCTCACGGAACATGTCGGCCTGAAGCGCGCAAGCCATGTCCCAGGTCGGCTGCCGGCTCATCGTCGCATCCAGCGCGAAGATCAGCCGCCCTTTTGCACCGGGCGCATGCGGTGACAGCGCGCGCGCGTTGGCGACGAAGGCGGCGATGTCCTCCGAGGTCGAGGTCCCCGCCTGCGGCACAGCGTCGCCTGGTTGCGCCGAGACGGCATCGCGGCCGCGCGGTTTGATGGGTTCGCCGGACATTTCCTTGACCCTTGCGTGAGCGGCTAATGTGGTCAGCACATGCAGCCCGGTCAATGCGCAAAGCCCCCGCAGGCGGCAGCCGGCGGAGGCTTTGAAATCGGTATCGACGACGAGGAAGGCGTCAGCTCTTGGCGGGCGCCATCAAAGCGACCGGCCCGGGCTCGAGAATCTTGGGCGGGGACGATTGCGTGTCGACCGGCGCCACTTCACTGTCGGTCGCGCTCAGGAACTTGTCGAGCATGCCCTGGATCGAGTTCTTGGCAGCATCCGGACCGGTGTCGCGCATGTCGTTGTGCTGGAATTCGGTCTTCACGACCTGGATGCCGGCCTTCTCGCATTCTTCGTCGGTCGGGATCACACCCGCATCGGCCTTGAACTGCGGATCGGTGGAGCGGAACGACAGGATCTTGAACTTCCCGGCGGTGACGAAGGGCACGCGAAGATTGTCGAGTGTGACGACCTTCTTGACCTCATCCGGATACTGCTTGGCGAAATACATCGTGATGTCGCCGCCCATGGAGTGGCCGACCATCGTCACCTTTTCGTAGTCGGCGTTGGGCTGAACCTTCTTCATCTCCTGCATGGCGAGATGGATGTTGGCGACGCCGCGCAGGATCTGCGGCAGCCGGCCGACATAGATCTCGCCGGGCTTGGTCACCATCGGTGGATCGGTCGGCAAATCATGCTGCGGGCTGACGACGAGGTAGCCGCGCGCGGCGAAAATGTTGGCGAGGAAGCCGTACTCGGTGTTCTTGACGGTGTTGCCGTGGTTGATCACGGCGACCGGCATCGTGATCATGCCGGCATTGGCCTGCATTTCCTTGTCACGACGGATCGCGATATCGACGGGCACCGCACGGTTGTCGCGCGAGGCATCGTAGAAGGTGATGGTCTCGTGCCTGATTGCCCACTTGCTCGCCGTGAAATAGGCGACGCCACAGAGGGCACTGACCGAAACCAGAACGGCAATTCCACGCTTCATTTTCGTCCTCAGCCTCAGGCTCTTGCGGCCTGAATCCCTGTTGAAAATCGTGTTCTTCCGGAGCTCTTCGGCCCCTGGTCGCCTATTCCCTAATATATGTCACAGCCGCGTGACAGGAAGGCCAAATATTGTGAACCGGCAGCCCTTTCATTGTGCGGCGCACACGTTTCTTGGGCATCTCGCTCTCACACGGCTACGTCAGGGTGCACGTCACCATCCGACGCAACCTGTCTCGATCGGGTTCCGTTTTGCAGTAAACACGGGGTGAAAACGGTTGAGCGCGGGCTCGGTTCCCCGGGGGAGACCGGCCTCTTGATCGACTGGAAGTAGCGATGTACCGCCGCCTCAAGCGCCGAGGATGTCGTGGACCTCGAGCGGCTTGTCGACCTGGTTGAACCACTCGGCGCGATTGGCCGCGCGGCGACGTCCGCGCTCGTCGAGCGGAAGCTTGAGCTGGCGGAGCAGGCTCGTCACCTCCTCCCGTGCGGTGAGATGGCCGAGATTTGGCCGCATGCCGAGCGTGGCCTCGTCGATCTCGTCCAGCGCGGTCAGACCGCGCGGGAAGAACTCGCGATAGACGACCCGTTCGGCGAAGCCGTCGACGTAGCGGAAGCCGAGCCGCAGCGACAAATCCTTCAACCCATCGGCAACCAGCTGCTTGTTGCGGGAGCCGAGCATCGACAGGCGGTTGCGCACCACGATCCAGTCGGTGGTCGCACCGTCGAGCTGGCGGCGCTTGCGCCTGACATCCCGCACCATCTCGGCGTAGTGGCTCTCGCCTGTCACCGCGTAATTGGCGGGATCGACAGTGCCGAGCACATCGAAATCGAGGAAGCTGTCATTGATCGGGGTCACCAGCGTGTCGGCCATCGAGTGCGCAAGCCGCATCAGGTAGCTGTCGGTGCCGGGCGTATCGATGACGATGAAGTCGAAGCTGCTCTCGACCGCCGAGACCGCCTCCATGAACTGAAGGAACTCCGAATTCTCGTTCTCGGCAACCTGCATCGTTTCGCCAAGCTTGATGCAGCGATGCAACGGCAGTTCGAGGTCGAGCTTGGTTCGGCGCGCCCAGGCGGAACGGTTGTTGATGTAGTGAGTAAAGCTCTGCTGACGGCAGTCGAGGTCGATGGTGGCGACGCGCTGGCCGGCTTTGAGAAGCGCGACTGCGATGTGCAGGGCGGTGGTCGACTTGCCGGAGCCGCCTTTCTCGTTGCCGAGCACGACCACATGCGCCGAGCCGGACTGGCCTTGGCTAGCTTGCACAAGCATCGCGATCCTCAACACCCCTAACGAATATCTTCGAGTTGGCCGCGTCTGCGGTCAAGTGAAATGCGTGACAGGCAAGACAAATCGCGGCGCGCTGACCTTCATCATGAATCGCGGCGCCGCTTCGCGTCTGTGATCCAGCCCACAATGCCGCGACGCTTGCGCGGCTTTGCGCGGGATGCTGTGCCGCATCCGGATGCATGGCGTCCATGGTCGCCGCTTGTTAAGGTTAGCCTGCCGGGCGCCGGAACGCGCCCGTCGATTCCCGATCGCGTCGAGTTCTGATGTCACGCAGCCCCTTGATCGCCCGCACGGTCCCCGCCTTGCGACGCGCCGTCGACAATCTTCGCAAGCGAAAGGCGACGATCGCGCTGGTCCCGACCATGGGAGCGCTCCATGACGGCCATGTGTCGCTGGTACGCCTCGCCAGGCGGCGCGCGAGCCGCGTCGTGGTGTCGATCTTCGTCAACCCGACCCAGTTCGCGCCGACCGAGGATTTTGGCGCCTATCCGCGAACCTGGAAGGCCGATCTCGCCAAGCTAGCCGCCGAGGACGTCGATATCGTCTGGCATCCCGGCGCCGAGGCCATGTACCCGGAGGGCTTTGCCACCCGCATCGTGCCGGAGGGACCGGCGCTGGCTGGCCTCGAAGACCGCTTCCGCCCGCATTTCTTCGCCGGCGTCGCCACTGTCGTCGGCAAGCTGTTCACCCAGTGCCGGCCGGATGTCGCGATCTTCGGCGAGAAGGATTTTCAGCAGTTGCGGGTGGTGGCGCAGATGGCTCGCGACCTCGAGCTCGGCGTCAAGGTGATCGGCTCCCGCACCGTGCGCGAGCGCGATGGGCTCGCGATGTCCTCGCGCAACGTCTATTTGTCGCCACAGGAGCGGCAGACCGCAACCACGCTATACCGCGCCATGAAGGAGAGCGCCGGGCGCATTCGCGCCGGCGAAGCGGTCGCGCCCGCAATGGCGCGCGGTGCCGCGATGATCACGGCGGCCGGCTTTGAGCTCGACTATTTCGAAGTGCGCCATGCAGCGACCCTGGCACAGGTCAGCTCGCGCAACGACGGACCGTTGCGCATCCTGGTCGCGGCCAAGCTCGGCACCACCCGGCTGATCGACAATATCGCGGTTTAGAGCAGCCCGAGATCGCGCAGCTCGCGCCGCATCGGCTCAGGCATCGCCGCGATCGAGCCGGCGGCGGACCTGCCGAGATCGGGCGGCACCGAATCGTCGGCGAGATAGCGCCAGCCCTGGAACGGGCGCATCGGCCGCGGCGACACCGGAATCACCTTCGGCTGCATCACGATCCGGCAGCGCCCGATGCCGTCCTTGTCGCGGAACGGCTCGATGCCGATGATCTTTTCGCGCGCGGCGACCTCGCCCTTGATCACCCAATAGAGCGACCCACCCGACAGGATCTCGGCGTCGCGCTTGGGCACCATGCGGGTGATGTGGATGTGATGTTGCGGCAGACCCTTCTTCTTGGCGGTCTGCATCCGTTCGGCGGTCCACTCCTTCAATTCCTTGACGGATTCGCAGCCGACGGCGAGCTTGATCAGATGTAGTGGCATGCCCCAGCATTAGCCGGACAGCCACGCATTTGGAATGCCGATCTACTTGTTATCCGCAGCCGGGGCAGCCGCGGCCGGCGGCGTGAGCGGAACCGGTGCTGCCGCCGGCGCCCGCGCAGCCTTCGGCGCAGGCGGCTTCTTCGCGGCGGGAGCTGCGGCCTGCGCCGAGGCCGCTGCGGGGGCGCGCGGAGCCGCCGCGTTTGCGGTGGGCGCCGCCTGACGCGTCGGCGGCTCGGGATTCATGATGCTGACCGGCGGCGTCGACGAGGCACTCGGGAACTCCGCATTGGTCGGCTTGCCCGTCGGCATCGACGGCGGCAGCCCCGCAAGTGCGGCAGTGGCCGGCAACGATTGCGCTGCTGCAGGCGCATTCCAGGTCGGGGCGTAGCGCGCGACCAGCGTGTCGTAGAGATGGGAATCCATGTTGGCGGCGACCCGCTGCTGGTCGGTCAGCGAGCGGAAGGCCGCGCAGTCAAACTGCGTGCAGCCATCGCGCGCGACCAGCACATGCGCGACCAGGCCGTAGCGATCACGCTCCAGCGACTTGCGCAGCACCTTGATGTCGGGCGTCAGGCTCTTCTCGGCGGTCGCGGCATCGCCGAGCGCCGTCAGCCGGTCGATCCTGGCCGCGGTCGTGGAGACGGCCGCAGCCGCCGCGTCAGGCGCGCCGAACAGCGCCTTCTCGCAGCCCATGGCCACGGCATCGCCCGCGAGATCGTCGAGACAGGACAGCGCCGGCAGGCTCGCGGTCATCGCCGCCTGTGCGCGCGCCTCGGTCGGCGTGGTCTGCCCCGCCGGTCCATCGACGCGCACAACAGCAGCCAGCGCGATGGCAATGGCGAGCAGCGCAATGACGGTCAGCGCGCCGTTGGCGACCGATCGTTCGGCGCGCAGCAGCGTGACCAGGAGAATCAGTCCGAAGAAGCCGGCAGCCGCCAGCATCATCCACATTGGAAGGGCCGGCGAGCTCCAGATTTGGTCAAACGACGAGGCCCATGCCCAGTTCATGCGCGACGTCCCCTCACGCGAGCAGAGAGCGAATGGTCAAAGCGAGTACCGAGAGTCGGCAACTGCCCCCGGCCCACCTTTTGAAGGTGAAGCGGGCCTTTTGACGGCGGCAGAATACAAATTCCCGGGGACGCGCCAATGCGCGGATAGCGTCGGCCTTCAGGACAGCGCGAGCTGGCTTTCCTTGGCGACGCGTTCGAAGGCTTCGGTCGAGCTCTTGATCCGGTACTGACAGTCGTCACCATCGGTCGGCAGGAGGCGGATGACCTCATACGAGCCGCTGGCAGCGGGGCGTGCGACATTGCTGGCGGTGAACAATACGCGCGCGCCAATAGGGAATTTGTGCTTCAACACCCTCTCCATCACTCAAACAACGCCTGCCACGCCCGTGGTCCCACTGCGTCGGCTGGCCGGAAACCCGGCCGCTGTATAGCATGCGACGAGCGTTTTTGGCCAGCAGTATGCGACATGGCAAACGTGCGAATTTTGCAGTTATTTCAGAGTGATGCCGTCAGCCGACGATACCGCCGGAACCGGTTCTTCCGGGGGTATGGGGCAAACGGTCGTCGGGGCTGGCGTGATCCACCACCTTGGGAGGTTCCTGGGCCGTGAGGTCCCTCTGCCGACGACTCTGGCGATTGAGCGCCGCCGGCTTGCTCGGCGTCGAGCGAGGCCGATCACCGCGGATTACACGTTCTCGAACTTTTCGATGACCAGCGTTTCGGCGAGCGCGTCCCGGGTCCATTCCTGGAACGCCGGCAGCGCCAGCATCGTGTCCATGTAGGCCTTGGTCTCCGGCGTGACTTGGATCGCGTAGGTGCGGAAGCGGTGCACGACCGGGGCATACATCGCATCCGCTGCGCCGAAGCGCCCGAACAGGAACGGTCCATTGGCGCCATACCGGGCCCGGCATTCGCGCCAGATCTCCTGCAC
Organism: Bradyrhizobium sp. Kon56; assembly: GCF_055807635.1. Lineage (NCBI taxonomy): Bacteria > Pseudomonadati > Pseudomonadota > Alphaproteobacteria > Hyphomicrobiales > Nitrobacteraceae > Bradyrhizobium > Bradyrhizobium sp. Kon56. Next base: position 74,893 of record NZ_JBVVOU010000022.1, on the reverse strand, counting down.
GCGCGCGATATTGGCCTCGGCGTCCGCCGACAGCGTCACGGGGCGCACCGGACGGTGCAGGTTCATGCCGCATTCGTTGCGAAGGGCCATGAAGCCGGAATGCATCTCGGCGCACACCGAACGGGCATGGGCGCGCGCGGCGGCCTCGTCCGGCCACAGCTTCACTTCCGGATAGCGCTCGGCGATGTATTCGATGATGCTGAGCGAATCCCACACCGTGATGTCGCCATCGACCAGCACCGGCACCTTGCCGGCGCGGCTGAACGAGATGATCTGCTCCTTGTCCGCGGGATTGTCGGTGTAGAGCGGGATGAGGGTCTCCACGAACGGAATGTCGTTGGCGCGGAGCGCGAGCCAGGGCCGCATCGACCATGACGAGTAATTCTTGTTGCCGATTGCGAGTTTCAGCGCAGCCATGTCATCAGTCCTTCTCGATACGCCTTGAAGCGAGCCGCTTTTAACGCCATCGCCTGCCGCCAATCAATCGTTGCTGCACCTCGCCATGCGTGGCAAGCGTTGCGATCCTCTCCGGGAGACTGACATGAGCAGGCATTGGGTCGACATCACAGCCGTCGGCTTCTTCATCATCGAATGGCTGGTCTACGCCCTGACGCTGGAGCAATCGGCCTATGGCCGCGACAGCCTGTCGGCGCGCATGAACCGCTACCGCGAGGTGTGGGTGCGCCGGCTACTCGACCGCGACGCGCGCATGGTCGACATGCAGATCATGGCCTCATTGCAGAACGGCACCGCCTTCTTCGCCTCCACCAGCCTGATCGCGCTCGGCGGCGCGCTGGCGCTGCTGCACGCGACCAACGACGCGATCACGATCTTGAGCAAGCTGCCGATCGATCTCAGTACCTCGCCGGCGATGTGGGAGCTGAAATGCGTCGGCCTCGTCCTGATCTGCGTCTATGCCTTCTTCAAATTCGCCTGGTCGTACCGCCTGTTCAACTATGTCGCGATCCTGTTCGGCGGCATGCCGGCAGCCGCGCAGCGTGACACGCCGGAGGCCGAAGCTCATGTGATCCGCACCTCGCGCCTGTTCGAATCCGCCGGCCGCCATTTCAACCGCGGCCAGCGCGCCTTCTTCTTCGCACTCGGCTATCTCGGCTGGTTCGTCAGCCCCTGGGTGTTGTTCGTGACCACGGCAACCGTGGTGATCGTGACTTGGCGGCGGCAGTTCGCCTCGAGCGCGTGGGAAGCGATGGCGCCGGAGGTGGTGAATGGCGAGGAGACGCGGCGCGGTCCCTGACGCGCTCGTGTTGCGGCTCTGCAGTGCACCGCTGAGTAGCGGTGCGTCCACAAGAGCGAATGTGGCGCACCCTCTCTCCACATCGTCATTGCGAGCGCAGCGAAGCAATCCAGAATCCCCCCGCGGCGGCAGACTGGATTGCTTCGCTGCGCTCGCAATGACGGAGCATGAGGCGGCAGCGCCACTTTTCCAGCTCGCATCTTGAATTGCGACTATAGCTTCGCACCTTCGCGGCGCATTTTGCCCGAGTCTGGCCACTTCACCCTCTTGTCCCAAGAGGCACAGGGAAGTCTGCGGTCATAGTCCTAAGCCGGCGTCTCGATCTGCTATGTGCAGCGATTGCCGCATGGAACTCCCTAAAGTCGCTTTGATCTATCTCAATTCTCTTACAGACGCGGGCATCAACTTGAGAGAGTCGCGTCATCGCTCCGCCGCGCCGGCCGGGCGGTTGGGCGCTTCCAGGGAGCTCGATATGATCAAGTCGCTCGGAATTGCCACATTCGCCTTCTGCTTCGCAGTATCGGCTCAGGCGATGACACCTGCCCCGATTGCACAGCCCGAAAGCCTCGTTACGGAAGTTGCTGCTGCCTGCGGCGTCGGTAGGACACGTATCAACGGCGTGTGCGTAGCACGGACGACGGTCCGTCATACCCGTCGGGCGGTCCGCAGATGTGTGAGAGGAACAACGTGCTGATTGCTTGTCCTTCAGGACAATACCGCAAAGTGGTCTCGCCATGATTAAAATAGAAGAGTACCGACCCCAACGGTACATCAACGGCCCCCGGCCTCAGCCCTCCAGACTGAGGCCGTCTTGCGCCTGAAAGGTTGGCCGGACCGGTCACCTTGTCGGATTTATCGACCCGGCAACAGCATGAAACCGCAATGCTGATGCCAGCAGGCCAACAAAATCAAAACTCGAGAGCACGCTTCCATCGTCAATTGGCCAAGCCGATGCTGGAGGTGAATAGCGCAGACACACAAAGCAAATGTTTACGCAATTTACCACTCGACCATCAACGCGATGGTCTTCATTTTCCCATCTGATAATTGCCTTGCGCGCCTTGTTTGGTCGGATGCTCGGAATGGTCCTTTCGCAGCGGAGGTGGCCGGCATGTCCGAAATGGTAGAAGTGCTCGCCGGAACGAGTTTGTTTCTGCTCGCCTTCTCGCTGCTGATATTCGACATACCCCGCTACACCTTATCGCTGGTGTCTCTTGCTCTGTTCAGCTCGAAGCGGCGAAGCGCCAGTGGGACGGTTTGCGAGGCGACGGTAAGCGTGATTATCCCGACCTTCAACGGCGGCTCCGGGCTTGCTCCTTCGATCAGCTCGCTGCGCCGGCAAACCCTGCGACCTGTCGAAATCATCGTCGTCGACGACGGCTCCACCGACCAAACACGCGCGGTCGCGGAGCGGGCGAGAGCGCAGGGGCTAGTTGATATGGTCATCTGCCATGGGACCCGCTGCGGCCGCAGCGCTGCCATCAACGCTGCAGCACGGTTTGCCCGCGGCGATCTTCTTCTGACCGTAGATGCCGACACTGTCTTCGAACCGAACGCGGTTGAGCGCCTCGCGGCTGCGTTCGGCGATCCGCTCGTCGCCGGCGCAAGTTGCAACATCGCGATCAGCAATGAGCGCGATTCGATATGGACAGGACTTCAAAGCGTCGAATACCTGATGTCGATCACTGCGGGGCGGTCGATCCTCGACGTGGTGGATGCGATCGCGTGTCTGTCCGGCGCCTGTTCCATGTATCGGCGGGATATCTTCACGCAGCAGGGCGGGCTCGACGTCGGCCCTGGCGAAGATATGGAGTACACCTTACGGCTCCGCAGGCTCGGCTATGTCATTCGGTTCGTGTCCGACGCCTGGGCGGAAACAGCCGGCCCCGCAAGCGGCATCAGTCTGTTGCGCCAGCGCGCGCGCTGGGATCGCGATGCTCTGCGCATCCGTTTCATGATGTATGGCGAGCTGAGTTTTCGCCATCCGCTAGAGCGTTTACCGGACACGATCCAAAGGCTGGACTTCATCGTCTTCGATCTCGTTCCGACGCTCAGCCTGCCGTTCTACTTGGCCTACATTGTGCTGTTGTTCGGCCCGGATGCCGTGTTGTTTCTCTCGGCGATCTTCCTGCTGCTGCTCTGGATCTCGGTATTCACTATGGCACTTGTGTTCGCCCTATTCCAACGATCCGTCGGAAACTTTGGCTGGAAGATGGCGCTGATCTTTCCCTTGTACCAGGGCGTCTATCTGAAGTGCGCACTCTTCGGAAATCATCTTTGCCTCGTCGCGGAACGATGATTTCGTGCCACCGCGCGTTCGCCGTGCACTATTCGGAGATCGGACAAAAGAGGTGGCCAAATGACGGTGGCCCTGACGCGACTCGATCCGCATATTCCCGATCCTATCGAGAGCCGTCGGCGCGCGGCCGGACGGACCGTCCGCGCCGCCTATGCGACAATCGTATTCGGCATACTCGCATTCTTTGTCGTCTATTTCGGGAGGCCAATTCTCTATCTCGGCGGCCCGGGCAGCGTGTCCTCGCCAAGATATTTGGTTTCACTGCCCTACATCGTGCAGATCAACAGCATCACCGTGGTGAGAGGTGGATCGGTCAAGGCAGGCGAAGAAATCGGAAGGGTGCGGTCTCCGCAGCACGATGAAATCGTCGCTACTTATATGCGCTCGCTCGCGGACATCGCCGGCCGCAAAGCGGAACTGCGTGTCAAAGCCCGGGTTGCGCGCGAATCTCTCGACGCGGCGCGCTCACATCTGCAGCTTGCTGAGGAAGCTGTCCAACTTATCGCAACCTCATCGGCCGCGAGCCTGAATTACCGCATTGACATGTCGCGGGAGCGCGCCCTGGCGAACAAAGCCGTGGTCTCGCAGGAGGCGGAAGCCGCCGAGGCCAGCACTCAATTGGCCGCTCTCGACGAATTCAGCCGGCAACTTTCTGATCGCCTCGAAAAGGTTGAAAGCAGCTTTGCCGACGGAAGAATCTTTTCACCCATAGCTGGCATCGTCGCGAACAATCCAGCGCGTGCCGGCCAGTCACTGGTGGCGGGCACTCCGATCGCAGAAATTCTCGACCCCACCGATGTCTTCGTCGACTGGTACGTTCCCAACGAACGCCTGTCCGACCCGAAAGTCGGCAACGAAGTCTTTGTCCTGTTCGGCAACCGGCGAATTCTGGGCGAGATCGTGGAAATTCTGCCGGTGTCAGACGTGTACCCCGGAGCGGGCTCATCGGCGGCGCGCGAGCGTACCGCCTCGCAAATCGCGCGAATTCGGTTCAGCCCAGGCGCGCATCCCCCGGCGCTGAACTCGGCCGTCGACGTTCACATGCACTACACACAACTCAGCGCGCGCATCGCTTCCATGCTGGTGAAACTATTCGGGCTCGACGAGCTGTGAGAGGGAGCGAGGTGCAGCATGCAGATCGAAGCGAACCAAACGGGTTGCCCGGCTTGCGGCTCCTCCGCGCTGATGTTGTTTCCAGTATTCCACCACATGATCTGCGCCTATGTTGGTCCGGAGTATGACTTCACGCCAAACATCGCGGGATATACGTGCCCGAAGTGCTGCCGCGACATTGTGTCGGCCGACCCAGCTTGCGAGATCGTGGGCACTAGCGCGCGGTGCACAAGGTGTTGGGTCGAGATGGTGGTGTCCCCAGCGTGTGCTCCGGCTGACTTGTAAGGATTAGCGGCGATCTCGGCTTATCCGTCGCTCAAGTGCGACTGCGGCGAGCAGAGTTGGACAGAGAATAAGCATAGGGTAGCTTCAGCAGCCAGGTAGAGCTGCCTTGGTCGGTAGCACGATGCCCGACTGTAACTACGATAGTTTCAACGGTCTCGCCTGTCTCCACAGGGCGAGTGAAGTTTGAGACAAATGGTTGCAACTCAATCGGTCAACAATGCCGCGCGAGTTGACGAAGGCGGAATTTTCACCACTTTTCCCAAGCGCGCCCGCGCTCCCACACACGGCGTTCTGGACGCAACGCGGGTGGCCGACATTGTGGCGATGGTCGCCGAGCAGGCACAAACTGCATAGACACCCGGTCGTAGCGGAGGCATCATAGCACCCGGTTGGCGTGTATCGGAGGACACCATGATCAGCTTGATCCGCGTTTTCGATATCGCCGTACTCACGTTGGGCATGTTCAACGTCTTGCTGGTGGCATTGATTATCTTTGCATTTTGATGCTCCCGCCGACGCGGCAATCGCCGTGCACGCGCGGCGGCTGCGCTTCAATTTCGCCGCCCGACTCAGGCTGAGGTTGTATTCGCTGCCGGCGTCTCGTCTGTGGCGGTTTGACAGGCGGCGCCGTGACGAAGCTTTGCAGCGCCGCTCGTCGGCACGAAGCCTTGGGCTCACAGAGAGCAATCCGCCCTGCCCTTGGCCTCCCGCACCCGAACGCTGCCGCGTCCACCGCAAGCCGGCTCGCGAACATGACGACCACAAGATCGCCCCTCAAGGATGAGCCGGGATGGCCAACACATACGCCGTGTCCGAATTTCGGCAAAGTGGGAATATATTTGCGAAGATGGATTGACAGCAGAGCGACAAAGCAAGGCCGTAGCCCAAGCGAGAGTTTAGCCGCCGAAATCCCGCGGGCTGAACGGCAGGTCCATCACCTTCCATTCCCCGTATTTGTCGGCCGGCAACATCTTGTAGGGCTGGCAGGCCTGAAGCGCGCTCATGGCGGACTTCACGAGCGCGACGCCCTTTGCGGACGGCGGGGCTTCGATCAGGATCGGCTCGCGCGCCAGCGTGCCGTCGGTCGCGAGCACGGTGCGCAGTTTGATGTTGACGTTGTCGGTCGGCGCGACCCCAGCCGGCAGCTTGGCGCAGCTTCGCAAATGACGACGCAGCTCGGCGATGATTTCGACCGGCAGCTTCGCCGCGATTGAATCCTTGGCATCGCCGCCATCGTCTTTGGAGGCGTCTTTCGGCAGCTCCGTCGGCAATTCCGGCGGCAGGCCCAGCATGACGCCGTATTTGACAGTGACGTCGGGCTCCGGCGCCTGATAGGACGGCGGCGGCGCGGCCTCCGGGTGCTGCATCGCTTGTGGCAGTAGCTGTGGCGCCGGGGGCTGCGGCGTCGCCTGAGGCGGCGGCGACTGCGATGGCTGAGGCTGTGGCTGTGGAGGCTGCGGTTGCGGCTGCGCATTTGCCTCGCGCTGCTGCGGCGTCTGTGAAGGCTGTGGCTGCGGCTGTTTCTGCTGCGGCGGTTCAGGCGAGGCCTGCTGCTTCGAGGACTGTGCCGCAGCCTGCTGCTTCGCCTCGGGCTTCGGCGCGGCCGCCGCCTTGTCCTTATCGTTCAAATCGAACTTCGGCAGTTTCAGGTCAAGGGTCGGCTCCGGCGGCTTCTCCTTGAGTTTTTCCCCGGTCTTCTCCTCGGCTTTGGCCTCCTCCTGCTTCACCTGCTCCGGCGTCACGATGCTGACGGAAACCGATTCGGGCGGGCTGGCGTGAAACGGATGGACTTCGCTGATCACGATGATCAGCGCGACCAGCGTCAGATGGGCGATCGCCGACGCTGCAATGTCCGTCCGTATGATCTTCCGCAGTTCCATCGCCTGACTTCAGGTTGCCAAGCTGGTCCTAGCATACGGCAGGCCCCTCTCAATCCCATTTTGGCGCGAAGGCGAAATCGGTCAGGCGGCCCCTGGGACTGGCCAGCGCGGCGATCTGGGCCATCTCGTCGTCCGAAAGCTCGAAATCGAAGATCTCGATGTTTTCCGACAGGCGTTCGACGCGCGAGGTGCGCGGGATCGCAGCGACATTCTGTTGCACCAGCCAGCGCAGGCAGACCTGCGCCGGCGTCTTGTGATGCAGACGCCCGATCTCGGCGAGCGTCCGGTCGGTCTTGATCCGCCCCTTGGCGATCGGGCTGTAGGCGACCAGAGCGAGCCCGTGCTGATCGCAGGCCGCCCTCACCTTCGCCTGGTCGAGATAAGGGTGGTATTCGACCTGGTTGCAGGCCAGCGGCTCCGGCGACAACGCCACCGCCTGCTCGATCAGCGCCACGGTGAAATTGGAAACGCCGATGTGGCGGGTCAGGCCCATGCGCTTGGCATGCGACAGCGCGCCCAGCGTCTCCTCCAGCGGCACGTGCGAATTGGGCCAGTGCAGCAGCAGGAGATCGACGGAGGGAAGTCGCATGCGCGCCAGGCTCTCCTTGACCGAGCGCTCGAGATCGTGGGGCGCGAAATGATTGGTCCAGACCTTTGTCGTCAGGAAGATGTCGTCGCGGCGCACGCCGGAGGCGCGCAAGCCGTCGCCGACCTCGCGCTCATTCTCGTAGACCTGTGCGGTATCGATGTGGCGATAGCCGAGCCGCAGCGCCTGCTCGACCACACGGGTGCACATGCGCCCGCTCAGCTCCCAGGTCCCCAGCCCGATCGCCGGTATCCTTGCGCCATTGGTCTCGACGAACAGCATGAGGAATCCTCTCTGTCGCGGTCGCCCCAAATCATGATCCAGGCGTCATTATGAACCCGGCTGGCAACACTGCCAACGGGCGACACCGGCCGCCGGGTCGGATCTTGCGCGCAATGCTAACGGGAGGTTCGTGCCAGGCCTTGACGTCAGGCCTTGAGGTTAGGCCTCGAGCTCAGGCTTTGGCGAGCGCCTGGAATACGGTGTCAGGCGCATGCGCGATCACAGCGAGCAGCGCGCGGGCGGGTCCCCGCGGGGCCCGCTTGCCCTGCTCCCAATTGCGGATGGTCTCGACGGGAACGCCGAGCTTGGCCGCGAACTCCATCTGGGTCAGGCAGGCACGGCGGCGCAAATCGCGCACGGCGAGCGAGCTGGTGTCGGGCGGCGCTGCGTTAGGTACGGGCTGGATTGGAAACGGCTGGACCGGAAACTCCTGCCCATCCCGCAACTCGACGATCCGTCCGTCCGCCTTCAACCGCACACGCATGCTCATTCCCCCAAGCAAGGCGATGATGCGGCAGCTCGCTTAAGTTCGGATTAAAGATGATGGCTGCGTATACGGTCTCGTGCCCCGGACGCAGCGCAGCGCTTCTTCAGCGGTGCGCTGCAGAGCCGGGGCCCATGTCGCTGCAATACTGTGCCGCTTCTGGGTCCCGGTTGCGCAGCAACGCCAAGGGCGTTGCAGCGCGCCGGGGAGACGAGAGTGCGTGTAGCCCTACCTCAACCCGAACCACAACGTCGCGATGCCGAGGAAGGAGAAGAAGCCGACGACGTCAGTGACCGTTGTCACGAACGTGCCGGAGGCCACGGCCGGATCGGCCCTGACACGTTCGAGCGCCATCGGGATCAGGATGCCTCCGAGTGCGCCGGCGAAGAGGTTCACGATGATGGCGAGCCCGATGACCAGGCCGAGGCCCGGGATCCTGAACCAGGCCACCGCAGCGACGCCCGTGATCACGGCAAAGGCGAGACCGTTGACGAGGCCGACCAGGCCCTCGCGCACCACCACGCGCCAGGCATTGGAGGAGCCGAGCTCGCGCGTCGCCAGCGCCCGCACCGCGACCGTCATGGTCTGGGTCGCGGCATTGCCGCCCTGGCTTGCGACGATCGGCGCCAGCACGGCGAGCGCCACCATCTTCTCGAGCTGCCCCTCGAACAGGCCGAGCACGGACGACGCCAGAAAGGCGGTGGCGAGATTGACCAGCAGCCAGTTGAACCGCGCGCGTGCAATGGTGAACACGGTGTCGGACAGCTCTTCGTCGCTGTTGACGCCGCCGAGCGCCTTGAGGTCCTCGTCCGCCTCTTCCTCGATGACGTCGACGACGTCGTCGACGGTGATGACGCCGACGAGGCGGTCCTGGGTGTCGAGCACCGGGGCTGCGACGAGATTGTACTTGCCGAACATGCGCGCCACCTCCTCCTGGTCCTCCAGGACGGAGACGCGGCGGCGATCCTCGTCGGTCAGCTCGGCAAGCGCCACCGGGCGGCGGGCGCGCAGCAGCACGTCGAGCGAGACCGCGCCCTGCCAGTGCTGCTCCTTGTCGACGACGTAGATCTCGTAGAAGCGGTCTGGCAGATCCGGCGTCTCGCGCATGTAGTCGATCGCCTGCCCCACGGTGAAATCCTGCGGCACGGCGATGAACTCGGTCTGCATCCGGCGGCCGGCGGAGTTCTCCGGATAAAGCAGGCTGCGCTCGAGCACGACGCGCTCCTTGAGCGGCAGCTTCTCGAGGATCTCCTCCTGATCGGCCTGATCGAGCGTTTCCAGCAGCTCGACCGCGTCGTCGGATTCGAGCTCGCGCACACCTTCCGCGACCGTCTGCGGCGGCAGTTCCTCGAGGATCTCCTCGCGCACGCCCTCGTCGAGCTCGTTCAGCGCGGAGAAGTCGAAATCGCGCCCCGTCAGCTCAACCAGGCGGACCCGATCGTCGGGCTCGAGAGCCCCAATGAGATCGCCGAGATCGGCCTCGTGCAGCTCGGCAACGCAGGCGCGCAGCGCGGCGCTGTCGCCGGCCTCGATCGCATGGGTAATTTCCGCGACGAATTCGTGACGAATTTCGCCGTCTTCATTGCGCATCGGCACGTGGTCGAGTACCGATTCCGCGGCAGATGCGGCACCGTCCAGATGTTCATCCATGGCGCGCCTCGCCGTTCGACAGGTTGGAACGAGTGGTCTGAGCTGACGGTTCAGGCAATACCCACAAGGCAACTCTGAGCGCAATGACAAAGATGCTTCGACTGAGGTGGACCTCGATGTCGGCAGGCGCAGCCCTCGCCGCCCTCACCGGCATCGCCTCGAGTGAAGCCGCCGAGTGCCCGCGCAAGGACGCGCTCGGCACCTCCCGCATTCTGAGCGTCGACGCCAAGACCACGCCGCGCGTGGGCCTGAAGAGCTTTCCGCAGACGCTGGAGCTTGCCGATCACGAGGTCGTGCTGACCTTCGACGACGGCCCGCATCCGCCGACGACGTCGAAGGTATTGGCGGCACTGGCGCAGGAATGCGTGCGCGCGACCTTCTTCCTGATCGGCCTGCACGCCTCCGAACACCCTGACATGGTCAAGCGCATCGCGCGCGAGGGCCACAGCATCGGTCACCACACCTTCTCGCACCCGTTCATGGCGCGCATTCCGTTCGACAAAGCGAAGAGCGAAATCGACCGCGGCATCGCGGCCGTCGAGCTGGCTCTGCACGGCACCTCGACAACGACGCCCGCGACCCCGTTCTTCCGCTTCCCCTATTTCGAGGCGACGCCAGCCGAGCTCGACCTGCTCCAGTCCCGCGGCATCGTAGTGTTCGGGGCCGACCTGTGGGCCAGCGACTGGAACGAGATGACGCCGGAGCAGGAATTGAAGCTCGTCACGGAGCGGCTCGCCGCCGCCGGCAAGGGTATCATCCTGCTCCACGATCCCAAGGCGCGTACGGCTGCGATCATGCCGGCCTTCCTGCGGTATCTGAGGGAGAACCGCTATCGGGTGGTTCACGTCGTGCCGGCGGGCGCATCACAGAAGAGTGCCGACGCGCATTGATGCCGGAATGTCACGCCGGTGCAAAATGGGGTGATTTGGGCCCTATTAACAGTCTGTTCATGCTACGCCATGCAAGTATCAAGGGGACTTGTCGCGGCAGGGTTCTGGGTAACGGTTCTTGCGCCTGAACCGTTTGCTGATGTCTCCGACCTACTATGGCGGCAATCGCGTAAGAGGGCAGACGGGGTTCATGATCGGAAGTAGCGTTGTTGCTCGGACGCGATCGTGGATCGTCCTTTGCCTTGGCAGCTTCCTTGGCAGCTTCCTTGGCGGATTCCTTGGTGTCCTGGCCATCGGCTCGCCGTCCATTGCGGCCGACTGCCCCGGCCATCCGGACGCGCTCGGGACGTCCCGCACGCTCGTGGTCGATCCGCACGAGCATCCCCGCATCGGCACCATGCAGTACCGCGAGACGCTGCCGCTGAAGGACCATGAAGTCGTCCTGACCTTCGACGACGGTCCGTTGCCGAAATATTCCAATCAGGTGCTGCAGATCCTCGCCGACGAGTGCATCAAGGCGACCTTCTTCATCATCGGCGAACAGGCCAAGGCGAACCCGGAAGGCGTGCGCAAGCTGGTCGCGGCTGGCCATACCGTCGGCACCCACAGCATGACGCATCCGCTCACAATGGACCGGATGCCGCTCGACAAGGCCGAGGCGCAGATCAATGGCGGCATCGAGTGGACATCGGCCGCAATGACCGATCCGTCCAAGCTCGCGCCGTTCTTCCGCATTCCCGGCCTGATGCGCGCCGACGGCGTCGAGAACGTTCTGATCTCGCGCGGCATCCAGGTCTGGAGCGCCGATTTCCCGGCGGACGACTGGCGCCATGTGTCGCCCGATCGCGTCTATCAGCTCGCAATCCAGCGGCTTGAGGCCAAGGGCAAGGGCATCCTGCTGCTGCACGACATCCAGGCCCGCACGGTGGCGGCGCTGCCGAAGATCATCCGCGACCTCAAGGCGCGCGGCTATCGCATCGTGCACGTGGTGCCCGCGACCGCCGAGCAGCTGGCGACGCCGACAACGCCGGTGGAATGGCTGCTGCATCCGCCGACCGAGACCACACCGATCGCGCGCTGGCCGGCCGTGCCGAACTTCGTGTTCGCGCAGACCAAGACGCTTCCGGCACCCTCGCTGGCCGACCTCAACGCACAGGCCGCGCACCAACCGCTGCTGCCGCGCAAGACCATGGCGCTCGCCAATGTCGCGGCCACCCTGCCCGTGCCTGGCCGCGATCTCTTTGCGATCCCGGAAGGCTCGGTCGAGGTGCTGCTGTCGACAACCTTGTCGCGGCGCGCCGCGACGCGCCTGGCAATGGCGGCCGAGACGCCTCCTGCGGCCAAGGTCAAAGCCGGCAAGTGGCACGCTCGCCGCACCGCGCGCGCTGCTCATGGCACACCGAACCACGCCGCAGAGACCGAGGGCACTGCAGCCAAGAGCACTGCCCCCAAGAGCGCCGCGCCCAAGAGCACAGCGCCGCGCCCGACCCGTGTGGCAAGCCTGAAGAAGCGCGCGCAGTAGAGCTTACTGTCGCATGATGTTGGCGACGCAGAGCAATACGATCAGCGCCAGGAAGAACAGGTCCATATAGGACTTGACCTCGCCGTCGCGCCGCAGCCGGGCGACGTCAACCACGACCTGCTTGCGCACACTCGTTCCGCCAGTGCCGTCATTGAGCGGAGCCTGAAGGCGCTTGGTCTCGGCTTCCAGCTTCTCGATCTTCTGGTAAAAGTAGAACGCCCGCAGCGTCGAAGCTGCGCGCATGCCGGTATAGACCAGCACCAGGATCGCGATAATCGCCCGGTTCTGGTACTTCTCCATGAAATTCAGGCTGAAATAGACCATCGCCATGAATGCGAAGTTGGTCACGAAGCGATAGACGAAGCTTAAAAAGACCATGCGGGCTTAAGCCTTGAAGTGGCGCAACCGACCGTGTTGCAAATGCGGGGATCAGGAGCCCAGACCGGAACAGCCGGCCTGAATGCCATGCAGCCCCGTCTACGCCAACTTTGTTTCAACAAAGATACTCTTGCCCCGGCGATGCCGCCTTTTAGCCACGCCCGGCCATAATGCAAGCCGGAGCCCCGGCCGTCGAGCCGTCCGCGCGCCTGTTGGCTGCAACGGCTCCTTGGAGATTTGGCGGAAGTCCCGATAGACTGGGGTCGCCACATGTGGGGTCTGCCGATGCCGAAGAAGGGAATCACCGGCCACGACGACTGGGTTCTGACCGAGGCGCTGGCGACTGCGCTGGTCGCGCTGGAGCAGCTCGACACCAAGCACCAGCCGAGCGCGCATATGGACGACATCCGCAAGATGCTCGCGAACGGCAAGGAGCCGGCGGCGGTGACCCTGCATCTCGCCCAGGCCAAATGCCGGCTTTTTCCCGACCTCGATCCGCTGGAGATCTACCGGGAATACGGCATCGGCGAGGAATATGGCTGAGGGCGCCGTTGACGGCCGGACCTAAGGCCCGCCGGCGACCGATCCGGCGATCACCATGACCAGCGCGGCCAAGTCGATCTTGCCGTTGACGATCAGCTCCTCCGAGGCTTTCGCGTCGTGCGCCCGTTCGACCTTCAGCGATTGCGGCCGGTTCGCCGCCTGCCGCTTCAGCTCCTCGACGATGGCTTCCGTGAGTTTCTCTTCCAGCATGGGCTTGTCCTCAGGCCGCCATCGCACGGCAGGATTGCGCGCAGGAGCGGCACATGGCGACGCACTCGTCCATGCCGCCGACCCGCACCGGTCAACCAGCGGGATGTTGTGATCGTTCCTGCCGTCGTGCCGATTGCGACCTCGGGGGAACTTCGCGAAGCTAGCCGTACCGCCTCGCGCGCACCGCCCGATAGCGAGCATCGGTCTGCGGTTTGATGAACAGCGCCGCCACGCTCGGATGACGTTTGCGTATCTCGGTCTCGATCGAAACGACGCATCGCTCGATGTCGTCGGCGCGCTTGTCATCCGCAAATTCGATGCTGAGGGCCGCAACGACCTCGACCGGCGACAGCTGCACCGTCAGCAGGCCGTTGGCCCTGAGCACGCCGGGCGACCGCCTTGCGATATCGAGGACGGATCGCGCAAGCTCCGGATCGGCGGGCTCGCCGATCAGCAGGCTCTTGCTCTCGCGCGCGAGACCGATCGACACGATCGCCAGCAATATCCCGATCATGATCGAACCGATCCCGTCCCAGACCGGCTGGCGCAGCCATACGGCCGCGGCAGTGGCCGCCGCGGCAATGGCGATGCCGACCAGCGCCGCGCTGTCCTCGAGCAGCACCATGAATGCCGGAGGATCCTTGCTGCGAACGAAAGCCTGGTAATACCCGAACCGCTGGCCGTCGGAGCTGAAGCGCCGCAGGGCAACCAGCCAGGAACCGCCTTCAAACAGGAACGACAGCCCGAGCACCACGAAGCTGACGATCGGACTTTCGATCGGCTCGGGTGCGGCGACATGCAGAATGCCCTGATACAGCGAGACACCGGCGCCCAGGGCGAAGATCAGCAGCGCAACGATGAAGCTCCAGAAATACAGCTCGCGCCCATAGCCGAGCGGATGGGATTCGTCGGGCGAGCGGCTCGCGCGCCGGTAGCCGTAGAGCAGCAGGATCTCATTGGTCGTATCGACGAGCGAATGCACCGCTTCGCTCGTCATGGCCGAACTTCCCGTCCACGCGGCGGCGCCGATCTTCGTGACCGCGACCAGGACATTGCCGAAGAGCGCCGCATAGACCGCGGTCTTCGAGGATGATTCTGTTGCCAATGTCCGATACCCCGTTCCTCATGCCAGCCGCCGCGGCAGGCTGTTGTGGATCGTGCAGGCGGCGAGCGCGGCGTGGCCGAACGCGACCGATATCTGGTGCAGGTCGGTGACGACGTCGCCGATGCCGTAGAGCCCGTCGACCGAGCTGCGCTGATGGTCGTCGACTTTCAGATAGCCGTCTGCGGTGTGTTCGGCCCCAAGCGTCATCGCGAGATGCGAGCGCACTTCCGCACCCATCACCGGGTAGACCATCTCGAATTGCGCCGTCCGGCCATCGGCGAAGACGGCTTCAACGCCGTCGTCTCGCCGCCTCAGGCGCAGGCCGGGCGCGACGACGATCTCGACACCGGCTTCATTGAGCTCCGCTGCCGCGGGCTTCCCGTCATCCTCGCCCGTTGCCAGCAGCGTCACGTCGCGCGAGTAGCCGCGCATGAAGAGCGCCTTGCCGGCGGCGCGGTGAAGCGGACCGACGATGCCGATGCGACGGTCGATCGCCTCGAAGGCGTCGCAAACGGGACAGTAGCGCAACAGCCCGTCCGCGACGGCCGCGCGCCATTCGTCGAACGGCGGATGGGCGTCGACGATGCCGCAGGCAAGGATGACGGTGGCGGCCGTATGCGCGCCGCCGTTCCAGATCGCCTGAAAACCGTGATCGTGTCGTCGCAAGCTGGTGACCTCGGCATCAACGCGCGTGACCGCGAGCTCGCCCAGTTGCGCGGACATGCGCGCGAGCAGGTCAGTGCCGGAGAGGCCGTGGACGAAGCCCGGCACATTGTGACTGCGCGGGATCAGCGCCGCCCGGCTCGCGCCTGCGTCCACGACACAGACGCGGCGCCGAAATCGCGCGAGGTAGATCGCAGCCATCAGCCCGGCCGGGCCGCCGCCGACGATCAGGCAATCATACGGCTGATCATTCGCCATCATTTGGGGTTTGGATCCGACAGGCCCGCACCGGGCTCGCGAAGCTGTCCGCTCCGCGCCAGGCGGACCGCGTTGCCGAGTGCGCGCGCGACGTTCTGCACCTCCGTCTGGAATGCCCTGTCGTCATCGAGGTCGCGGTGCGAGGTGGCGTATGGCTCCATGTAGCCGACATAGCCATCGAGCTCGGCGAAGCGGCCCGCCGAGATCAACTGCATATCGGTCAACCAATCCGACAAGGCCCGGCGCACGCCCTCGGCACCGACCGCATCGCCGTGAACGACGAGGCCGAAATGACGGCCGGCGAGATGGCGCGGATAAGGCCAGCCCTTCAGCTCCAGCGCCTTCGCCTCGGCCGCCTTCTTGCCGTGGGTCGAGGTCGGATCGGGATTGCCGCCGTCGGCGCAGACCATGCGGTCCATCATCGCCTTCAGTCCGGCGGGTACGTGATACCAGTTCACCGGCGTCACGATCAGGATGCCGTGGGCCGCGACCCACAGCGGATAGATATCGTTCATCCAGTCGTCGGTCTGCCCCAGCGAATAGTTTGGATAGCAGCTGCACGGCCAGTGGCAGAGCGGCATCGCGGTTCCGACGCAGGATTTGCAGGGATGGATCGTCTTGCCGAACTCCGAGGCCAGGCGCGACAGGTCCAGGATGTCGACGGCAAACCCAAGCTCGGCAAAGACCGGCTCGGCGAGTTCGACCAGACGCCAGGTCTTGGACATCTCGCCGGGACAGGTGTGCTCGCTGCGGGCCGAGCCGTTGATGATGAGGATGCGCGGCGTCTCGTCCGCATCGTCATGGCGTCGCTGCGCCGCCAGGATCTTCGCGCGCGCATCGAGCCAGTCGATGGCGATGTCGTAATCGGGATCGGAGAATCCCGCGCCCGCCTTTCGCGTCAGCGGGGCCTTGCGTGAATTGCTGTAGGCATCCCAGGCTGCGCCGACGATGGCGTCGAGCTCGCGCTGGAGCGGTGCAAAGGCGGGATCGACGAACCGGCTCCTGTAGCGGTGCTCGAAGGCCTCGCGCGAGAGCTTGACGGGCGGCATCCCCTTGCGAATGTCGGCTTCCGTCATGCTGGCTCCTCGCGAGGTCGGTACAGTTCGACCAACCCGGGGCGCAGCGCGCGGTTCCTTCTCGCTCTCGTGTCGCTGCTCTACTGGCGGACAACTTCCGGCGGCACATCGAACTGCGCGATGCGCTGGTCCAGCCGCCACAGTTCGATGCGGTGCACCAGCACGAGCGAGGCGGCCTCGCGCTTGGCCTGCTCATCATCGTCGCAGACCAGGTTGATGCATCCAAACACATGCCCGTCCGGATCGATCTGGAACGCGCGGTAGTGCTTGATGCTCCGCATCGTCACCCTCCCCGTCTCGGGTACACGGGTTCGCTCAGCCAGTCCGTCAGGTTCGAGGTCACCTCGTTCTGCTTGGCGCGCTGAAGCAGCATGTCGCGCTCCTTGCCGGGCGGCAGGCTGCGCGCGCGCTCGCGAGCGGTTTGGGCGAATGCCGCCAACCGCTCCTGGAGCGATTGGGTCTGTTTCCTGCGGTTGCGTTTCGCGGTCATTGTACTTTCACAAAGCCCTTCAGATGGAAGGAATTGGGATGGGAGGAATTGGCCCCGGCGGGAGGTCGGCGCCGGGGCCAGAGTTTCGTGCCGGTTGGGGCGGCCCAGCCCGGCAGTGTTGGCAGCTTCGGCCGCAACCGCAGGTTCCGGCATTTCAATAAGTTAACGGTGCGTGATTTTGCTGGTGCGAAACGAGGCGGCCGAGCAGCGACGGATGCGCGCATTCCCTTCGCGCGCTGGCGCCATCTCGTCTGCGCCGGAACCGAAATGCTGATTCGCTGATTGATGAAGGACTTGAAGGAGGATCATCATGGCGAAAGCAGCATGGAAACGGCCGGGCTCACCGATCGGCCGCAAAGGCCCACGCAAGGCAAATCCCGCGTACAAGCGCCGGACGCGCGAACGGTGGACACCCGCGGACGTGAGCAAGCTGAAACAGCTCGCAAAAGGAAACACCCCCACAGGCGTCATGAGCATCAAGCTGCAGCGTCCGGTCGCGGCCATTCGCAGCAAGGCACAACGCGAAGGCATTTCGCTGAAGCCCGTCAACCGCTCGCCTTACAACAGGCGATCCAAAGCAGCGAAGCGGCGTTGATTGGGGCCCTATCCCGGCGCATGCTGCACGTTGGTGTCGTCGGCTCCTATGCCGGCGGCACGCGGTATCTGAGATCCTGCTCTTCCCGGTTGTCGCGAAGGGCCTTCAGCTCCGAGCGCAGCATCGCGCTTTCCATCACCACCCGGCGCACCTCGCGCGTGGCGTCATCAAGCTGGTCCGCGACCGCTCTGCGCTGCGCCCGGAGGGCGCGGCTTGCTTCGAACGCGCGCTCAGCGCGGGCAAGCAGGACGTCGTTCATGGAACGACAATACAGGATTCGGGACGAAACTGCCTTTACGTAAGTTACGTCAATTACTCAAAACCAGCCATCCGCTCAAAAAACATCCGCGAACACTAACCTGGATCAAGTACGACCGTTCCCGAAGCGAGCAAACGCTTAGCTCCGTCGATAGAGTTGCAGATAGCTCGGGGAGAACAGCGCCGCATCCTTGAGCGCATCGAGATCGGTGATGGTCAGCGTGCGATCGCGCAGCACGATCAGACCGGAAGCACGCAACTCCTGAACCGTGCGATTGAGATGGACCACCGACAGGCCGGTGGCGTCCGCAAGATCCATTTGCGTCACCGGCATCACGCAGGAATTGCCCTCGACCATGCCGACAGGACGCAGCCGCTCGATGATCTCGCAGAACAGATGGGCCACGCGTTCAAAGGCCACCCGGCGGCCGAGGTTGATGGCCCATTCGCGCTGGATCGCGTTGTTGACGAGCGTCTCGCACCAGAACGCTTCCGCGAGCCCACGGTCCCCCGCCACCAGACTCTCGAACCGCGCGCGCTTGATTTCGGTGTAGACGACCGGCGTCATCGCCGCGATGGAATGATCCATCACCGAGAGCAGGAACGCGTGCGCGTCGCAACTTTCGCCGGGAAAGAGAAAATTGACGATCTGTCTCCGGCCGTCCTCCAGCGTCTTGTAGCGGCAGAGCCAGCCGGACAGCACGAGGCGCACGCTGTCGACCGGATCGCCCTCCGAGATCAGATCCTCGCCCGCTCCTGCGCGCTGGATTCCCTCGAGCATCGCGTATTCGAGCGAGGTGCGGGCCTCCGTCGACAAGGGCCTCAGCACGTTCAGCCGGCGAATGACCGGGTCCACCTGGCTGCGATCTAGCGTCGACAAGGGCATCAGCTGGCCACCGCAGGTGTATGAAACGCCCGCTTGCTGAGGGGAATGGTGATCGTGCATTCCAATCCCTTGGGACTGAATGCCAACCTGGTCTGCCCCTTGAACTCGAACGCGAGTGTGCGCTCCAGAAGCTCGGTCCCAAATCCTTTGTGCGGCGGCGGCGCAACCGGCGGCCCACCGCGCTCCCGCCACTCGAACACCAGCTCCGCCGGGTCGGTGCCCTGCTCGAGGCGCCAGGAAATCTCGATGCGACCGGTCGGCCGGCTCAGGGCGCCGTATTTGAGTGCGTTGGTCGCGAGCTCGTGAATGGCAAGGGCAAAGGTTTCCGCTGCCTTCGACTGAAAACGCACCGGGGGACCGCTGACACGTACCTGCTCGCCCTCCCTGGCATTATAGGCCAGCATCTCCTCGACGGCGAGGTATTCGAGATCGACGCCGCCCTCGGGATCGCGGGTCACCAGCGCCTGGGTACGGGCGAAAGCGTTGAGCCGGCCGTCGAGATGAGAGGCAAACTCCTCGACCGTCGAGCTCGTATCGGCCGTGCGACGGGCGATCGAGCGCACCACGCCGAGCGTGTTACGGACCCGATGCTGGAGCTCGGCCAGGAGCAGGCGCTGCCGCTCCTCGGCGCGGGTCATGGCGGTGATGTCGACGAAGGTGATGACGACCCCGGCGATAAAATTGTCTATGCTGCGATAGGGCAGGATGCGCACGATGTAGCGCGTGCCGCTGTCCGGCGCCCTCAGCTCGCGCTCGGCGATAACGAGCGTCCGCAGCACGCCGCGAATGTCGTCATAGAGGTCCTCGATCGGGATGCGCGCCTTGATGTGCGCGATGGGGCGGCCTCTATCGGTCTCGACCAGATGCAGAACCTGCGTGATCGCCGGCGTGAAGTTCATCACGCGCAAATCGTTATCGAGGAACACGGTGGCAATCTGCGTGCTCTCCAGGAAATTCTCGAGGTCGCTGGTGGCGCGCGTCAATTCCTGGACGCGGTGAGCCAGCTCGCCGTTCACGGTGGTCAGCTCCTCGTTGACCGACTGCAATTCCTCGCGCGAGGTTTCGAGTTCTTCGTTCGCGGACTGGAGCTCCTCGTTGAGGGACTGGTATTCCTCGTTCGAGGACTTCAGCTCCTCATTGGTGCTTTCGAGCTCTTCGATGGTCGCCTGAAGGCGCTCCCGCGTCGCCCGCAGCTCGCCTTCGATACGCTCGACATGCTCGGTCTGCACCAACGCATTGGGCTTGCCTGCGCCGGCATCGATGGCGCGCACCGGGCCGTCCTTGAACAGGACGACAAAATTGCGATCGCCGCTGCCGCTCTCCTGGATCGGCTCCACCGTGATGTCGACGGGAATGTGCTGGCCGTTGGCGCCGAGCTGCACCTGTTCGGCATGGGCGGGCTCGTTGGTCTCCGCCGCGCGGCTGAGCACCGCCCGCAGGTCCAGGCGGAGATCGCGGTGGACGAGTTGGAGCAGATCGAGCGTGGCGGCGCCTGCCGTCGGCTCGATGTAGCGTCCGGTGCGCCCGGAAAAGTGCAGGACCTGAAAGTTGCTGTCGACGATGACATAGGCGGGCGCATAGCGCTCCGCGATCCGCTGCGCGCGACGCTCCAGCCCGATATCAGGGCGGAAGGAGCGCGCCGGCGCTATCTCGAGGTTTGCCCTCCCCGCGGCGGTCGTGATCGGAAATTCCGGCGGCAGCCGGGTTCCGGTCTCGAGCTTCTTGAAGATGCGGGCGCGGCGGTCGACCGGTACGAACAGTTTTGGATGCCGCGTGACGTTCTCGGAATTGCCGAGGAACAGGAACCGATCCGGCAGAAGGGCGAAGTGGAATAACGGGATCACCCGGTTCTGCAGTTCGGCATTAAGATAGATCAGCAGGTTGCGGCAGGAGACGAGATCGAGCTTGGAGAACGGTGCGTCCTTGATCACATTGTGCTGCGAGAAGATGCACATTTCGCGCAGCTCCTTGACCACGCAATAGGTATCGCCTTCGCGCACGAACCAGCGCGCCAGGCGCTCGCTGGTCATGTCCGCCTCGATCTTGGTGCGATAGCGGCCGACGCGCGCGGCCGCCAACGCCCGTCCGTCGATGTCGGTCGCGAAGATCTGAACCTGCGGCACGGAGTCCATTTTGGCCATGTGCTCGCGCAGGAGGATACCGATCGAATAGGCCTCCTCGCCGGTGGCGCAGCCGAGCACCCAGACGCGAACCTGCTGGCTCGCGTCCTTGCCTTCGAAGAGCTTCGGGACGATCTGGTTCTCCAGCACCTCGAATTCACGCTTGTCGCGGAAGAATTCGGTGACGCCGATCAAGAGGTCGTTGAAGAGGTGCTGCGCCTCGTCCTGGTCGTTGCGCAGGAAATCGACGTAAGCGGAAATGTCGCCGATCTGGACCACCTGCATCCGCCGCTGCACGCGACGCAGGAAGGTGTTCTGCTTGTAGCCGTGGAAATCATTGCCGGTCTTGCTGCGCAGGATGTCGGCGATGCGCGACAGCGAGGTCGCTGCAGCGGCCAGCACCTCATCGAACCCCTGCTTCTCCTCCAGCCGCCGCAGATGACGGGCATAGACCTGGATGTGCTCGGCGATGTCTTCGGCGGTCAGCACGTAGTCGGCGATCGCCGCCGGCGTATCGGCGTCCTTCAGATGATCCGCGTCGTCGCTCGCGCCTTTTTCGGCGATGGCAAGGCCGCCGTGGTCCTTCAGTGTCGCGGTACCCAACGTGCCATCGCCGCCGATGCCGGACAGGATCACGCCGATCGATTGCTCGGCGCGTTCTTCCGCCAGCGACACCAGGAAGCTGTCGATCGTCGCCCGCTCGCCGGGCGCCTGCTCGGCCGGGCGGACGCCGAAGCGACCGTCCTGGATCGTCGTGATCATCGCCGGCGGGCACAGATAAATCGTGCCACCCTCGATGGTCTGGCCGTTGCCGACGTCGGAAATCTTGCCACCGTGGGAATTTCGCACGATCTGGCGCAGCCGCGGCTCGTCGAGGGCCTCATGATGCTGGAATGCGAGCACGACGGCCTGGTCGGCGCTTACGGTCAGCCTGGAAAAGAACCGCTCGACGCTATCCAGAGCTGTCGGCGCGGCGCCCACCCCGATGATCAGCGGAGACCTGGTCTGGCGCTCTCTTTCGACCGACTGGTCGCCGATTTCATGCATGGTCTCGGTAGCTCTCATTCATTGACGGGAACCAGAGGACGCCCGCTCGCCGCAAATAGCAGAATTGATATTATCCCAACAGGTGCAAGGCGGAAACGTCACGCTGCGTTCCGTACAGCGAGCATTGGGCATTAGGCATTGAGCTTGGGTGGCCCGCCAACGCCCCCAGATCACTCCGGACCGACTTGCTGCCGAAGATAGGCGATCCGCTGCTCGATCAGGACGCGATGGCGCAGCCATTCCGTGAGGGTCTGCTTCAGCGCCTCGACCAACCGTTCCGCCTGGCCCGCGTCGTGGCCGCCGGCACTGAGCTCGCGGATGCGCGCCTCCTGATCGAGGATGCGCCGCGAACCCTCCTCGATATCCCGATCGGCCTTGATCAGATGGCGGCGCTCGGTATCGAGCTGCTCGGTCCATTCGGCGAGGGAAATGGCCATCGCGACCCTCAAGCCTCCCGCTTGCGAATGGGAGGATCGAGCGACTTTAGCACAACGCGCCGGATCATGTCGGCATATTCGCGATATTCGGCAGCGCGCGCCTGGTACATCTCGGCCACCGCCGGCCGGCCGTTGCGCCGTCCGTCGGCGGCCATGCGCTGCACCAGCTCGGCCCGCTCCTCGATGATGCGCAGTGCGACCCGCAGGGCTTCATCCACTTGCCCCTCCTGCTCTTTTGCGAGGACGTCGGCGGCGAAGGCGTGACCGACCTGGCAACGGAAGCGCATCGGGTGCGATTCCTTCATCTCGGACAGGACGCCCCCGCAGGCCGGACAGGTCAGCGCAACCGGATCGGCCATCGAGACGAGACGGTCACTGCCGATCCGTTCGCCGGCCGCGATCTCGACCTCGAGCCGGATCTCCGGCGGGATCGGCAGTGCGGCGCCGGCAGCCTCCCTGGCGAGATCAGACAGCACGTCGCCCATTCCGGCGCCGGGAACGCAAAGATCGATGATGGTCGCCTCGAGGGCGCTCCTTGGCATTTCATCGGCGATGGCATCCGAGGGGTCCTGAACCACCGAAATCCCGCCGCAACGCTTGATGGCGTTGAGACCGGCCGAACCGTCGGACAACAGGCCGCTGAGCAGCACACCGATCACACGGGGGCCGTAATTGATGGCGGCCGAGCGAAACAAGGCATCGATGGCCGGCCGGACCATGTTCTCGCGCGGGCCGCGCCCGAGGAATACGCGATCCTCGGACAGCAGCAGATGGTGGTCCGGTGCGGCCAGATAAACCCGGCCTGGCTCGATCTTCATGCCGTTTTCGGCCTGCCGGACCGGGAGCGGACCGGCGCTGCTGGCCACCGTCGAGAGAATGCCGATGCCCTGCGCCGGGATGTGCAGCACGATGAACACCGCCGCGGGCAGATCCGGCGGCAGCCGGCCCAGGATCTGCTTCAGCGGCGCGGTCGCGCCGGCCGAGCCACCTATGACGATGATGTCGCGGTTGCTCATGGAACCCACTATCGGTTGTATTCGTTTGTACCAAGGCGGGTCACCGCCCTATGTTCCTATGAACCGGCAACGAAGGGGTGGAAGGCACCATGGCGATGTCGCCTCGATCGTCAGGTCCAGAGTCGGCGCTCAGCGGGCGACGCATCTTCATTGTCGAGGACGAATATTTTCTCGCCGACGACATTGGCAGAGCATGTCGCGCGCTCGGCGCAGACATCGCGGGCCCGGTGGGCGATCTCAACGACGCACTCCGTATCCTGCACGACGGCAGTGTTCTGGATGCCGCCGTGCTCGACGTGAACATCCGCAGCGAGATGATCTTTCCGGTCGCGCGCGAACTGAAGGCACGGAACGTCCCCTTCCTCTTCACGACCGGATACGACAAGGTCACGATCAGTCCGGAATTCCACGACGTGCCGATCCTGGAGAAACCGATCGATATGCCTGCGATGGCACAGAGGCTGGCGGCGCTGATCGCCGATCCGCACGGCCGAGCCTGACGGCGATCAGAACAGATGCGCGAAAGCGAGCCAGGCGGTCACCGCCAGACACAGAAGCACCGCAGCATAGGGCAACGCGATCCGCAAATCAGCAGCCCTCCCGGTCATCAACCCATCATCATCCAGACGATCGCCGCCATCATGACGAGAAAACCCGTGATTGCCGTTGCGACAAAGGCCTGTTCGACGCGATCCATCGGCATCACAGCCCCCTTTTTCCAGCCGAACCAGTCTTATGGCGCGGGGAGCTTTGCGCATTAGGCTATGTGAATCGGCGTCCTCCTTATCGGTCCGCGCCGCACCGGTTAGCTTAGATTGCGACGGTATCGTTCTACGACTTCGCCGTGCCCGGCTCCGCCATCTTGCGATGCTGCTTGGCCAGCATCTCGTTCGGCGTGACGTTGGCGATCGTGGTCTGGATCTTGTTCTTCATTCCGGTCACGATGTCGGACTCCCCGCGCAACATGGCGTCGAAGCCGGCCTTCGCGACGTCGTAGGCACTGTCCTTCGGCTCGGTGCCGACCTTGGTATCCATCATGTCGGCGCGGCGGAAGAACTCCGTTTCCGTGGCGCCAGGCATCAGGCAGGTGACGGTGACGCCGCTGTCGCGCAACTCCTCGCGGAGCGCGAATGAGAATGAATCAAGAAACGCCTTGCTGGCGTTGTAGACCGCCTGAAAACTGCCCGGCGTGAATCCCGCGATCGAGCCCGTGATCAGGATGCGCCCCGAATTGCGGCGAAGCATCGCGTTGCCGGCGCGATGGATCAGATACAGCGTGCCGGTGATGTTGGTGTCGACGAGGTGCTTGATCCTGGCAAAATCCTGGTCGAGAAAGGCCTTGCCAAGACCAACGCCGGCATTGGCCAGCAGCGCGTCGATCGGCCGGTCGCCGACCGCGGCGCAGAGCTTGTCGACGCCTTCGGTGGTGGCGAGATCGGCCTGGACCGGTTCGACGCTGCTGCCGAGCCTGCGCAGATCGACGGCCACCCTCTCGATCTCGGGCTCGTCCGCCGCAATGACAAGGTTGAAACCTGCTTGGGCACAGCATCTGGCGAGTTCCAGCCCGATGCCGGTGGAGGCGCCGGTGACGACGGCGAGTTGATTGGCGGGCATGAGCGTATCCTTCTCGTATCCTCGCGATGGCGTTGATGACGCTCCAATGGCTGCAACCGCCTCTCGTTCCTATCCAAGCCAAACCTCACGCCGGAGAATGTGCGGTGCGAAGATTTTCCACGTGCAATAGCAACCATCGTTCGTTGTTCGACTTGGATGCCTCGTAACTCGCGGGAGGACAGAGATGAAGGCGCTGGTTTGGCACGGCAAGGAAGACATACGCTGCGACACCGTCACCGATCCTGAGATTCAGGACGCGCGGGATGCCATCATCAAAGTCACGAGCTGCGCCATCTGCGGCTCGGACCTCCACCTCTTTCACAATTACATTCCGGGCATGCTGCCCGGGGACATCATGGGCCACGAGACCATGGGCGAAGTGGTCGAGGTCGGCTCGGGCGTCGACGGCAAGCTGAAGAAGGGCGACCGCATCGTCGTGCCCTTCACAATCATTTGCGGCGAATGCGACCAGTGCAAGCGTGGCAATTTCTCGGTTTGCGAAACCACCAATCGCAAGAGTCATCTCGCTGAAAAAGCGTTTGGTCATTCGGGCGCCGGCCTGTTCGGCTATACGCACCTGACCGGCGGCTATCCCGGCGGCCAGGCCGAATATTTGCGCGTGCCGTTCGCTGACGCCACGCACATCAAGGTGCCCGCGGGCATTCCCGACGAGCAGTTGCTGTTTCTCAGCGACATCTTCCCGACCGGCTGGCAGGCCGCCGTGCAATGCGACATCGAGCCGACCGACACGGTCGCGATCTGGGGCTGCGGTCCCGTGGGGCAGATGGCGATCCGCAGCGCCATCCTCCTCGGCGCCAACCAGGTGATCGCGATCGATTGCCTGCCCGAGCGGCTCAGCATGGCCGAAGCGGGCGGCGCCACCACCATCAACTTCGAAACCGAAAGCGTCCTCGAGCGACTCGAGGAGCTCACCGACGGCAGAGGCCCTGAGAAGTGTATTGATTGCGTCGGGATGGAGTCGCATGTGATGGCGTCCCTGCCCGACACGCTGCTCGACCGCGCCAAGCAGATGGTCATGGTGGAGAGCGACCGGCCGCATGTGCTGCGCGAGATGATCTATGTCTGCCGGCCCGGCGGCATCATTTCGGTGGCAGGCGTGTACAGCGGATTCTCCGACATGCTGCCGATGGGCGCCTTCATGAACAAGGGCCTGACGATGCGCACCGGCCAGACCCACGTCAACCGCTGGACCGACGACCTGCTCCATCGCATCGAGGAAGGTCAGATCGATCCGTCCTTCGTCATCACCCACACCGTCCCGCTTAGCCAAGGCCCCGAGATGTACCAGGTGTTTCGCGACAAGCGCGACTCCTGCGTCAAGGTCGTGCTGAAGCCCTGAGGAGCAAGACCCATGTTTCATTTCTCCAACATCGTTCGCACCAAGGGCGACCCGAAAATCGTCGAGGGCGGCCCGAGCCTGAAGCGGCCCGAAGACCAGCTCGCCCGTGCGCTCGGCTGGTTCAGCATCGGTCTCGGCGTCGTGGAATTCTTCGCGCCGCGGCGCGTCACGGAAACGCTGGGCATGGAGGGCCATGAGACGCTGGTCCGCACCTTCGGCCTGCGCGAGATCCTGGCCGGGGTCATGACGCTCTCGGTCGAGAAGAACGCCGGCCTGTGGGCCCGCGTCGGCGGCGACGGCCTCGATGCCGCCGCGCTGCTCTCGGGGCTGACCGCGGACAATCCCAAAAAGGGCAATATCGCGCTGGCGCTGCTGATGGTCGGCGGCATCGCGATGCTCGATTACCGCGCCGCGCAGGACACCAAGCCGCAGCGGCCGCCGCGCGACGCACGGCGCAAGCTGTATCCGAACCGCAGCGGCTTTCCCAAGGGCATCGAGAGCGCCCGAACCGCGGCCAAGCAGATCGCAGCGCACGCCGCGACGGAACGGACCTGAGAACGCGCGACGAGGTGATGCAAGACAATGAGCGAAGCGTCCCGTAACGAAGGTGCGTGGTGGGAATCCGCCGTCATCTACGAAATCGCACTGATCTCGTTCCAGGACTCGGACGGCGACGGCAAGGGTGATCTCGCCGGCCTGACATCCCGCATCAACTATCTGAAATGGCTCGGCGTCGACGCGGTGTGGCTGACGCCGGTCTACAAGAGCCCGTTTCGCGACCTCGGCTACGACATCTCCGACTACTGCTCGATCGATCCTGCGTTCGGCAGCCTCGAGGCGTTCGACCGCCTGCTCAAGGCCCTGCACGCGGCGGATATCCGCGTGATCCTCGATCTCGTGCCCAATCATACCGCGAACGATCACGCATGGTTCGTCGAGAGCAGCAGCTCACGGAACAGCGCGAAGGCCGATTGGTACATCTGGGCCGACGCAGCCGAGAACGGCGGCCCGCCCAACAACTGGCTGAGCCGCTTCGGCGGCAGCGGCTGGGAATGGTGCGAGGCGCGGCGGCAATATTACTATCACTCCTTCCTGGTCGAGCAGCCTGATCTGAACTGGCGCAACCCGCAACTGCGCGCCGCGATCGCCGACGTCATGCGCTTCTGGCTCGATCGCGGCGTCGACGGCTTTCGCGTCGATGCCAGCGCGGTCCTGATCAAGGACGCGCTGCTGCGCGACAATCCGCATAACCCGCAAGCGAAAGGCAAGCCGCCGCCGCAGCGCCAGACGCCCGTCTTTACGGACGACCGGCCGGAGACGATGGATTGCATCGAATTCATTCGCGAGGTGATCGACGGCTATCCAGGGCGGATGTTGTGCGGTGAAGTCCAAGGCAAGACCGACCGCATCGGCCACTTCTACGGCAACGACCGACCGCGCCTGCATCTGCCCCTCAATTTCGCACTGCTGGACTCGCAATGGGACGCGCTGTCCCTGCAAGCAACGATCGACGCGTATTTCAACGCCATCCCGGATCATGCATGGCCGGTCTGGGTGATCGGTGGTCACGACAAGCAACGGATCGCGAGCCAAATCGGCGAGCCGCAAATGCGCGTGCTGGCGATGCTGCTGATGACGCTGCGGGGAACGCCCTTCTTCTTCATGGGCGACGAGATCGGCCGCAAGCGCGTTCCCATTCCGCCCGACCGCGTCCACGATCCCTTCGAGAAGCTCGTGCCGGGGTATGGCCTTTGCCGCGATCCCGAACGCGCGCCGATGCGATGGGATGACAGCAGCAACGGCGGCTTTACAACCGGCGATCCATGGCTGCCGCTCGAGCCGCGCGACGGCGCGGCCAACGTGGCCGCGCAGCAGCGCGACCCACGTTCGATCCTGGCGCTGTTTCGCGCGCTGATGCGACTGCGGCGCGAGCGCGCGTGCCTGCGCCACGGCGGCTACGAGCCCCTACGCGCGCAGAACGACGTTCTTGCCTACAGGCGGACGGATGGCGGCAAGGAAATTCTGGTCGCGCTCAACATTGCCGCCGAGCCGCGGAAATTGCATTGGCAAGGTCGCGGCCGCCTGCTGATGTCGACGCATCTCGACCTGCCGTCCGAGCCGCTGCCGGACGCCTCCATCCTGCTCCGCGGCAATGAAGGCGTGATCATCGAACTCGAGCCACGGTGACGGCCGAGGAACCATCCGCGCGTCAGAGAGTCTCATCCACGCCTCCGACGTCCCCCCTGCCGGAGGCTGAATAGACGAAACCGCAGCCCCGGCGCTCACCCCCTTCAAGCGCCGGGGTGGCGGCGTGAGCCAGGAGGCGGATCATGAGCAAGACCAAGGGCCTCGGTCAGCGGATCGCCGGCAAGGCGAAACAGGCCGTCGGCGAGATCGTCGGCGATCAGAATCTCCATGAGGAAGGCAAGGAGCAAGCGGAGCGCGGCCGGGACGAACAGAGCAAGCCGAGCGAGCTCAATCCGTTGAAGAAACTCAATCAGCTGACGTGAACGCTGCCGCGCCGTCAGCCATTTCCAAGTCAATTCGCACCGGTGATGAAGGCGCCTCACGGCGACGCTCGCGCTGGGTCGCCGCTGCCGAACTCGGCCTGATCAGCAGCACCTTCTCGACCATCGTCAGCCAGCTCTTCGCCGCGCGCATCGGACGCGATGCCGCGGTCGACTGGATGACGGTCGCCGCCATTCCCGCGCGCGATTGGGCGATCAGCGCAGAGCCGTCGTGGAGCGCGATCCTTGCCGGGATCGCCTTCCACCAATGGGCGGACTTCTCCTGGGCGCTGGTGTTCTTCGGTGTGCTCGGGCGCTGGACCGCCGACCTGCGGCCGCTGACGATCCTGCTGCTCGCGCTGCCCTGGGCCGTGTTCTCGTCAAGCATGGAATGGTTCGTGCTGGTGCCCCTGTTTCCGTTTTGGCAACCGCTGTTCACGCTGCAGCAGCCCTACTGGATCGGCCTGCTCGTCCACGGCTCCTCGGCCGTGATGTACCCCCTGTTTGCCCGGCTGCGCTGGACCGGGGGAGCAGCACCCGCGCGCGATGTTCGCTTCACCAATGCCTGGATCACCGGCGCGCTGGCTTTGATCGCACTGCTCGGCGCGGCTGCCTTGTTCGGCAGCCATGGTTACGAGCCGCAGTGGGCGGGCCGCGACAGGGACGCGGACCAGACTTACATCCGTCACATGACTGCGCATCACGCCCAGGGCATCGCGCTGGCCCGGATCGCCACCGAGCGCGCGCAGGACCCGCATCTGCGAAAGCTGGCGATGCTGATGGTCGCAAGCCAGACCGGCGAGAACCGGATTTTCGAGACGTGGTGGCTGAGCTGGTTCGACACCGAGATGCCCGATTGCAGCTCGGACGAACGTGCCGCCATGCCGGGCTTCCTGACACAGGCCGAGATGCGACAGGTCAAGGCCGCGCCGGCGGACCAATTCGACACGGTGTTCGTCGAGACGATGAGCAAGCATCACGCAGGCGCGGTCAGGATGGCCGACCAGATGTGGCATAGCCGCGGCGATCTGCGCCTGCGTGTGATGGCCCACGCCATCCGCCATGAGCAACAGGGCGAGATCGCGCTGATGCACGGCGCCAGCGGCATTGCCGCCGCCGCCTTCCGCAACATGCTCGGCGACAATGTCAATTGAGCGGGTCGTGCCCTACTCGCGCCAGAACTCCGCCAATTCCTCGGCGGTCATCAGATCGACCTGGCCGTGAAAGCGGGTGCGATACATCGTCATCAGCGCATCATGGCCGACGTCGGACGAGCTGCACAGCGCATCCTCGACGATGACGACCCTGAAGCCGAGATCGACGGCGCTCAGGACCGTCGAGAGCACGCAGACGTCCGTCTCCGCCCCGGTGATGACGACCGTGCCGACGTTCTTGTCGATCAGCAGGCTCGCGAGGCCAGGATTGCTGAACGCGGAATAGGCCGGCTTGTCGATGACGGCAGCCGGCGGAACGAAGCGGCTCAGAGCCGGCACGAGTTCGAGGCCGGATGGCGGCAGATGTTTGCGGGTCGCTTCGCGCCAGCGACGAAAATAGCGCTGCCACTGTCCGGGACGATCTTCCGGATCTTCCGGCGTGATGAATCGCGTGAAGATCGTTCTGGCCTGATGGCGCGAAACGATCGAGGCGATCGTCGGCAACACTCGCGCCATCCATGGCGTCTCCCAAAGGCCACCCGGAGCGAAGATGTTCTGCATGTCGATGCACAAGTGAACGGCGTCGCTGATGTCGGTCACGTCCGACGCGCTGTCTCTCATCGTCCTTCACTCCTGTGGGCGTGATCGACGGCGTTCACGACGCCGAGATCGGAGCCTCTCCGGCCTCGACGATCTCTGGAAGGATGTCCTTGAACAGACGCACCGGAATGGATTTTGCCGCAGGGACCTTGCTGCCCTCCGCGTAATGCCAGAGCGGAATGAGCACGTTGCACTCCGGATAATAAGCCGCAATGCTCCTGCGCGGGATGCCATAGGGGACGATTTGGAGTTCGCTCAGGCTGCGTTCGACACCGTCGCCCGCCTCCGTCACCAGCGTGACGGTATCTCCTGCTTTCAACCCGTCTCCCTCCATGTCGGCGGGATTCATGAACACGACGTAGCGGCCGCCCTCGATGCCGCGAAAGCGATCGCCTTCGGCGTAGATCGTCGTATTGAACTGCCCGTCCGCGCGCAGTGTCATCAGCTCATAGACGCGGTCGGTCTCGCGCGGCGGCGCGAAGGCCGACTTCGGAACGGTGAAGTTGGCCTTGCCGTTCGGGGTCTTCCACTTCCGCTCGCGCGCCGCGAGCGGCCGCGCAAAACCGCCGGGTTCGAACATGCGCGCATTGAAGTCCTTGAACTGGTCGGGATAGGTGCGCTCGATGGCGTCCCGAACCCGCGAATAGTCGGCGACCCAGGCGTCCCAATCGATCTTGGGGTTGGGCTTCAACGTTGCCTTTGCCAGGGCGGCGACGATCGCCGGCTCCGACAGGAGATGGTCGGCCACCGGCTTGCGCTGGCCGCGGGATCCGTGAATGCAGGTGGTGGAATCCTCCATCGACACCGCTTGTGCGCCGCTGGCCTGCCGGTCGATCTCGATCCGGCCGAGGCACGGCAGCAGATAAGTGACCTCGCCCGGCACGAGGTGGGTCCGGTTGAGCTTGGTCGCGATCTGCACCGACAGGCGCAGGCCGGACCAGGCGGGCTCCATCAGGGACCGCTCCGGAACGGCGCGCAGGAAATTGCCGCCGAGGCCGACGAAGCCGCGAACGTCGCCTTTCAGAATACCCTGGCAGGCGTCGACGGTGGACAGTCCCTCCCACCGCGGCGGCTCGAAACCGTAAAGCTCCGCAAGCTTGTCGAGCGGCACCAGCTTGGTCTTCTCGGAGATGCCGACGGTGCGCTGGCCCTGCACGTTGGAGTGGCCCCGGATCGGCAAAATGCCCGCGCCCGGCTTGCCGATATTGCCGCGAAGCAGCAGCAGGTTGACGATCATCTTGTTCGTCTCGACGCCGTGCTTGTGCTGGGTGATGCCCATGCCGTAATTGGCGATCACAGCCTTGGCTTCCATATAGGTGTTCGCGGCTTCGCGCAGCGCACCGCGCGAAAGCCCCGAGGCCCGTTCGATCTCGTCCCAATCCTGTGTACGGCAGAATGCGGCGAACTCCTCGAAGCCGGCCGTGTGCTGCTGGATGAATTCGACATCCACCACGCGCGCAGCTTCATTCTTGCGCGCGAGGTCGTCCGCCTCGATCACCCATTTGCAAATCCCGACGATCGCCGCAGCATCACCGCCGACCCGCACCTGATAATATTGCGAGCTGATGCGCGTGCCGCCGGCGATCATCTGGACCGGATTTTGCGGATTGACGAAACGCTCCAGGCCGCGCTCGCGCAGCGGATTGAAAGATATGATCGGCACGCCGCGCTGCGCCGCCTCCTGGAGCGGATGCAGCATGCGCGGCGCATTGGTGGTCGTGTTGTGGCCGAAGAAGAAGATGCAACCGGTAGTCTCGAAATCCTCCAGCAGAACGGTCCCGACCGGAACTCCGATCACCTCCGGCAGCGCCACCGACGTGGTTTCGTGGCACATGTTCGAGCTGTCGGGGAAATTGTTGGTGCCGTACATGCGGCCGAATAATTGGTACATGTAGCTGGTTTCGAGCGAGGCACGTCCAGACGTGTACATCACGACCGAACGGGGATCGAGCCGGTTCAGCTCGGCGCCGATAGCCGCAAAGGCCTCCTCCCAGTCGACCGGCAGATATTTGTCGCTTGCCCTGTCGTAACGCATCGGCGTCGTCAGGCGCCCCTGCTCCTCCAACTGATGATCGGACCAAGTTCGTAGTTCAGCCAGCGTATGTTGCGCAAAGAACTCCGGTGTCACGGTCTTGCGCGTAATCTCCCAGGCGGTCGCCTTGGCGCCGTTTTCGCAGAACTCGAACGGACGCGGCTTGGCCGGCTTGGCCCAGGAGCAGCTCACGCACATGAATCCGTCCGGCTTGTTCTGCTTGAGCAGGATCTCGCTGCCGAGAATGGCGACCTCTTCCTGTGTCAGGATACTGGCAACGGCTTTGAGCGAGCCCCAGCCGCCTGCCGGCGCATCATAGTTCTCGACCTTTGCCTTTTGCCGCATGGCGTTTCCTTCAATCGCAAGCCCTGCACGCAAAACCCGAGATGGGATGGCAAGTTCCAAGCGTTCGGAACCTTGCTCCGGTTCGTGCGTCGATGAATCGACGTAGGACGAACACCCATGCACGACTCTCGATCCGGCGCACACGATCGCGCATCCATGCCCACGGCATCCGTGAGAATGCCCCGGCTGACGTCGAGCGGAACGCGGGATGAGCGGATGCTGGCGGAGGAATGTCCCGTGGCACTCGTCTACGACGGAACGACCGTCGCCGTTGTGATGGCAACTCCCGCCGATCTGACCGATCTTGCTGTGGGATTCAGCCTGACCGAAGGGATCATCGGGGACATCGGCGAGATCGAGGAGCTCACGGTCGTTCCCGGTCGCGACGGCATCGAACTGCGGCTATGGCTGCGAACGAACGCCGGGCGCCGCCTGAAGGAGCGCCGGCGACATCTGGTCGGGCCGACGGGTTGCGGCCTGTGCGGCATCGACAGCTTGCGGGAAGCCGGGCGGATCGTTCAGTGCGTCGAGCAGCCAGCGAACCTCACGGCGGAGCAGATCAGCACGGCCGTCGCAACCCTCAGCGAGTCACAGATCCTCAACTACAAGACACGCGCCGCTCACGCCGCGGGTTTTTTCGAGCCAGTCGGCAAGACCATGACGGTGCGCGAGGACGTGGGGCGCCACAACGCCCTCGACAAGCTTGCCGGCGCTCTCGCGACGGAAGGAGCATCCGGCCGCGCTGGCGCCGTCATTCTCACCAGCCGGATTTCGGTCGAGATGGTGCAAAAAACCGCCGCGATCGGCGCCGGCGTCGTCGTTGCCATGTCTGCACCGACCGCGCTCGCAGTCCGAACGGCCGAAGCCAGCGGGATCACGCTTGTCGGCATAGCGCGGGGCGACGAATTCGAGATCTTCAGCCATCCGGCGAGGGTGTTTAAGCCCGCCGCCACGCAGATCGAGCCGGAGTCTCGACCGCAGGCAAACTAAGGGAACCCGGACGTGAGGGCATAGCGAACTTCGCCAGGCAACTTCATGCCCGATCGCGCCGAGGGAGCGAACCCTCGGCCGCGAGATCGAACATCGAAGACTTGGGGAGGCCCCGTTCCAGGGTCCGCAGCGCGAACAGGGCGGGCACCGAAAATCGCGAAACAATCTTTCGCGTGTCTGTTTGCTTGGTGCGCTCGGAGGGACTCGAACCCCCACGATTTTACTCACTGCCACCTCAAGGCAGCGCGTCTACCAATTCCGCCACGAGCGCTTTGGGGATGCCGGCTTGAGGCTTGAAGGCCAACCGGATCAACGGCGCCGATCTAACAAATCCGTCAGAGGGGTACAAGCCTCCAAAGGCCCTGAATTCCACAAGCTTGGCAGGAAAGTTCCGGCTCCTTGCGCCGGGATCGGCCTTTTCCGCCTGCCCGGCCGCTACTGCGTGCCCAGGCCGCGACGCGTGCCCGGGCCGCGACGCCTGCCCGGGCCGCTACCGTGTGCCCGGGACACGTGGCAGCATCTGCTTGACCTCGACCGCGATGCGGTTGCGGTCGACCAGCACGACCCCGGAGGCGACCGGCAAATTATTGGCCAGAACCTTGACCTCGTCGGCCTCGGTTGCGTCCAGCTCGATGATGGCGCCGCGGGAAAGACGCAATACCTGATGGATCGGCATGGTCGTCGTCCCGAGGACGACCATGAGGTCCACGGTGACTTTGTCGAGAGTAGGCACTTCAGCACCACCGCAACTTGGGACTAGGACTAGGGACTGGTATTTGCTCCTGGGATCATCACCCGGTTATGGTTAGCCAATGGTTAATTCGCCCCAACACCCCCGCCAAGAGCTCGATTTGACGCCGTTTTCCGCTTCCACCGGCGAGCCGGTGGAATGGCGGATTTCGGACGCGCCGGTGCCCTATCCGGAGGCGGTCGCCGAAATGGAGGCGCGCGTCGCGGCGATCGCGGCCGGTGCAGCCCCGGAGCTGGTCTGGCTGCTGGAGCACCCCCCGCTCTACACGTCCGGCACCTCGGGCAAGACCACCGACCTGCTCGATGCCCGATTCCCGACCTTTGCCACCGGGCGCGGCGGCCAGCTCACCTATCACGGGCCCGGCCAGCGCGTGGCCTATGTCATGCTTGACCTGAAGCGCCGCCGGCCGGATGTCCGGGCCTATGTCGCGAGCCTGGAGGAGCTGATTGTGCAGACGCTCGCCGCCTTCAACATCCGTGGCGAGCGGCGCGAGGACCGGGTCGGCGTCTGGGTCAAGCGGCCCGACAAGGGACCCGAGCACGAGGACAAGATCGCCGCGATCGGCGTCCGGCTGAAGCGCTGGGTCTCGTTTCACGGCATTGCCATCAATGTCGAGCCGGAGCTGTCACATTTCGCCGGCATCGTGCCCTGCGGCGTCGCCGATCCCCGCTACGGCGTCACCTCGCTGGTCGATCTCGGCCAGCTCCTGACGATGAGCGATGTCGACGTGGCGCTTCGGCAAGCCTTCGAGGGGCTGTTCGGGCCGACCCAGGCGCTGATGCCGGAAGCAGCGGCCTAACTTCGGTCTCCCTCATTCTCGGCAAACCCGGAATCAGCTACCCTCGATTCCGGTGTCGCCCACGCCTCCCCCCTCCGCCGGGAAAGCAGATGTCATGCCGGGCGAATTGATCATCGGACCGACTGTTCGAGCGCCAAGGCATAAGGAGGGGTTGCGCTTCAGCTCGCAATGGGAGGTTTTTGCGATGAGACTGTCTGCACCCATTTATCATCTGAAACGAAAAGCGAAGCGCTTGTCCCGCGAGGTAGGCATCCCGCTGCACGATGCGCTCGACCGCGTCGCTGCGACGCAAGGCTTTTCCGCATGGAGCCTGCTCGCGGCGAAAGCGGCCACAGCGACGCCGGCCAACCGGCTTTTCCCGCAATTCCAACCGGGTGACCTGGTGCTGGTGGGCGCGCGTCCCGGCCAGGGCAAGACCCTGATGAGCCTCGGGCTTGCCGTAGAGGCGATGCGGTCGGGCCACCGCGCCGCGTTCTTCTCGCTCGAATACACCGAGAAAGACGTTCTGGATCGCTTTCGGGCGATCGGCGTGGATCTGGCGGGGTTCGAAAAACTCTTCGAGATCGATTGCTCCGACGCCATCAGTGCCGACTATGTCGTCAAGCAGATGGCCGCAGCACCGCGCGGCACGGTCGTGGTGATCGACTATCTGCAGCTGCTGGACCAGCGGCGGGAAAATCCCGACCTCACCGTTCAGGTGCGCGCGTTGAAATCATTCGCGCACGACAAGGGATTGATCGTCGTCTTCATCTCGCAGATCGACCGTTCCTATGATTCCTCGCTCAAACCCTGCCCTGACCTGGACGATGTCAGGCTGCCGAACCCGCTCGACCTGAAGCTGTTCGACAAGACCTGTTTCCTGAACAAGGACGAAGTTCAGTTTCGCATAGCGAGCTGACGATCCCTGGCAACGGTTCAGGCCGCGGGTGCGGTTATTCACCCGCGGCCTCCCTCCTCACGCCTTCTCCGGCGAAACCTCGAGCTTGCCGGCGATGTAGCGCCGCTCCTGGGTCAGGCCGCCAAAGCCATAGGCGTCGCCCTTGACCTCGTCGACATGCAGATAGGTCTCGTGATGCAGCGGGCCCAGGATCCCGGCCATGCGCTGGAACATCGCGGCGAGATAGGCGGCCTTCTCGTCCTTGGTGTTGGTGCCTTCGCTGACGTGAATGTCGATCCAGTAGCTCGCGAGCTTTTGCTCTGCGAGCGACTTGCCGCCAGCGAACCAGTCGCTCGCCTCCACCGACTTCACGATAATGGCCGTGACCTCAGGGTCCTTGTGCAGGATTTTTGCGGTGAGCTCGGATACGGCGCTCGCGATGTCGGCCTTCAGCGGCGGCGACTGGCGCGGGGTGGTGTAGGACACGGTGATCAGCGGCATGGTCGTTCTCCTCGGATGTCGCGCAGATGTTGCGCGGCGTTGGTGAGAAGCTAGACCCGCCCTCGACATTTTGGTATCTTATCTCAGTTGATACCAGTGATAAGAAATCGTAATGATAGCAACGCTCGACATCGCCACCGTCCAGGCCTTCCTGCTGGTCGCCGACCTCCAGAGTTTCACGCGGACCGCCGAAGCGCTCGGCACGACCCAGGCGGCTGTCAGCCTCAAGCTGCAACGGCTGGAGACGCTGCTGGGAAAACGTCTCGTCGAGCGCTCGCCGCGCGCGGTGCGGCTCACGGCAGACGGCGCGACGTTCCTGGAGCGCGCCCGCGCGCTGATCGCGGCGCATGACCGCGCGCTATCGGGCGAGGCCTCAGTCGCGCAGTCGCTCTCGCTCGGCATCTCCGACCATGCTGCGGGGCCGGAGCTGGTACCCCTGCTCGAACGCCTGCATGCGATGTCGTCGAACCTCACGCTTGCCGTCATCATCGGCTTCTCGCGCGAGATGCAGGAGGCCTATGATGCGGGCCGACTGGATGCGGTGATCGTGCGCCAGGAAGGCAGCCGGCGCGGCGGAGAGACGCTGGCCGAGGACGAATTCGGCTGGTTCGCGTCACGACGCTTCACCGTGCCAAAGGGGCAGCCTTTGCCGCTCGCGACGCTCGCCCCGCCCTGCGGCGTCCGCGCCATCGCTGTGCGCGCGCTCGACAAGGCCGGCCTGAAATGGCGTGAGCGCTTCGTCGGCGGCGGCGTCACCGCCGTGGTTGCAGCCGCGCTCGCCGGACTTGCAATCGCGCCGCTGGCGCGACGGATCGCGCCGGTAGGCCTGGTCGACGTCGGCCCCGCCCACAAGCTGCCGAAACTCGGCAGCTCAAAGGTGATGCTCCATTCGAAGGTCAGCGATCCCGCAAAGCTGGCGGCGCTGCGTGCGGTGGCGGCGACGTTCCGTAGCGTGGCGGCGGTCTGACGCGCACGGCTTTCCGGCTCGAATGCGGGCGAGCGTCTGCTGGCTCGCGTCCTGCATACGGACGCGCAATGTTGCCTAAAAATGTTCCAACCTCCGGGAACAATCCGCCACCTACTGCGTTTGCCCCCGTTGAGGCAGGGTCCGGGAATGGTCGAGAAGTCTAGTCAGCAGAGGGATTTGTTCGAAAGCGAACGCAGTTTCCGCCTGTTAGTTGAAGGAGTTGCGGACTACGCACTCTACATGCTGGATCCCACCGGGAGAATCACCAGCTGGAACATTGGCGGCGAGCGCATCAAGGGCTATTCACCCGGGGAGATCCTCGGCCAACACTTTTCCCGGTTCTACACCGAGACCGACCGCGCCAACGGCAAGCCCGCCCGTGCGCTCGGCATCGCGCGGGAAAAGGGCCGCTACGAGGAGGAAGGCTGGCGCGTCCGCAAGGACGGCACCTTCTTCTGGGCCAGCGTCGTGATCGATCCGATCTACGAGGCCGGCGAGCTGGTCGGCTTCGCCAAGATCACGCGCGACATCACCGAGCGGCGCAATACCCAGCTCAAGCTCGAGGCGATGCAGAAGCAGCTCGCCGAATCCCAGAAATTCGACGCGCTCGGTCAGCTCACCGGCGGGGTCGCCCACGATTTCAACAACCTCCTGATGATCATCAGCGGCAGCCTCCACATGCTGAAACGAGGGGCCGACGACGAAGCCAAGCTTCAGCGCGCGATCTCGGCCATCGAAACCGCTACCAGGCGCGGCGCCGCGCTAACCAACCAGCTCCTCACCTTCGCGCGGCGGCAGAGCGTCAATCCGCAGGCGATCGACTTCGCCGACCGCATCGCGGCGATCCGCGAGGTACTCGATGCCGGCGTCGGCAGCTCCGTGCGCCTGGCTTTCGACGTCAGCGACGACGTCTGGCCGATCAGGACCGACGTTTCCGAGCTCGAGACCGCGCTGCTCAACCTTGTCATCAATGCCCGCGACGCGATGCCCGACGGAGGCACGGTGACGATCGCAGCGCGCAATCTCGTGCTCGACGAGGACCCCCTCGTGGGCGAATTCATCGCGATCGACGTCACCGATACCGGCCTCGGCATTCCCTCCGACGTTCTCGACAAGATCTTCGAGCCGTTCTTCACGACCAAGGCGATCGGAAAAGGCACTGGCCTCGGTCTCTCCCAGGTGCACGGCTTCGCCCATCAGGCCGGCGGCACGGTCCGGGTCGCGAGCGCGCTCGGCAAGGGCACGACCTTCACCATCCTGCTGCCGCGCGGAGAAGACGAGCCATCGCGTGAGGCGGCGGGAGAACCGGCGTTCCAAGGCAGCGGCACGGTGCTGCTGGTCGAGGACAATCCGGACGTCGCCGCCGTCAGCATCGGCCTTCTAGAGCAGCTCGGCTATCAGGTGCGCCGGGTCGCGGACGCCGAAGCCGCCTTGAGCGAGATCGAGAAGAACGGCGTCGACTTCGTGTTCTCGGATATCGTCATGCCCGGCAAGATGGACGGGCTCAGCCTCGCCCATCACCTCCGCCAGATCCGCCCCGGCCTGCCGATTCTGCTCGCCACCGGCTACAGCGAAGTCGCCGCAGGCGTGCGCGGCCATTTCCCGATCCTGCGCAAGCCCTACGAGATCCACGAATTGAGCGAAGCGATCGCCAAGCTGCCGCGGTGATTCTTTAGCTACACCGTCGGCAACACCGAAAACGCCTCGCCTGCTCGGCGCAAGTTCAGTTCATCGACGTCGGCCGTCTCGCTGGTGACGCTGTCGACGCGCGAGGACGGCGGGCCGCGGCGGCACAGCGCAACCATGTCCGCGACGTGCTTCGGCGGCCCCGCGAACAGCGCTTCGACGCTGCCGTCACGGCGGTTGCGGACCCAGCCTTCGAGACCGCACGTCGTCGCCTGATACTCGAGCCAGGCCCGGTAGCCTACCCCCTGCACGCGGCCGCGGATCATGACCTGGAGGATCGCCCGGCTCATTGTTTCAGTCCGAGGACATCGGCGCTCCGCGCCTTGACGTCGGCCTCCCGCGTGACGCGGCTGGTCAAGTCCGACGATGGGAGACCTTTGAGATTCTTCGGCGCAGTGCCGTCGCGTAGCGCCTTCTGCGTCTCGTAGACGGCCTGCGTTGCGGCCGCGATCGGCGCGTGGCCCTGAAGCGCGATGCGCACGCGCTGGCCAGCGAGGTATTCGAGCACGTTCAACTCCTCCGGCGCGCCGCCGAGCACGATCGGCAGGCGCGTCGCAGACACGATGGCCTCGAGCTCGGCGCGCGACTTGATGCCGGTGAAGAACAGCGCGTCGACGCCGGTAGCCTCATAAGCTCTGGCGCGGCGGATCGCATCCTCGATCGAGGTGATCGAGGCCGCACCGGTGCGGCCCATGATGACGAGCGAGGGGTCGCCGCGGCCGTCGAGTGCCGCCTTCATCTTGCCGACGCCCTCCTCGAGCGAGATCAGCTGCGTCTTCGCTTCGCCGACGCCAGCCGGCAGCAGCGTGTCCTCGATGGTGAGGCCGGCGGCGCCCGCCGTTTCCAGCTCCTGCACCGTGCGACGCACGTTGAGCGCGTTGCCATAGCCGTGATCGGCATCGACCAACACCGGAAGCGCTGCAGCACGCGACATCCGCCGCATCTGCTCGGCAAGTTCCGTGAGCGTGATCAGCGTGATGTCGGGGTCGCCGAGCACCGCGAGCGAAGCTACCGAGCCGCCGAACATGCCGAGCGGGAAACCGAGATCCTCGGCGATGCGGATCGAGATAGCGTCGTAGACCGAGCCGGGATGGACGCACGTCCCGCCCGACAGGATTGATCGCAGTTTTTCGCGGCGGGAACGAAAGGCCATGGTGATGTCTCGGTTAGGTCACGGACGCCGCAGCATACTCCGTCATTGCGAGCGAAGCGAAGCAATCCAGAAATGCATCCGCAGAGACAGACTGGATTGCTTCGTCGCGGAGCCTGTCATCGGGCCGCGCTTCGCGCGGACCCGGTGGCTCCTCGCAATGACGTTACGCAAACTCCAAAATCAGCGCATCCACCGCGAGCGTCGCGCCGGCGCTGGCGTGGATCTTCTTCACCGTGCCGTCCTGCTCGGCGCGCAGAACGTTCTGCATCTTCATGGCTTCGACCACCGCGAGCGTCTCGCCGGCCTTGACCTCCTGCCCTTCGGTCACCGCGATCGAGACCACGAGACCGGGCATCGGACAAAGCAGCTTCTTGCCGGTGTCGGCAGCCGTGGTCACCGGCATCAGCCGCGCCGAGGCAGCTTCCGCTTCGGTCCAGACATAGACCGGCACCTCGACGCCCTGATGCGCGAGGCGGATACCGTTCGCGATCGGGCGCACCTGCACCGCGACGACATGCCCGTCGATGGTGCCCTGCCAGACAGGATCGCCCGGCTTCCACGGCGACTGCAACAGATGCGCATTGCCGGTCTTGCCGTCAGCATTGACGAAACGCACCGCGACCGCCTCGCCCTCGCGCGCGATCTCCAGCAGGATCTCCTGGCGGTCGAGCCAGACCGCACGGCGACGCTCGCGCTGCACGATGCGGCCGCCCATCTGCCCCGAGATCTGCCGCTTGCGCTCGCCGAGCACGTGATCGATGGCGGCGCCGACCGCAGCGAGCCGCCGTGCGACCTCGCCTTCAGGCACCCGCACGGCAAAGCCCTTGGGGAATTCCTCGGCGATGAAGCCGGTGGAGAGCCGGCCTTCGCGCCAGCGCGGATGATGCATCAGCGCCGACAGGAACGGGATGTTGTGGCGGATACCGTCCACATAGAACGAGTCCAGCGCAGTGGCCTGCGCCTCGATCGCGGCGGCGCGCGACGGCGCGTGGGTGACGAGCTTGGCGATCATCGGATCGTAATGGATCGAGATCTCGCCGCCCTCCTGCACGCCGGTGTCGTTGCGCACGGTGATGCCGTCCTGGCTCGCTTCCGCCGGCGGACGGTATTTCACCAGGCGCCCGATCGAGGGCAGGAAGTTGCGGAACGGGTCCTCCGCGTAGAGGCGCGACTCCACTGCCCAGCCGGTCAGCGTGACGTCCTTCTGCGCAATGGCGAGCTTCTCGCCGGCGGCGACGCGGAGCATCTGCTCGACGAGGTCGACGCCGGTGACCAGCTCGGTGACAGGATGCTCGACCTGGAGGCGCGTGTTCATCTCCAGGAAGTAGAAGCTCTTGTCCTGCCCCGCGACGAATTCGACGGTGCCGGCGGAGTCGTAATTCACCGCCTTGGCGAGTGCGACCGCCTGCTCGCCCATCTTACGGCGGGTGGCTTCGTCGAGCAGCGGCGACGGCGCTTCCTCGATGACCTTCTGGTTGCGGCGCTGGATCGAGCATTCGCGCTCGCCGAGATAGATCACGTTGCCGTGCTTGTCGCCGAGCAGCTGGATCTCGATATGGCGGGGATCGACGATGAACTTCTCGATGAAGACCCGGTCGTCACCGAACGAGGCCTTGGCCTCCGCCTTGGCGAGGTTGAACCCTTCGGCGACCTCGGAGGTCGAATGCGCGATGCGCATGCCCTTGCCGCCGCCGCCGGCGGAGGCCTTGATCATCACGGGATAGCCGATCTCGTCAGCGATCTTGACCGCGTGCGTAGCGTCCTCGATGACGCCGAGATAGCCGGGCACGGTCGAGACTTTTGCCTTCGCGGCAGCCCTTTTGGATTCGATCTTGTCGCCCATCGCCGCGATCGCGCCCGGGTTGGGGCCGATGAAGACGATGCCGGCCGCCTCCAGCGCGCGCGGAAACGCCTCGCGCTCGGACAGGAAGCCGTAACCGGGATGCACGGCCTCGGCGCCGGTCTTGCGGCAGGCCTCCACGATCTTCTCGATCACCAGATAACTCTCGGCCGCAGCCGGCGGGCCGATCAGCACGGCCTCGTCGGCCATCTCGACATGGAGAGCGTCGCGGTCGGCCTCGGAATAGACCGCGACCGTCTGAACTCCCATGCGGCGAGCGGTCTTGATGACCCGGCAGGCGATTTCGCCGCGATTGGCGATCAGAATGCGTTTGAACATGCTTTTCTTGAGTCTCGACCTTGGGCGGGACCCTTCCCTGGCCGTTGGAGCCTATGGGAGGGGCCGTGTGGCTCCCGTGGTACATCAAAATAGGCTGGAGGCAACGGTCAAAATCCGGCCCCTCTGGCGTACCAGCGCAAGACCGAAGCAAGACCGAAACGGGCCTGACAGGCCCCGGACGGCCTACGGCTTCCCGGCCTTGCCCACGTTCCGGACCAGGCCGTGAATGAAGCCGAGCTTGTCGACAACGACCGGCGAGAGGATGAACGGATAGAGATCGCGCATGCCCATGGCGCGGTTGACGCTGTTCATGGCGAAGGTGAAGGGCAGCCATGCGTTGACGATGGCCTCGACGTCCCTCGCTTCGTACGGGTTGAAGCGGATGCGCGCCGTCAACTCCCCGTCGCGGTCCACCCTGGGCCGCACCTCCATGCCGAACTCGCTAGCCATCTCCAGAGTGTCGACGATGTGAAGATAGTGCGCCCAGGTCTCGGCGAAATCTTCCCAGGGATGCGTGGTCGCGTAGGCAGAAACGTAGTTCTGCTGCCAGTCCGGCGGGGCGCCTTCGGCATAGTGGCGCTGCAAGGCCTGACCGTAATCGGCGGAATCGTCGCCGAACACGGCGCGGCATTCGTCCAGCATGCCGCCGTCGCGCACCAGCACGTCCCAGAAATAGTGCCCGACCTCGTGGCGGAAATGCCCGAGCAGCGTCCGGTAGGGCTCGCCCATCTCCAGCCTGCGCCGCTCGCGCTCGATGTCGTCGGCCTCGGTCAGCGCGATCGTGATCAGGCCGTTGTCGTGGCCGGTCAGGACCTTCTGCCCGCTCTGCGGATCGTCGGCGAGGAAATTGAAGATCAGGCCATGTTCGGGATTGTCCTGCCGGGTCTGGAGCGGCAGCTTCCAGCGGATCAGGGAATAGAACAGCCGGTGCTTCGCCATCTCCAGCTCGCGCCAGCCGGCGAGTTGCGCCTGATCCGACAGATCCGGCACGAC
Organism: Bradyrhizobium sp. Kon56; assembly: GCF_055807635.1. Taxonomy (NCBI): domain Bacteria; kingdom Pseudomonadati; phylum Pseudomonadota; class Alphaproteobacteria; order Hyphomicrobiales; family Nitrobacteraceae; genus Bradyrhizobium; species Bradyrhizobium sp. Kon56. The sequence goes on along the minus strand of NZ_JBVVOU010000022.1, from coordinate 31,057 downwards.
GCCGTTATGCCGGCAGGCGCGGCAATAGCCGGTGGTATCACCTGCATCCGTCAGCCAGTTGCAGGAATCATATTCGGCATTACGGCACGGCATGCGTCCGCTGCCCTTGTCGGCGAGCGTGGCCCAGACCTCTCCGTCGGGCTCGATCGCCGACATCGTCTCCTTCTCCGGCAGGAACGCGACCCGATGGCCGCAGCGTTCACAGGTGCGGTTCTCGAAATAGAGGACGTTGCCGCAGGCCTGGCAGACAAAAAGCTTCAAGATTTAGCCTCTTCGGAAAGGGAGCTTTTGGGAATGACAGTTGTGGCGCCTCGCGGATACGCGCGCGGCGGGCTCATCGTTCCAATGTTCGGAACAAATAGCCAGACTTGGCGTTCGCTCATGCCCACCATACTGCATCCGGCGACGCCTTTCTTTCCATATTCCCTCTGAGCAATGGCCATCGCGCTACGTCTGTGTGAATATCGGTCCGCCACGTGCGCTCTCGCATCACAACGGCCAACGCCTTGAACGATCCTTTGCCCGAGACCATCGCCGCCGAAAAGCTGCGCCAGCACCTGGAAGATGTTGCGCGCGAGCGCGACAACGCCTATCGCGCGCTCCAGGAGCGCGAAGCCGAACTTGCGCGCATCCAGCGCATCGGCAAGGTCGGCGGTCTCGAAGTCGATTTCCGCGAAGGCTTCAAGAACCGCCGTTCGCCGGAATATCTGATGCTTCACGGCCTGCCGCCGGAAGCTGCCGACGAGTCGCACGAGGACTGGATCAATCGCATTCATCCCGGCGACCGGGACGCTACGGTGATGCACTTCATCGAAGCGCTGTCCGGCACCAGTGAGGACTATACCGCAGAATACCGCATCATCCGCCCCAGCGACGGCGAGACCCGCTGGATCCGCGTCGTCGCCAAGATCGAGCGGGACGGTGGCGGCCGCGCCCTTCGCCTCGTCGGCGCCCATATCGACGTCACCGACCAGATGCTGGTGCGTGAGACCCTGCGCGAGAGCGAAGAGCGCTTCCGGCTGATCGCCGACAGCGCCCCGGTGCCGATCTGGGTCACCAAACTCGACCGCACACGGTCCTTCGCCAACCAGGCCTATGTCGATTTCGTCGGCCTGCCCTACGACCAGGCCATTGCCTTCGACTGGCGCAAGGTGCTGCATCCGGACGACCTGCCCCACGTGCTACAGCAATCCGTTCAGGGCGAAGCATCACTCAAACCGTTCGTGCTGGAAGCCCGCTACAAGAACGCCGCCGGCGAATGGCGCTGGCTGCGTTCGGAATCGCAGCCGCGCTGGGACCCGACCGGCAGGCATATCGGCTTCATCGGCGTTGCCCATGACATCACGGTGGCCAAACAGGCCGAGATCGAGCTCCGGCAGCTCAACGAGACGCTGGAAGAACGCATCGTCCAGCGCACCGCCGAACTCGAATCCAACGAGGCGCGGCTGCGCGCCATCCTGGAGACCAGCAACCAGTATCAGGGCCTCGTCAATCTCAGTGGCGAGCTGCTTTACGCCAACACGACCGTGCTCGACGCCATCAAGGCGAGCCCTGCGGATGTGATCGGAAAGCCGTTGTGGCAGACGCCCTGGTTCAGCACGACGGAGGGCATGGGCGCACGAGTGCGCGAGGCCTTCGACACCGTGCTCAAGGGCGAAGCCGTGCGGATGGAGATGCGCCTGCGCCTTCCCATCGGGGAGCGCGATTTCGAGTTCGGCATGCGCCCGGTGCTCGACCGCCACGGCAACATCACCGGCGCGGTGCCTGAGGCTGTGGACATCACCGAGCGTCGCCGCGGCGAGGAAGCGTTGCGGCAATCGCAGAAGATGGAGGCGATCGGCCAGCTCACTGGCGGCGTCGCGCACGACTTCAACAATCTGCTCACCATCATCCGCTCGGCCACCGATTTCCTGCGCCGCCGCGAGCTGCCGGAGGAGCGCCGTCGCCGCTATGTCGATGCTATCTCGGACACCGTCGAGCGCGCCTCCAAGCTGACCGCCCAGCTGCTGGCGTTTGCGCGCCGGCAGCCGCTGAAACCGCAGATCTTCAACGTCGGCAGCCAGGTTGAAGGGGTCGCGCAGCTGGTCCGGCCGCTGGTCGGTGGCCGCATCGAAATTGCGGTGGAGGTTCACGATGGCGACTGCTTCACGGTCGCCGATATCGCGCAATTCGAGACCGCGCTGATCAACCTCGCCATCAACGCCCGCGACGCCATGGACGGCGAAGGCCGTCTCACCATTGCGGTCCGGAAAGTTCAGGGAATCCCCGACCTCCGCACGCAACCGGCGCGCGGCGGCGACTATGTCGCGATCTCCGTTGCCGACACTGGCAGCGGCATCGCGCCCGAAAACATCGAAGCCATCTTCGAGCCGTTCTTCACCACCAAGGAGGTCGGCAAGGGCACCGGCCTCGGCTTGAGCCAGGCCTTCGGCTTCGCAAAGCAGTCCGAGGGCGACATCGCCGTGACGAGCACCCATGGTGAAGGCGCGACCTTCACCATCTATCTGCCGCGGGCGCACAGCCCCGCGACAGATCAGGAAGCCGCGGCGCTGACCTATGAGGCCGCGGCCACCGGGCGCGGCTATCGCGTGCTCGTGGTGGAAGACGACGACGAGGTCGGCCGGTTCTCCACCGAGCTGCTGGAAGACCTCGGCTATGTCGTCCGCCGCGCCGCCAACGCCAATGCGGCGCTCGCCATTCTCGGCGAGAACGAGTTCGCCGTCGATCTCGTTTTCTCCGACGTCATCATGCCCGGCATGAACGGCGTCGAGCTCGCCGGCATCATCCGCGAACGCTATCCGGGCCTGCCCGTCGTGCTCACCTCTGGTTACAGCAACGTTCTCGCCGAGAACGCCGATCGCGGTTTCGAGCTGATCCAGAAGCCGTATTCGGTCGAAGCCCTGTCGCGCATCTTGCGCAAGGCAATCACGGCAAAGCCGTCGATGGCGCGATGAGTGTTATGGTCGCACGAAGCTGCCACAAACTCCGTAGTTGCGAGCGCAGCGAAACAATCCAAAATCTTTCCGCGGAAACAGTCTGGATTGCTTCGTCGCTGTGCTCCTCGCAATGACGGCGCTATCGCGCCGCTCCAACCCAACGGGCTTTTGAACAACATTGTGGACTGAAACTCGGGCCGAGACGCGGCAATCGCAGATAGCCGTCCGCGCTCGCGGGGGGAAGACATCGACATCGGCTTCCGCTATCGCTGCCGAATGAACCGACACATCTCAAGGATCGAACGTGCCGTCTAACGCCATCTGGGCCTGGAGCATCATCGTCGTCGCGACCGCAGGCGTCATCATCCGGCCCTTTCGCCTGCCGGAGGCGATCTGGGCCATCATCGGCGCCAGTGCGCTCGTGCTGTTCGGTCTGCTGCCCTGGCGGGATGCGCTCACCGGCATCGAGAAAGGCGTGGATGTCTATCTTTTCCTGATCGGCATGATGCTGATCGCCGAGCTGGCGCGGCTCGAAGGCCTGTTCGACTATCTCGCAGCGCTCGCCGTGGAACATGCCGGCGGCTCGCCGCAGCGGCTGTTCCTGCTGATCTACATTGTCGGCACGCTCGTCACCGTCCTGCTCTCGAACGACGCCACCGCGATCGTGCTGACCCCCGCCGTCTATGCCGCGACGCGTGCGGCCGGCGCCAAGCCGCTGCCTTATCTCTTCGTCTGCGCCTTCATCGCCAATGCCGCGAGCTTCGTGCTGCCGATCTCCAACCCCGCCAATCTCGTCGTGTTCGGCGCCCACATGCCTGCGCTCACCGAATGGCTGCGGCTGTTCGCCCTGCCCTCGGCGGCCTCGATCCTGCTGACTTATGTCGTGCTGCGCCTGACCCAGCACCGCGCCCTGAAGGAAGAGACGATCGCGCGCAGAGTGCCGCATCCCAAGCTCGGCCGCGGCGGCAAGCTGACGGCCATCGGCATCGTGGCGATCGGCGTCGTGCTGGTCACGGCCTCCGCGTTGGACAAGCAATTGGGCCTGCCGACCTTCGTTTGCGGCGTGGTGACAGCCGCAATCGTGCTGCTGCTCAACCGGCAATCGCCGCTCCCCGTGCTGCGCGGCGTCTCCTGGAGCGTGCTGCCGCTGGTCGGCGGATTGTTCGTGATGGTGGAAGCGCTGATCAAGACCGGCGTGATCGGGCAGCTCAGCGCGCTGCTGCATGAAGCTGTCGGACAATCCGTGACGAAGGCGGCCTGGAGCGTCGGCATCGCCACCGCGGTCGCCGACAACATCGCCAATAATCTTCCCGTCGGTCTCGTTGCCGGCTCGGTCGCCGCCAGCGATCACTTGCCCGCGCCGGTCGTGAGCGCCATCCTGATCGGCGTCGATCTCGGTCCCAATCTGTCGGTGACCGGTTCGCTCGCCACCATCCTGTGGCTGGTGGCGCTGCGGCGGGAGAAGATCGAAGTCGGCGCCTGGCCGTTCCTCAAGCTCGGACTGCTCGTGACGCCGCCGGCCCTGATCGCGGCCTTGGCGGCCGCGATCAGGTAACTTGCGAGATCAGTCGTTCTCGTAGCCGTAGACTTCCGGCAGGATGAAGATTGCGGCAAGCAATCCGATCAGCGGGAAGATCGCGACGAACAGCGTGGCATTCGCCTGCCCAATCGCCGCGAACAACGACGGGAACAGGAAGATCGCGAGGAACGACGGCAGCTTCACGAACATGTAGGCGAAGCCGCTGGCGGTGCCGCGATATTTCGGCTTGGCGACCATGGTCGGGATCGTCATGCAGTTGGAGGCATCCCAATAATGGCCCCACAGCATCGCGGCAGCCGCGAACGGCAGCAGGATCTTGTTGTCGGTGTAGAGCGCGAAGGCCGCGACCAGCAGCGAGACCAGCACGATCGAGAAGCCCGCGATCGAGATGCCGCGGTGGCCGATTTTCGGGGTCAGCAGCGGACCGACCCAGCCCGACACGGCAGCGAAGGAGAACAGCGCCATCGTCACCAGATTGATGCCGAGCACGCTCGACACGCCGACCATCACGAAGAGCACCGGCAGGTAGAACGCGAAGGTCGAGAACTCGCTGGCCTGCGCGAAGCAGGCGATCCAGCCGTAGATCGTGGCGCGCCAGCGGATCGGATCCTTCTTGAGGTCGGCGAGGAAGTCGCGGGTGGACACCTTGGGCACCTCCACGTCATGGTCCGGCAGCATGGCGAGGTCGTCGTTGAACATCTCGCGCGCGACCTGCTTGGCCTCGCGGTAGCGTCCCTTCTGCACCAGCCAGACCGCCGTCTCCGGCACGTCGTGCCGCATGATCAGGATGATCAGCGCCGGCAGCGCGCCGAGGCCGAGCGTCACCCGCCATAGCGTTTCGTGGTTGATGTCGAGCAGCAGGAAGATCACGATGACGCCGATCGTCAGGACCTCACCGACCGCGAACATGAATTGCCAGCGGTTGCCCATGACTTCGCGCTCACCCTTGGCCATGGATTCCATGATGTAGGTGTAGCCGGTCGAGATGTCCGAACCGAGCGGAACGCCGAGCAAGAAGCGGATCACGACGAGCCAGAACACATTGGGCACGAAGGCCTGCGCCAGCGCCAGCACGATGAACAGCACCATCGTCACCAGGAACATGACGCGGCGGCCGATCTTGTCGGAGAGCCAGCCGCCGAGCAGCGCACCGATCAGGGCGCCGCCTTGCGTACCGGCCGCGGCCAGGCCCAGCATCAGCGGATCGGGATTGAACTGCTCCTTGATGAAGATCAGCACGAAGGCGATCGAATAGAGATCCCAGGCTTCGACCAGGATCGAGGCCATCATCAGCCAGCCGACCTTGTTGCCCTTGGGACTGTAGTTCGTGATGAGGTAGCGGACCGCGGCTTCGCTCGCGGTCGGTTGTGGCATCGCCATCGTCGACATCTTTGGTCCTCTCTTCAAAACTTTCTTACGTGCCAAGCAGCGGCTCGATGCTGCAATCGAGCAGGCGCGGGTCGATCCCGACCTCCATGCCGGTGAACATCTCGCCCATGTAGTCGATCAGTGCATCGCTCGCCTTCACCGCGTCCTCGACGCGGCGGCCGGCGACCGCGGCGAGAATGGCGAGGTGACGATCGATCGTGCCTGACAGTTCGGCCTGTCCCGGCATGAACCGGTGGTGGATGTAGCCGATGCGCCGGTACAGCGTGTGTAACGGCCGTAGCGTGTGCACCAGAAACGGCTCGCCTGCCGCCTCCAGCACCAGCGCGTCGATGCGGCGGTCAATACTGTTGAACTCGTCGAGGGTCAGAGTGGCGCGGCGCTCGCGCAAAAGGCGCTCGATATGCAGCGCCTGATTGCGGTGCGAGAGGCTGGCGCGATCGGCCGCAAGCCGGATCACGAAGCGCTCCATGTCGCGGCGCAAGGCCAGCAGCATGCGCTCGCGTGCCAGATCGATCGGCGCAATGCGCAGACCGTGGCGCGGTCGGATGATGATCAACGTATCGGCGGAGAGACGATTGACGGCGTGATGAACCGGCGTACGGCCGAAGCCGGTGATGTGCTGCAATTCCAGCATCGTCATGAACTGGCCTGGCTTGAGCTCGCAATGGACGAGCAGCTCTTCGATCCTCTGATAGGCCAGCTCGAAGAAGTTGAGACGATTGCGCCGGGAGGGCTTGCCCTCGCCGTCGTCGTTCCTCACCACCTCGAGCGCGCGCTTGCGCGTTGCCATGTCGTCTCTCCCTCAGCCCGCGCCGTCGTTGCAGGGCGGCCGCCTTGTTGGTGATATCCCTAAAACATGTTGTGATATATTACAAGCGGGCGTAAGACTTGACGCCTGCCCGCACCATGTTGCGGTGCGCAATGACAACAAGACGGCGCTGCGCGCGCCTGCTATGGGAGGAGTTGCCGTGAAAATCACGTCGATAGAGACGCTGCGCACCGAAGAATTCTCCAACGTCATCTGGGTGCGCGTCCACACCGACACGGGCATGATCGGTCTCGGCGAAACCTTTTACGGCGCCGGCGCAGTCGAGGCGCAGATCCACGACACCTTTGCCGGCCGCCTGCTCGGCCGCAATCCGCTGCACATCGAGGCGATCCATCGCGACATGCTGAACCTGCCGATGGCGCAGTCGTCCACCGGCGTCGAATATCGCGCGGCCTCGGCAATCGACATCGCGCTGTGGGACCTGTTCGGCAAGGTCTGCAATCAGCCGGTCCATCAGATGCTCGGCGGCCTCTGCCGCGACAAGCAGCGCATCTACAACACCTGCGCCGGCACCCAATATGTCCGCTCCACCAATATCAGCCCGGTCGCGAACTGGAATCTTGGCGCTGCCAAGAGTCCCTACGAAGACCTCGACGGCTTCATGCACCGCGCCGACGCGCTTGCCGAAAACCTGCTGGAGAGCGGCATCTCCGCCATGAAGATCTGGCCGTTCGATCCGGCGGCGCAGGAGAACAAGGGTCTCTACATCTCCGCCGCGCAGATGAAGCAGGCGATCGAGCCGTTCGAGAAGATCCGAAAGGCGGTCGGCGACAAGATGGAGATCATGGTCGAGCTTCACTCGCTGTGGAACCTGCCAACCGCAAAACAGATCGCGCGCGCGCTCGAGCCCTACAAGCCGACCTGGTACGAAGACCCGATCCGTATGAACTCGCCGCAGGCGCTGGCCGAATATGCCCGCTGCACCGACGTCTGGGTCTGCGCCAGCGAGACGCTGGGGTCGCGCTTCCCCTACAAGGACATGCTCGACCGCGACGCTATGCATGTGGTGATGGCGGATCTGTGCTGGACCGGCGGCCTCACCGAGGGCCGCAAGATCGCGGCGATGGCCGAGACCTATCACCGGCCCTTCGCACCCCACGACTGCATCGGCCCGATCGGCTTCATCGCCGCCATCCACATGTCGTTCAGCCAGCCCAACACATTGATCCAGGAATCCGTGCGCGCCTTCTACAAGGGCTGGTACAACGAGCTCGTGACCACCATGCCCACGATCAAGGACGGTTTTGTCTATCCGATGGAAGGCCCCGGCCTCGGCGTCGACCTTCTGCCCGCCGTCTTCGACCGCTCCGATCTGACCGTGCGCCGTTCCAACGTCTGAGGATTCTTGAGATGAGCACCGCCCTCTTCGATCTTTCCGGCCGCACCGCGCTCGTGACCGGCTCCTCCCGCGGCCTCGGCCGCGCCATTGCCGAGGGCATGGCCAAGGCCGGCGCCAAGCTGATCATCAACGGCGTCGATCCCAAGCGTGTCGAGCAGGCCGTCGCCGAGTTTCGTGCCGCCGGACATCAGGCGGAAGGCGCCCCGTTCAATGTCACCGACGAGCCTGCGATCGTCGCCGCCTTCAACGACTTCGACAAAAAGGGCATCGCGGTCGACATCCTCGTCAACAATGCCGGCATCCAGCACCGCAAGCCGCTGGTGGAGTTCACCACCGACGAGTGGCGCAAGGTGATCGAGACCAACCTCACCAGCGCCTTCGTCATCGGCCGCGAAGCGGCCAAGCGCATGATCCCGCGCAAGCACGGCAAGATCATCAATATCGGCTCGCTCGGCAGCGAGCTCGCGCGTCCCACGATTGCGCCTTACACCGCCGCCAAGGGCGGCATCAAGAACCTGACCCGCTCGATGGCGGTGGAATGGGCCCAGCACGGCATCCAGGCCAACGCGATCGGCCCCGGCTATATGCTGACCGACATGAACGAGGCGCTGGTCAACAACACTGATTTCAACAACTGGCTGATGGGCCGCGTTCCCTCCAAGCGCTGGGGCCGACCGGACGAGCTGGTGGGCGTTGCGATCTTCCTGGCGTCGGATGCCTCGACCTATGTCAACGGCCAGATCATCTATGTCGATGGCGGCATGATCGCTGCGATGTGAGCCGCGAAACGCTGAGGGAGCTAACCATGCGCGCCGTCGTCATTCACGCACCGAAAGATCTGCGGATCGATAGCTACCCCGATGCAGCGCCCGGTCCGGGCGAAGTCCGCGTCAAGATCGCGAACGGCGGCATCTGCGGCTCCGATCTGCACTACTATCATCACGGCGGCTTCGGTGTCGTGCGCATCCAGCAACCGATGGCGCTGGGGCACGAGATCGCCGGCGTGGTCGCAGCCATCGGTGACGGCGTCACGAACGTGAAGCCGGGCACTCGGGTCGCGGTCAATCCGAGCAAGCCGTGCAGCCGGTGCCTGCATTGCCAGGAAGGCATGCGCAACCAGTGCCTCGACATGCGCTTCCTCGGCAGCGCGATGCGCTTTCCCCATGTGCAGGGCGGCTTTCGCGAATTCATCACGGTCGATGCGGCGCAGGCCGTTGCGATCGCCGACGAGCTATCGCTGGCGGAAGCCGCGGTCGCCGAGCCGCTCGCGGTGTGCCTGCATGCCGGCAAGCAGGCCGGGCCCCTGCTCGGCAAGCGCGTGCTGATCACCGGCTGCGGCCCGATCGGCGCGCTGATGATTTTGGTCTCGCGCTTCGGCGGCGCGGCCGAGATCGTGGTCACCGATGTCGCGGAAGCGCCGCTTGCGGTCGCCAAAAAGCTCGGCGCCACTTACGCCATCAATGTCGCGGCCGGCGCGACGGCGCTCGATCCGTGGCGCACCGGCAAGGGTGTGTTCGACACGCTGTTCGAAGCCTCGGGCAACCAGGCCGCACTCCGCACCGCGCTCGACGTGCTCAGGCCCAGGGCCACGTTGGTGCAGCTCGGCCTGGGCGGCGAAATGACGCTGCCGATCAACTCCATCGTCGCCAAGGAATTGCAGCTCCGCGGCACCTTCCGCTTCGATCCCGAATTCGAGCTGGCGGTGCGGCTGATGGGCGAAGGCCTGATCGACGTCAAGCCGCTGATCACGGCGACCATGCCGTTCGAGAACGCGGTCGCAGCGTTCGAGCTCGCCAGCGACCGCTCGCAGTCGATGAAGGTGCAATTGACGTTCTGATCGATGAGCGCTGCTATTGGTTCTCGATCAGCCGGTCGCTGACCAGCCGCACGGCGCCCCGTTTCCAGGAATAGTCCGCGCCCAGGCGCAGGCCGCTGTCGCCGCGTGCCAGCACCGCGCCGGTCCTGGCATCGCGCACCTGGAAGCCGAGCGTGTATTCGGTGCGGCTGACCCGCCGCACCACCCCGATCAGAGACTGATCCGCACCGAGCCCTTGCGCCATCGCCGCTTCGCAGCCGCCGCAGTCGCGTAAAGCGCGTGCCTTTACCGCCTCCTCGTTCGCGCTGCCGACATCGACGAGGCGGTAGCGGCCGGATTGGCCAAGGGCATCGCGCACACTGCCGGTCACTTCGGCCAGATAGGATGCATCTGCGGCCGCGAGACCGGCGGCCGGCGCCGCGGTGTTGTCCTCGAGCTCGAATTCGAACACCGCCAGCGCGATCGGCGCGGGTGCGCCGAGCGCGGCCATGATCTCGCGGGACACGAAGATCTCGGCACGCTCCCATGATTCATCATTGTCGCCGCGGAAGGTGTAGAGCTTGTCCATCACGACCTTCCTGGCGCCAACGTCGATCACGGCGACCTTGGCCCATTGCACCAGTGTGCTCGTCTTCTGGATGCCGCCGATCACCTTGAACGCCGCGCCGTCCTGGGCCGAGGGCACGAGCCGGTAGCGCCGGTCTCCGCCGATATCTTGCCGGAGCGCAGCCATGAAGGCCGCCAGCCGTCGCTCGTGGGCGGCGGTCTGGTTGGCAGGCTCCGCTGACGTATCGGTATAACTGAAATCGTCCATGGCGACGCCGACGGCAGTCTCGGCACCGAGCGCATAAGCCGGCGGAAGGACGACAAGGAGACAGACTGAGAGGATCAACCGGCGCAGGTGCATAAATGTGCCTCGTATGACGGAGCGGCGCACAATCTGGACGGCGTAATCAGGGCTCGCAGCAGCGCCGGTCCCGGCGATGACCGGGAAAATTTCACGACGGTGCACCGCACTGGCGCCTAGCGGCTTTGCGCTAGGTGCGTTCTGCCGTTTAATGCGGGCGCGACAACCCGTTCGCACCAGGTGCCCGCCGATGTGGAACCGCCCGAGGTTCGATCTCAAAGTCCGTCTGACGTTGCGCGTGGCCGCGATATCGGCCGCCTGCTTCGCCGTTATCTCCGCCTATTTCCTGATTACGGCCGACCGCGCGGCGCATGCGCGCCTCGACGACATCGCCGCCATCGTCGCCAAGACGCTGGAGCTACAGCAGGGCAAGATCCAGTGGGTCGCCAGCCCGCGCTCGGACTTTCCCAACCTCGACCCCGTTTCGGCCTATGTGATGACGCCCGGCCTGTGCCTGGCATTCCGCGGCACGAGCGGCGACATCCTCCAGCGCTTCTGCAGCGGCGCGCCCGCCCCGGCAAACCCACCGCCGCAAGCCTTCACGGCCTTCTATCGCAGCCTGTTCGACCCCGGCCGCGAAGCGGCACGGCCTGTGATCGTGCGCGGAGCGAAGCTTGGCGACGCCGTGGTCTCGGTCGAGCCGGCCGTGCAGACGGCGGAGGCCTGGCACGAGGCCGGCCGCCTGATGCTGGCGCTGGCGATCGCGCTGCCGCTGCTCTGCGCCCTGGTCTACGCCGCGCTGGCACGCGCGCTGCGCCCCACCCGCATGATCCGCACCGGCCTGGAGCGGATTGCCGCCAACGACCTCACCACGCGGCTGCCGCCGTTCGACCTTGCCGAGCTCTCCGCGATCCGCGACGGCTTCAACCATCTCGCCGAAAGCCTCGAGACCGCACTTGCCGAACGCAGCGAGCTGACGCGGAAGCTGATCGCGCTCCAGGACGAGGAGCGCCGCCATCTCGCGCGCGAGCTGCATGACGAGTTCGGCCAGTCGCTCGCCGCCATCCGGGCGCTCGCCTCCTCCGCCCGCCAGACCGCCACGCAGGACTGCCCTTCCTTGCTTGGCGAATGCGACGGCATCGCGCGGACCGCAACCGGCATGATGGAGACGTTGCGCGGCACACTGTTCCGGCTGCGGCCGCCGGATGTCGAGGAGCTCGGGCTCGTCGCCAGCCTCGAAGGCCTGGTCGCGGGCTGGAACGGGCGCAGCCGCGGCGAGACGCGCTTCTCGATCCGGTTCGACGGCGCATTCGAGACCCTGCCGGCCACGATCAGCGCCAGCCTCTACCGGATCGTGCAGGAGGCGCTCACCAATGCCGCCAAGCATGCCGTCGCCACGCGGGTCAGCCTGGAATTGACGATGGGGGCGAGCGAGATCGCGCTTGCGATCGACGATGACGGACGCACGACCGATCCCGTCGCGAAATCCGGAATGGGCCTGCTCGGCATGCGCGAGCGCGTCGCGGCCTTGCGCGGCCAATTGAGCTTCGAGGCCAAGCCGAACGGCGGCTCCGCACTGCGCGTCGTCATTCCGCTCGCAGCCGCCGATCGGCCGCCGCTGGAGCACGCCGCATGAGCGCGGCCGGCGCGACCATTCTGCTGGTCGACGACCATTCCGTCGTCCGCGAGGGCTATCGCTCCGTGCTCCAGAAGCAGCCGGGACTTCGCGTCATCGCCGAAGCCGCCGACGGCGCCGAGGCCTATCGTCTCTACAAATCGGAGGCGCCCGACCTCGTCATCATGGATCTGAGCATGCCCGGCATCGGCGGCATCGAGGCGGTCAGGCGCATCAGGCAGTGGGACAAGGGCGCGAGGATCCTCGTCTTCACCATGCACGAGAATGCCGGCTTTGCCGTGCAGGCGATCCGCGCCGGCGCCAGGGGCTACGTCACGAAGACCAGTCCGCCGGAGACGCTGGTGCGCGCCGTGATGGACGTGCTTGCCGGCAAGATTGCGATCAGCCCCGACATCGACCATGAGCTCGCGCTGAGCCGGCTGGCTGGGGAAAGCTCTGCCGCCGACGTCCTCACGCCGCGCGAGTTCGAGGTGCTGCGGCTGCTGCTCGCCGAGAATACGACAGAGGAGATCGCCGAGACGCTCCATGTCAGCCCGAAGACGGTGGCGAACCTGCATTCCCTGATCAAGGACAAGCTCGGCGTCGGATCCGACATCGAGCTGGTCCGGCTGGCGCTGCGCCAGGGCATCTTGACGGAGGTCGATCTCGGCGAGGCCTGATTGCTCAAGCCAGATAGCGCGTGAGATAGCCTTCCATCGCGTAGAGCGCACAAAGCGCAAGGCTCGACCACACGGCGGCGGTGAAATACAGGAACATCCAGGTCAGCTCGCCCTTCCAGTGCGCGATGTCGTGGGTCACGACCCAGCGCGTCGAGACGTCATGCAGGCCTTCGAGGAAGCCGAGCAACCGGTTGCCCTCTTCATACCCTGCCCGCCAGCGGCTGAGATACATCGGCACGTCGACGGTGACGAGGAAGGCAAGGAAGCAGGCGATGCCGACGATGCCGGCAATCAGCGCCCAGCGCACCGGCCCCTGGAATTCCGGCATCAGCCGGCACAGCGCGATGCCCGCGAGGAAGAATGTCACCGCCCACAGCGAGTTCTCGATCGCGTTGAAAAGGAAGTTTGTCGTCACCACCGCATACCAGGAGAAGCACTCCGCGATGATGATGATGGGCACGATCACCCACGCGATGTTCACAACCGTCTCGGCGCCCGTCATGGTCCCGAGTTGATGCAGGATGACCGCCCATTGCGCCGCGAAGCACAGTTCGGCCACGGTCGCGACCGTGCGGCCGACGAAGACGCTGGAGAGCCAGGTGTCGAACAGACAGATGCGCTGCACGTCGGCGCGCGGCAGGAACGAGCGGAAGGCGCAGCCGAAGACATAGCCGGCGCAGAGCAGGAACATCAGTCCGATGTCGGAGCCGCCACTGATGCTGCCGGCGGACGTGGGATAGAACGCGCGGTACAGCATGAACCAGGCGAGAATGTTGGCAGCACTGACCAGCGTCAGGGACCCCCACCACCACGCGAGGGGATTTGTCCGCGCCTGCCACTGCAACATGAATCGCTCCGCTGTAATCGATATGACATTCAGTCGTAATAATCCTGTCACAACAACCCACGGAATCACGACGAGAATCTGTGTGCGGCGGAGCTCGTCGCGCACATTTTATCCGCACGGGCAACGCCGCCGCGTGTCCGGATAGTGGACACAAAATACAATTTCATGAATCTATTGGACAACCGCCCCGACCGGGTTCATTAATCCTGGATGGCCAAAACCGCGTCCAAACCGATCCGCGCCTCCTCGTCCGCTGCCGCCGTGCTGGCGGACAGCATCGACGACGCCGCGTTCGCGACGACGCTGGCAAAGGGTCTCGTGGTGCTCGAAGCGTTCAAGGCGGGAGCGACGCAGCTCGGCAACATGGAGCTGTCGACGCTGACCGGGATTCCGCGTCCAACGGTGGCGCGGCTGACGCATACGCTCGCCGAGCTCGGCTACCTCCGCTACGATTCCGAACGCGCCAAATATCGCGTCGGCGCGCGCGCCCTTCGCATGGCGCATCCGCTGCTCGCCGACATGCAGTTCCGCCAGGTCGCACGTCCCATGATGCAGGAGCTGGCGCAAAGCGTGCGCGGCACGGTCTCGATTGGCCTGCTCGATGCGACCTCCATGATCTATGTCGAGACCGCGCGCTCCGGCGACGTCGGCCCGCACGTCCCCGACATCGGCATGCCCATTTCCGTGGTGATGACGGCGATGGGCCGTGCCGCGGCGGCGACCTTGCCGCAGGCCGATGCCGCGCTGCTCGAAGAGCGCATTGCAAGCGAGGATACCGAGCTGTGGTCAGCCGTCCGAGAGACATACCGCGCCGGCCTCGCACAATGCATCAGCCGCGGCTTCTGCACCTGCTTCGGCGAGTACATCGCCTCGATCCATGCCGTCGCCGCGCCGCTGTTTCATGCGCGTGAGGCGAAGCAGGCCTTTTCGATCAATTGCGGCATCCCCGCATTCCGGCTCCAGCCCGGCCAGCTGGAGGGCGAGATCGGCCCGCGCATTGCCGCTCTTGCCGACAGCATCCGCACCATGATTGGGGCGGCACCGACGACCGAAACACAAAAGCAGAACAAGAAGAGCGCCAGGCGATGAACAAGACAATCGGCGCTCCGCCATCGGGAGGCCACCATGACCATCACACGGCGAACATTTTTGGGCACCCTCGCTCTTTCGATATCCGGACTTCCATTCGCCGCACGCGCTGAGGACGCCTGGCCGTCGCGTATGGTGCGGCTGATCTCGCCTTACGGGCCCGGCGGCTCCAACGACATCTCGCTGCGGCTGCTGGCCGAAGAGTTCGGCCGCAACCTGCACCAGCAGTTCATCGTAGAGAACAAGCCGGGCGCCGGCACCCGCATCGCCAACGACACGGTCGCGCATGCGCCGGGCGACGGCTATACCCTCCTCTATGTCGCGGCGCCCTACGCGACCGCCGAAGCGCTGTTCGGCAAGCTGACCTATGAGCGCAAGGATCTGCAGCCCGTCGCGATGGCTGTGATCGCGCCGCTGTTCCTGATCATCAGCGCGGATGCGCCGTTCAAGACGCTTCCCGAATTGATCGCCTACGGCAAATCGAAGCCGGATGGCCTGACCTTCGCCTCGCCCGGCGCCGGCTCGCAGCCGCATCTTGCCGGCGAACTCCTGTTCAGGGATGCCGGCGTCAAGGGTCTCAACATTCCCTTCCGTGGCGATGCCGCGTCCTACACCGAGCTGCTCGCCGGCCGCGTCGATGCCACGCTGACGGCGCTGCCGACCGCACTGCCCTACATCCAGAGCGGAAAGTTCATCGTGCTCGGCGTCGCCTCGGCCGAACGCAGCGCGCTCTATCCGCAAGCGCCGACCCTGCGCGAGCAGGGTTTTCCCAACGTGGCCGCGGCCGGCTGGTACGGTTTCATGGCGCCTTCGACGACGCCGCGGGCCATCGTCGACAAGCTGCAGGCCGAAGTCTTGCGCGCGCTGGCCGAGCCGGTGGTCATGGACAAGCTGACCGCCCAGGGCCTCGAAGTGCGCGCCGGCACCGCGGCCGAGTTCGGTCAGTTCATCGACAACGAAACAAAAAAGTGGACCGGGCTGATCCGCGAGGCCGGTCTCAAGGGCGAGTGACGGTCACGAACAGGGAATGGAAATGAAAAACGTACTTCTCAACCGTGTCCCGGCAGTCGCGATCGTTCTCGCGCTATCGATCCCGGCGGCACAGGCCCAGAAGAAATACGATCCCGGCGCATCCGACACCGAGATCAAGGTCGGCCAGACCGTCCCGCTCAGCGGGCCGGCCTCGGCCTATGCCGTCATCGGCAAGACCCAGGCCGCCTACATGAAGATGATCAACGACCAGGGCGGCGTCAACGGCCGCAAGGTCAATCTGATCCAGTATGACGATGCCTATTCGCCTCCGAAGACGGTTGAGCAGACCCGCAAGCTTGTCGAAAGCGACGAGGTGCTGCTGACCTTCCAGATCATTGGCACGGCGCCCAATGTCGCCGTGCAAAAATATCTCAACGCCAAGAAGGTCCCGCAGCTCTTCGCGGCAACGGGCGCGGCGCGTTTCACCGATCCGAAGAACTTCCCCTGGACCATGGGCTTCAATCCGTCCTACCTCGTCGAGGGCCGGATCTACGCGCAATATCTTCTGAAGAACCATCCGAACGCCAGGATCGGCGTGCTCTATCAGAACGACGATCTCGGCAAGGATTACCTCGCCGGCTTCAAGGCAGGTCTCGGTGACAAAGCGAAGATGATCGTCGCCGAGACGTCCTACGAGATCACCGAGCCGACCATCGACTCGCAGATCCTGCGGTTGAAGGATGCCGGTGCCGACGTGCTGTTCAGCGCCACCACGCCGAAACAGGCCGCGCAGGCGATCAAGAAGGTGGCCGAGATCGGCTGGAAGCCGCTGCACATCATCGACATCAACGCCTCCTCGGTCAGCGCGGTGCTGAAACCTGCCGGACTCGACAACGCCAAGGGCGTCGTCAGCGTCGGTTATGTCAAGGATTCAGCCGATCCCGAATGGAAGGACGATCCCGGCATGAAGCGATATCTCGCCTTCATGGCCAAGTACTACCCGGAGGGCGACAAGGATTCGAACCTGAACGTCTACGGCTATATCACCGCGCAGCTGCTGGTGCAGGTGCTGAAGCAATGCGGCGACGATCTCACGCGCGAGAACGTGATGCGCCAGGCCGCCAGCCTGAACAACATCGCACTCGACCTGACGCTGCCGGGCATCTCGGTGACGACGACGCCGACGGACTACCGCGTCAACAAGCAGTTCCAGATGGTGCAGTTCGACGGCCAGCGCTGGCAGAAACTCGGCGACATCGTCACGGACGACGCGAAGGAATGAAGCGCCCCTCATCCCGAGGGGCCCGCGCCTTGAAGAATGAAGGCTTCACCAATGGTCCTCGTGCTTCGAGGCGGCCGCTCCGCGGCCTCCTCCGCATGAGAGAGGAAGTGGCTGCTCGCCCTACCTCTTCATCCCACTCACATAGGCCGCGAGCTTGTCGAGTGTCTGGTAGCCGTATTCGACGGCACCGAAGTTGATCATGCCGTCGCGCTGCGCCGCGCTCGACGCCAGCTGCCGCATCATCAGAACCGTCTTGCCGTTGCTCTGCTCGGCGAAGGTGACGGTGAAACGGAACATTCCGGGATCCTCGTCCTGGTCGGTACCGTGATCCATCTCCATCAGCGACGGCCGTTCGATGCGGCGAAAGCGCATGCGGTTCGGGTAGACCGTGCCGTCCGGGCCGATCATGTTGAAGCGCCAGACGCCGCCGACCCGCACGTCGATCTCGAAGGTCTCGAGCTTGAAGCCCTTCGGGCCGAACCATTGCGGCAGATGCTTCGGGTCGGACCACGCTTCGAACACCAGATCGCGCGGCGCGTCGATCACGCGCGACATCACGATCTCACGGTCGAGCGACCATTGCGACAGAGCGGGATTGGCAGAATTCGTCATCGTCAGGAACCTTTCCGTCTGGTTGTCTTGTCGATCGTCTTGCTACTTGTCTTGGTCGGCCGTTTGGCAGCCGCCCGCTCTTTCTTCAGCTTCATCACATAGGTTTCGAAGCGATCGAGCCGCGCCTCCCAGATCGCACGCTGGTGCTGGAACCAGTCCTCCGCAGTGAGGAGCGCGTCAGGACTGAGGCGGCAGGTGCGCACGCGACCGGATTTCTCCGACAGGACGAGACCGCTCGTCTCCAGCACATGGATGTGCTTCATGAAGCTCGGCAGCGCCATCGCGAAGGGATCGGCGAGTTCGCCGACCGACGCCTCGCCGGCGCAGAGCCGCATCACGATCGCCCGCCGGGTGGGATCGGCAAGGGCCGCGAAAACCTGATCGAGCCGGGATAGTTGGTTAGCCATGGGGCTAACTATAGGGCTGCCATGATCTCGCGTCAACAATTGTTAGCCAATTAGCTAAGTTAAATTCGCCGACTGGTAGCCTGGATGAAGGGAAGCGAATCGGGGCCGCTAGCTCGGCTGCGGCACTTTCCGGATTGCGCTTCGCTCCATCCGGGCTACCGACCACTCGCGCGGAACCCACCACGCGCAATCGTGAATAGGGAGGCTCGGTCCTTCCCGCTACAAGGGACCGGGGGCGCATCGAATCTTGCGCCAGAGCCGTGTCGTCTGTTGTCACCTCATCGTATCTCACCCGACGGGCGCTCGCCCGGGCCGCGCTCGTTCCCCTTGCGCTTGCATGGCCGCGCGGGGCCGCCGCGGATTCCGACATGATCGCGCAGATGCGCGACATCGTTGCGAACGAACTGACGCCGACCGCGACGCCGGACCAGCCGGGCGGTCTCGCCGCTGCACTTTATGCCGGCAGCCATGTCGAGTACTTCAATTACGGCTTTGCCGACAGCGCCACGCGAAGGCCGGTCACGCCGGACACGCTGTTCAACCTCGGTTCCCTACGCAAGCCGTTTGAGGCGACGCTGGTTGCGCTCGGCACCCTCCGCGGCGAACTGCGGCTCGACGATCGTCTGGCGAAATATCAGCCGGAGCTCACCGGCGACTATGTTCGCCGCATCACTGTCGGCGAACTCGTCACGCACACCTCAGGCATGCTGCTGCCGACCGATCATCCGCCGTGGCCGAGCGACACGTTTTCCCGCGCGCAGCTCATCGACATGTTCAACAGCTGGAGACCGCAAGCCGGCGAAGCGCCCGGCAAGCAGCGCGTCTACAGCCACGCCGGCTACGTGCTGCTTCAACTC
The DNA here is from genome assembly GCF_055807635.1 of Bradyrhizobium sp. Kon56. Lineage (NCBI taxonomy): Bacteria > Pseudomonadati > Pseudomonadota > Alphaproteobacteria > Hyphomicrobiales > Nitrobacteraceae > Bradyrhizobium > Bradyrhizobium sp. Kon56. The sequence goes on along the minus strand of NZ_JBVVOU010000022.1, from coordinate 12,000 downwards.
GTGCTCGAGCGCTGTTACGGCGCTCCGATCGCAACCCTGTTTGAACAACACATCCTCAAGCCGATCGGCATGAATGCGACCTCCGTGCCCGAACGCGGCGAGGACAGCCGTGCCGCCATGGACGACGCCTGGATGCAGCTCGCGGTCCAGGGCTACTCGGATCAGGGCATGGCAATCGGCCCCATCGGCAACCAGCAGAGTTATTTTGATTTCCCCGGCACCGGCCAGATGTTTTCTTCGCCGCGGGATCTCGCCGCATTCGTTGCGGCCTGCGTCGATGGGCGGTCGACCGAGCCTCACTTGCGCGAGGCCCTGCGGATGACGCAGCACGAGATTTTCCGCGTCGACGACAAGTTTGGGCAGGGAATGGCCTGGGAGACGGTGCGTCTGCCGGGCGTCACCGTCGTCGACAAGCCGGGTGGGCTCAACAACGCCTCTGGCTATATCGGCCTGGTGCCGGCGCAGCGGATCGGGATCGTCCTGCTCGCCAATCGGGGCGAATATCCGCACGAGATCGCGCGCTACAGGATCCTGCCAGCATTGGCGCATCTGGTGGCATCGCACTGAGTCCGCCTAGCGAAAAACGGAAAGCCCCGGCTAAGCCGGGGCTTTCCACGCCAGGTCGGAACGGGAATGCTCAGTACCTGGCAACGACGGGTCCGCCGAACTTATAGTTCACGCCGACGCGCACGATGTTCGATTTGAGATCGACCGAGTGGGTGAAGACGTTGGTCGGAAACGCGCCGCCAAGCAGATTGGTGCTGGTCACGGTGCTGCGTCCGAGGTCGACGTAGAGATATTCCGCCTTGAGCGACCAGCCGCCGCCGAAGGCATATTCGGTGCCGACACCTGCGGTCCAGCCGAGGCGTGTGTCGCGGAACGCGGCCGACTCCGTCGCCGCAGCGAACGTGTCCACGAAGTTGAAATTGCCCTTCACCTCGGCGATCGCCGCACCGCCGGTGGCGTAGAGCAGCCAGGTCGGAGCCGCGAGGAAGCCGATGCGGCCGCGGATGGTGGCGAGCCAGTCGGCCGAGACCGACGACGACACGGTGAAGCCGGTCGGTGCGCAGCACGGATAGAGCGCCGAACCCGTCGCACTGCCCTTGAAGCCGAAATAGTTGATATCGCCTTCCAGGCCGAGCACGGCGTTGTTGAGTTGCCAGTTATAGCCGGCGGTAAGACCGCCGGTGACGCTGGAGCTGTTGACACGCTGGGCGCCGACTGCAGCAATCGCGGTAACACTGGTGTCCGCGAAATAGCCGGCGGGATCGAACGCGGTCGAGGTGGCCGGATCGGCGCTGCCCCATTGCCCGCCGACATTGCCGCCGACGTAAAAGCCGGTCCAGTTGTAGGCCGTCGCCATCATTGGCGCCTTGGTGTAGTGCGCCGCGAGGTCGGCCGCCTGCACGGATGCGGAGCCCAAAACAACCGCGGCAACCGCCAGCAAAAACTTCTTCATTCCAGTCTCCTTGCCCCGCGCGATTGATCTCGCGTTTCGAATGCGCGTGCGGAAGTTGTCCGGCGCAGATTGGACATAGGCTGCCGGTCCCTCGCCGTCTTGGGCTCCGGCGAAGTTCATAGGGACTGTGACGTAGTGTGAGCCGTGCGGCACGCGAACGCGTGTCGGGTGTGACTGGAGGGCCACGCGTCATCCCTGCTCCGTGACGCGCGACGCACACCACTGTCGCATCGCGACAACCCGCGCGCGATTCGACGCTCCGCGTCTCAGACCGAACGCGTCAGTCCGCCGTCGACGCGGATGTTCTGTCCCGTGATATAGGCCGCGCCGTCGGACGCCAGGAACGAGATCGTCGCGGCGATCTCCTCGACCTTGCCGTAGCGCTGCATCGGCACGCTGTCGCGGCGTGCATCCAGCTGCGGCAGGCTGTCGATCCAGCCCGGCAGCACATTGTTCATCCGGATGTTGTCGGCGGCATGGGTGTCGGTGAAGATCTTCGTGAAGGCGGCGAGGCCAGCGCGGAACACCGCAGAGGTCGGAAACATCGCGCTCGGCTCGAACGCCCAGGCGGTCGAGATGTTGATGATGGCGCCGCCCTTCTGCGTCTGCATGATTGGCATCACCAGCCGGGTAGGACGGATCACGTTGAGCAGATAGGTGTCGAGGCCGGTGTGCCACTGCTCGTCGGTGATCTCCGTGATCGCCGCCCGGGGCCCATGGCCCGCGCTGTTGACGAGCACGTCGATGCGTCCCCATTTGGCCATCGCGCCATCGACAAGCCGCTTCAGATCGTCGTTCGATTTGTTGGAACCGGTGACCCCCAACCCGCCGAGCTCGGCTGCCAGCTCCTCGCCCTTGCCGGAAGAAGACAGGATGGCGACGCGAAAGCCGTCGGCTGCGAGCCGGCGCGCAGCCCCTGCCCCCATGCCGCTGCCGCCGGCGGTCACGAGTGCGACCTTCTCTGCTGCCATCTCTGCTGCCATGAGCGATCATCCTTGTGATATCGTGGAGGCGAGCCGTGGGCCCGGCCTATCATGAGGCCTTCTACCGCCGGACCGGCCGGAAGGTCCACCGTCGAAGGCGACTTGAAAGATGAGCGATTTGGAGATCCGCAATTTGCGCCCCGAGGAGATCGCCATCGCCGTCGACTGGGCCGCGGCCGAGGGCTGGAATCCGGGCCTCTCCGACGCCGCCTGTTTCGCGATCCCGGACGCGAAGGGCTTCTTCGTCGGCGAGATCGACGGCGAGCCGGTCGCGACCGTCTCCTGCGTCAACTACGACGATCGCTTCGCGTTTCTCGGCTTCTACATCGTGCGATCGGGTTTTCGCGACAGAGGCCACGGCCTGCGCATGTGGAACGCGGCGATCGCGCATGCGGGCGCTCGCGTGATCGGCCTCGACGGCGTCGTGGCACAGCAGGACAATTACAGAAAGTCCGGCTTCCAGCTTGCTCACGCCAATGTCCGCTATGGCGGCTTCGTCGCCGCGCCATCGAGGCCGCCCGCCGATGTCGTTGCGCTCGACACGATCCCGCTCGCGCTCGTTGAAGCCGACGATGCAACGGTTTTTCCGGCTCCGCGCAGTGCCTTCCTGCGTGCCTGGATCGGCACATCAGGACATGTCGGGCGCGCGCTGCTGCGCGACGGCAAGCTCGCTGCATGGGGCGTGATCCGGCCGTGCCGGATCGGCCGCAAGATCGGCCCGCTCGTCGCCGACGACCGCGCGGCGGCGGACGCGATCGTGCAGGCCTTGCTGGAAAGCGCAAACGGCGGCGAAATCTTCCTCGACGTTCCCGCCGTCAATCGCGAGGCGATTGCACTCGCGGAATCGCTCGGGCTGAAGCCGGTGTTTGAGACGGCGCGGATGTACACGGGGCCGGTCGCGCCGCTGCGGATCGACCGCGTCTTCGGCGTGACCAGTTTTGAGCTGGGCTAGCTGAGCCGAACTCGCTGCTCAGTAGCAGCGCATGATGTTGACGGTGTGCTCGCCGCCGCCGCGGCCGGGCACAGTGACCTGCTCCGTCGGACAGCTCGGCACGTAGGGCCGGTCTGACGGCACCACGTTGGGCGGGAAGCGATGCGTCCAGTCCCAGGGAACGTCGTACGTATAGGTGTAGCGCACGTCGCTGGAGACGGGTTGGGCGGTCTCGGCGAAAGGCTGGCCGTAGCCAGCATTGTCATAGTAGAACCCGCCGCCGCCCGGCCAGTAGACCCAGGGCGTGTTGCGGCCACGGAACCTGGCGCCCGGCGCAATCGGCGGACGCGCCGCCGGACCGGAAGGCGTGGCGGCATGCGCGACGGTGCCACCCGGCCTGGCAAAACCGACGCTGGGGGCAAGGAGCAGCGCGGCTGCGCTGAGCGAGGCGAGCAACGCCCCAAATGATCTCGACATCATGATACGCACCAACTCGTTTGGCTTCGCGAATAGCGGCTCCCCACCGCACGCTAGGCCGGGCTGTCGCCCACCCGCAAACGTATAATTAATTATTGGTTAAGGCACGGGATGAACAGGGAACAAGCTGCGGGAAGACGCCCGGGATTCCGGCTGATGTCGCTCGTGTTCCCGGGAAACGGACTTCATAACCAGTTGATCGGAGTTGATCGCTTCGGCCGACAACACCCGGAACGCTCCCGCACTGCGGTCGTTGGCTCCCGACACCAGCAAGGAGCATCTCCAATGCAGAACAAATCGAAACTCCTCTGCCTGATCACGGCTTCCCTCGTCGCGGGCACGACGGCCGCCTCGGCCCAGGGCTATGATTGGAACGGATCCCGCGCGGGTTGGGATCGCACCGCCCCCGCTTACCAACCGGTTCAGCCACGCGCGTACTATCCTGATGTGGCCGGACCTTACAGTGCGCTCAACGGCACCAACCATCCCGCGCCGAGCTCGACGCAGGGCGATGTCGGCCCGGAGGGCAACAACAACGGCACCCTGACCGGCGTCTATCGCAGCTGGTAACGCCCGCTCACGATGAGGCCCATCGTCCATCACGGACGATGGGCCTTCGTGCGTCAGCGGCCCTGCTGCTTGCGTAGCCAGTCCAGCATGTCCTGTGGATTTCCGGTGCCCTGCGTCACAATGGCGGTGTTGCCGCCGCTGCGACGATAGACCGTCGTGCGCCCAGGCTCCTTCTCGATCTTGACCTCAGCCTGCGCCGGATCGCCGCTCTGGGTGATGACGGACGTGCCGTTCTCGTCCTGAACCATCGTGGTGTGGCCGTCACCTGACTCGCCGGCTCCGGCCGGCCTCGCTGCCATTGCCATCATGATGCTCATTCCTGCTGCAAGTACGATGAACCTCATATTGCACCTCACCTTCTGATCACCGGCTGAACTGAAATATCGACAGCCAGTTGAAGCGCCCGAATTGTCGCACCGTTCCCGTGTTCATATCGCCGATCTGGAGCAGGAGGGCATTGGTGGAATTGCCGACCTGAGTGATATCGGCGATGTTGCTCACACCCGACTGACCGATCGCCAAATTGGTGGTGCCACCCACCTGGATCACATCGACATAATTTCGCGTGCCGTTCTGGATGATCGTCGCATCGACCGTTCCCGTGCCACCGATCTGGATGACACGCGCAATATTGATGCTGCTGTTCTCCTCGATCGTGACCGGCTGGACGTCGTTGCCGAATTGCACGATCGTTTCGATGCTCACGTTCCGGTTCGTCACGCCGCGCTGGACAGATCCGGCGGATGCCTCGGACGCGACGCTGACGGCGGCGAGCAATGCCGCCAATGCCAGGAGCAGTCTACCGCATATCATTGCCTTGCCCCCATTGCATTTCTGACGACGCTGAGGTCGCGCCCAACTCAATGGCTATTCTGGACAACAGTCGCCGAGTTGAACGCACCGAACTGGGACAGGAAACTGCTGGTCGACTGGCCGGCCTGGCCGACAAACGCGACATTGTTCACGCCCGCCTGCCCGACCGATGCCGACGTCGTCCCGCCGAATTGCAGGATTCCGGTCGCGTTGTTCGTGCCGTTTTGAGTGACGGTCGCGCTGGTGCTGCTGCCTATCATGAACACGCCGGCCATGTTGAGTTGACTGTTCTGGTTCAGCACGACCGGCGGGCCGCCGAGCGACACGATGGTCTTGATGTCGGCGGTCTGGGCACCGGCCGATCCGGCGCCTATGCAACACAAGGTGAGAAACGCGCCGCAGGCGGCGCCGGAAAAATGTCTCATGACATGCCTCGCGACTGAAAATGGATTTGCGATCAAGGAGTCTGCTGCAAAATCGTCGAGCCGTTCAGGATTCCGAGCTGTCCGACGGCCGCCGCGTTGTTCGCGCCGATCTGGCCGATCAGGCTCGAATTGGAGCCACCGGCCTGGCCGAGTAACGCGGTGTTGGACGCCGTCGCGGTGGTGCCGCCCTGCCCGATCACTGAGGTGTTGACGGTCAGGAGCGAGCCCGTCTGCAGGGTGGTCGCAGTATTGGTGGCGCCGAATTGCATCGTGGTGGCGCTGTTGTTGGTGCCGCCACTCTGCGAGATGAAGGAGTTGTTGGTGGTGCCGAATTGCAGCACGCTGGCCGAGTTGCCGGCCTGGGCATCGACAGCGGTCAGCAAGCCGAACGCGACGATCGTGGCAACGAGATATTTTTGATGCATGACATTTCCTCCGCGAAAGTCGGCGGACAAGCTCTCACCGAGTCGTCCCGCCCGAGGCGGTGCTTTCAAGGATGGCGCGGACGCGCCGCAGATGACGCGTCCGGCCAAACGGGGCTGGCTTAGTGCGCCGTCTGCGAGACGGTGCTGCTGTTGACGCCGAACACGCTGAGCTGTCCGACGGCGGCGGCGTTGTTCTGAAGCGCGGCAGGCCCGAACGAGTTCTGGGTAATCGCGCTGCCGTTGTTGCCGAACGCCACTTGGCCGGTCGTCGCCGAGTTCTGCACGCCAACCTGGTTGACCGTGCTGCCGTTGTTGAGCGAGGCCGCGCTGGTGCCCTGCATCGTGGTCGCGCTGTTGATGATGCCGAGCTGGCTGGTCGACGAGCTGTCGTTGGTGAGGCCCTGCTGCGAGACGCTGGAACCGTTCACGACGCCCACTTGCACCGTGGTCGCAGTGTTGGCGGCCTGCGCGGCGGAGGAGAGGGCGAGCACGGCAACGGAAGCAAAAAACAATTTGCGCATGGAATATCCTTTCTGGCTAAGATCTCTGACTGGGTTCGGATGCCGTCTTGGAGGAGGCCGACATCGCAGGACCGACTTTGAACCGATCGTGCTGCGTGCGACAGACTGCAGTTCATGCTAATCGGTACGGACTAGACGTTGCGCGGCGCCTTGGTGCCTGCGGCACTAGCTGTACGGTTGTCCCGTGCCGGTTCGTGTCGTCTCTTCTTCGCGTCCCATGCTGTCGACCAACCGCACCACCTCGATCGGCGAGCGAAGCTCCAGTTTTCGCATCATCCTGGTGCGATGGACCTTGGCCGTCACTTCGCTCACCCCGAGCCTCGCCGCGATCTGCTTGGCGACGAGACCTTCGGCCATCAACAGCATGATCTCCCGCTCCCTCGCCGTCAGCGTCTCGACGCGCTGGCGCGCTTCGCGCACGCTATCTTCGCGTTCGAGCCGCCTGCGGTCGCGCTCGATGCCGTGCCTGATCGCGTCGAGGATCTCCTGTTCGCGAAAGGGTTTTGGAAGAAACTCGACTGCGCCGCGCTTCATGGCCTCGACCGAGACGCGGACGTCGGAATGGCCGCTGATGAAGACGATCGGGATAAGCACGCCCGTCTCGGCGAGCCGGCGCTGAAGCTCGAGGCCGGTCGGCGCCGTGCCGGGAAAGCGGACGTCGAGCACAAGGCATGAAGGCCCGCCGGAAATAGTCTCCCCGAGAAACTCGTCGGTCGACGCAAACAATTTCACCTGATGCCCGGTCTCCTCGCAGAGACTTCCTATCGCGGTTCGAATCTGGATCTCGTCGTCAATGACATAAACTGTGGCTTGACCTGAACTCATGGAAACGGGCTCCCCGGATTGGGGCTCGATGAACAAGCAACGAGCCATCCATTCTTCTTGCAAGCGAGATCAAGGTGCTCGGATGAATTCGCGGGGATCGAGCGAGTCGCTCCGATCCGCCGCTTCGACGTCTTAGGCCCAACACCCGTTCAAGACGAGTGAAGGTGTTCACACATCGGGTTTCGTGATTGCGGGGATGCGCCCTCGCGACCTGCGGCATCATGGCGAGGCGCGATATCGGCAATGCTGCGATTGGGAATGCGACGACCGGAAACGCGACGATCTGGCGTGGGAACTTCGGTATCGCCGAGTGCGTCATGGCGTCGCCACCCACGTGCCGACTTGAACGCCGGGCGCTGGCCGCTTCGGCCAGAGCAGACGAGACGTTCAGTCAGCTTGTCGAGTTCGATACCGCGCGCGTCATATCGATACGCTCCGTATGCATTTCGGGCAAGTCGTGAAAAATAGCACCCGCGGACTTTACTTCTGGATCATCAAGCGCACCCGACCGTCGCCCCGGCAGCGGCGACACACTGACGATCGCCCGCGTTTTTCAAGATTTACAACCATAGCGGGTTTACAACCATAGCGCGATCTCTGCCTTTGCCGCCAACGATGCCATTTCAAGAGGCGGGTTTTTGATATGCGATTTGTGCCAGTTATTGCCTTGCTCGGAACTGCATGTGGCCTCGCCGCGGTCTACGCCGCGGGGCCGGCCGTCATCACCGACGCGGCCGGGGCCGCGGCGCAGAAGGCGGCCCTTGCCTACGCATCGAGCCAACGGCTGCTCAGACCCGTGGGGCTGGAAGCACGGAGCTTCGGATCGGACGCCCCCGTATTCCGCTTTGCCTCAATCCAGCGCGGCAGCATCGAGCAGACCATCACCGTCACCGGAGCCCTGCAGCCGGTCAAGACGATCGAGGTGGGTTCCCAGCTGTCCGGGCAGCTCGCCCGGGTCTATGTCGATTTCAACGACACGGTCAGCAAGGATCAGCCGCTCGCCCTGATCGATCCGCGCAGCTTTGCGGCCAAGGTCGACGAAGCCCGGGCCTCTCTGGCCGTTGCCAATTCTCTGGTCGACGTCGCACGGGCCAAGCTCGATCGCACCAGGATCGATCTGCAAAACGCAAGGGGTAGCCGGGACGTGCTCGCCGCCAAGCTCGAGAGTGCCCAGGCAGTCAAGAGCTCGGCGCAAAAGACCTTGCAGCGGAAGCAGGCACTCCAGTCGCAAAACGTGGTGGCCACGACGACGGTCGACGACGCGCAGACGGAGTTCACCGCGCGTCTGGCCCAGGAACGCGAGGCCGAGGTTCTGATGTCCCTCAACTCCTATGCAGTGGATGGGGCGCAGGCCGACGTCCGCCGGATCGAGGCGGAATTGCAGCAGGCACGCATGGCCGTGCCGGAAAAGGCGGCCGTTCTCGCTGCGGCCCAGGCCGATCTCGACCGCACCGTGATCCGCTCGCCGATCGATGGCGTCGTCGTCGGCAGGTTCGTCAACGAGGGCCAGACGCTCGCGGTCGGACTGGAATCGCGCACCACGTTCGTGGTCGCGCATCGACTGGAGGACATGGAAATCCACGCGCAGGTCGACGAAGCCGATATCGGACGCATCGCCCCCGACCAGCGCGCGCATTTCACGGTGGATGCCTACCCGGACCGTCGCTTCGAGGCGGTGGTGCGGCAGGTGCGCAAGGCACCGCAGAACCAGCAGCACGTCGTGACCTACACCGTCGTCCTGGCCACCTCCAATCTCGACGGCGCGTTGCTGCCCGGCATGACCGCCCTGGTAAAGATCGTGATCGAGCGGCAGGACGACGTGCTGAAAGTGCCGCTTGCTGCATTGCGCTTCCAGCCCTCGGGCACGCGGCCGGACGCCGCGGCGCGCAGCGCCGTGTGGGCGCGCACCGCCAGCGGCTCACTCCGGCGTATTCCGGTGACCGTCGGCGCGGCCGGCACCGAACAGGTCGCACTCAGGAGCGGAGACCTCGTCGAGGGCAGCCAGGTCGCCGTGGGTCAGGCCATCCGGCCGGCCGGCATGGAATTTCTCGGCATAAGGTTCGGATCATGACGGCCCTCCCGCCCCTCATCAGCCTGCAGTCGGTCTCCAGGACCTATCGCGCCGACGGAGTAGCGGTGACTGCGGTGCGCAATGTCAGCTTCGACATCGAACGAGGCGAGATCGTCGCGGTGATGGGACCCTCGGGCTCCGGAAAATCGACGCTGATGAACATGATCGGGCTGCTCGACCTGCCGAGCGAGGGCGCGCTCTATCTCGAGGGAGCCGACGTCGCCGATCTCTCGGAAGACCACCGGTCGTCCCTGCGCGCCCGCAGCATCGGCTTCGTATTCCAGTCCTACAATCTGCTCGCTCGCCACAATGCGATTGAGAACGTCGCGCTGCCGCTGGTCTATTGCGGCATCAGCCGCAAGGAACGCCTGGCCCGCGCCGAGCAGAGCCTGGAGGCCGTCGGCATGGTGCACCGGGCCCACCACTTCCCGCGACAGCTCTCGGGCGGTGAGCAGCAGCGCGTCGCGATCGCGCGCGCCCTGATCGCCTCCCCGCTGATCGTGCTCGCCGACGAGCCGACCGGCGCGCTCGACAGCCGTACCGGCGCCGAGATACTGGCCCTGTTCGCCGCGCTGAACCGGTCCGGCCAGACCATCGTGATGATCACGCATGACCCCGGCATCGCGACCCAGTGCCGGCGCACGATCCGCCTGCACGACGGCGAGCTCGTCGCTGACGAAACGCTGGTCCCGATCCTGCCGAAACGGAACGCTGCGCCATGACCATGCTCCAGGGCTTTCAAATCGCTTTGCACGCGTTGCGCCTCAATCCGTTGCGCAGCATCCTCACCATGCTCGGCATCGTGATCGGCGTCGCCTCGATCGTGACGGTGTTTGCGATCGGGTCCGGCGCGCAGCTTCGCCTGCAGGAGCAGATCCGCTCGATCGGCGCCAACGTGCTGATGATCAACCCCGGTGCGGTCTACCAGGGCGGCGTGCGCCTCAAGGATGGCAGCAAGCTGACCATGACCGAGAGCGACGTGCAGGCGATCCTCGAGCAGATCCCCGAGATCCAGGCAGCGGCCGGCTCGATTGCAGGAACGGCCCAGGTCATTCACGAGAGCAAGAACTGGAACACGACGATCAACGGGACGACGACCGGGCACTTCATGGTGCGCGACTGGCAGCTTGCGACCGGGCGCTATTTTTCCGGCAGCGAGGAGGCAGGCGCCGGCAAGGTCGTGATCCTCGGCAGCACGGTGGCGCATGAGCTGTTCGCGCCCGGCGAAGACCCGATCGGCGCACAGATCAGGATCATGAAGGTGCCGCTCGAAGTGGTCGGCGTTCTCGATCGCAAGGGACCGGCGCAGGACGACGTCGCCTTCGTGCCGCTCACCACGGCCAAGCTGCGCTTCCTCGGCAGCGCAAGCAACATCAACCGGGATTCGGTCGCCTATATCATCGCCAAGGTGGCCGCGGACGGACAGATGGCGGGGGCGCGAACGGAGATCGAAAACCTGCTGCGGCAGCGCCACCGCATTCCCGCTGGCCAGGAGGACGACTTCAAGGTCCAGGATCCGGCCGCCGCCATGGAAGCGCAGCAGGGAGCGATCCGCACCGTCGCGCTCCTGCTCGTCGCCATCGCCTCGGTCTCGCTGCTCGTTGGCGGCATCAGCATCATGAACGTCATGATCGTTTCGGTCACCGAGCGCACGCGCGAGATCGGAATCCGCCGCGCGCTTGGCGGGCGGATGCGGGACATCCGTCTTCAGTTTCTCTGCGAGGCCCTCGTGCTCTGCCTGCTCGGCGGCGCGATCGGCGTCGGTGCCGGCGTCACGCTCTCGATGACGGTCGCTCGCATGGCAGGATGGATCACCTCGATCGACGGTCAGGCGATCGGCCTTGCCCTCGCCTTCTCGATCGCGACCGGCCTGATCTTCGGCTTTTATCCCGCCCACAAGGCATCCAAGCTCAGCCCGATCGAGGCACTCAAGACGGAGTGAGAATATGCTGGAGTGTTCGCATCGACCAATGGCCACGGAGGAGCAGTTATGAGTCCGGATCCGAAATATTCGATCACACCAACGCCACGCGAGCGGGACCTGATGACGCTGATCGCCCGCGGAATGCAGAACAAGAACATCGCGTACGAGCTCAAGATCTCGGAGAACACGGTGCGGGCGCATATCGGCAACATCATGCGCAAATACCGCCTTCAGAACCGGACCCAGATCGCGATCATCTTTGCCCTGCAGGCGGCGCCGCCATCGCTTCGCCGCAACCTGGCCAATGGCGGCCGCAATTCCACGACGGCCGCGCCGGCCAAGGCGGTCGCTCAGAATACGCCGGTGCCGACGGCACCGGATTGACCGCTCGGCCACAATCCCTTGCGTCATTTCTGGCGAAACACCCAAGTCCGGGGTCAACGCAACGGCGACAAAATATTTCTCTTTATTAGAATTCTGATTTTTGTTAGGAATTTCTCAACCCGGCCCAAGGAAGAGGGGCGTATCGCGATCGTCACGAACGCGGGCCGGACGGCGGTGGACGTTAGTCACATC
>NZ_JBVVOU010000021.1:0-123745 GCF_055807635.1 Bradyrhizobium sp. Kon56 | reverse complement strand
GGCCTTCCCTGCGCAGCGGTTTTACGGCTTATGCCGTGCTCTCCCCGGGGAGCGATGCACTATTGCCCCCGTCGCCTCATGGATGGCTGATGCGCGAACCCGGTCGGGCCGCCACATCACCACAAGACTTGACGCACAGACCCCGGGCGTCAGGACGACACGGTTTTGCCGTACGCTGTCAGCACCGGTCGTGTGCGCGACGCCTTCGCTCACGGTTGCCCGCCCTGCGAAACCATTCGCGCCGGTGTGGCCCAGCGTCCGCCGCTGTCCGGCCCGCGTTCGTGACGATCGCGATACGCCCCTCTTCCTTGGGCCGGGTTGCGGCGACACATACGTGATTTCCGAATTTCGGTAAAGTGGAATATTTTCGACGGCGCGGGTTGACCGGCAATTGGGGTGTTTTGCCCGACAGGCAACACAAGGTCTTGTAGCCCGGATGAGCGAAGCGACATCCGGGATTCCGACCACGAGCTGTCCCGGGTATCGCTTCGCTCACCCGGGCTACCGGTCTGTGTTGATTTGCTCTACCAGAGGCGACGTTGGTATGGTTCGTGCAAGCACTTCAGCTTCCATCCCCCTGACAAGAACGTGACAATGCCAAGCTCAAGACCCGACCGTATTCGCAAGCTGCTCGCCGACCTCGTCGGCTTCGACACGATCAGCGATCGCTCCAACCTGCCCCTGATCGCGCATATCGAGAGCTATCTCGCCGCACACGGCGTCAAGAGTGAGCGCATCGTCGACGAGACCGGACAGAAAGCCGCGCTATGGGTCACCATTGGACCCGAGGACCGCCCCGGCCTGGTGCTGTCGGGACATACCGACGTGGTGCCTGTGGTCGGCCAGGACTGGAGCCACGATCCCTTCAAGCTGATCGAGCGCGACGGCAAGCTTTACGGCCGCGGCACCACCGACATGAAGGGATTCGTCGCGGTGTGCCTTGCCATGGTGCCGGAGATGCTGGAGGCGAAGCTGACAACGCCGATTCATCTCGCCATCTCCTATGACGAGGAGATCGGTTGCGTCGGCGTGCGGCCGATGCTGCGCGAGGTCGCGAAGAAACGGATCAAGCCGCTCGGCGCCTTCATCGGCGAGCCGACCGAGATGAAGGTCATCATCGGTCACAAGGGCAAGCACGGCGTGCGCGCCACGTTCCAGGGCCTCGCCCGCCACTCCTCGATCGCGCCCGAGGGCGTCAACGCGATCGAATACGCCGCCGAGCTGATCGTCGAAATCCGCCGCCGCGCGTTGCAACTCGCAAGCACGAAAGCTACGAACAGCCTCTACGATGTCCCGCACTCGACGCTGCTCACCAGCATCGTGCATGGCGGCGCCGCGCTCAACATCGTGCCCGATACCTGCACGGTGGATTTCGAATGCCGCGGCATCGGCATCACCGAGTCCAGGGAGGTGACGGATGCGATCGTCGCCTGGGCCAAGACCGAGATCGAGCCGGCGATGAAGGCGCGACACCCGGAGTGCGGCATCGACTTCGAAGAGATCCTCGACTATCCCGCGCTCGACACCGCCGCCGACGCAGCCATTGTCACGCTGGCCAAGAGCCTTGCGGGGCGCAACGACCACGCCAAGGTCGCCTTCGGTACCGAGGCGAGCTTGTTTGCCAGCATGGCCGATATCCCGTCCGTCGTAATCGGCCCCGGCTCGATCGCGCAGGCCCATACACCGGACGAGTTCGTGGAGATGGCGGAGCTGGAGAAATGCGCAGGCTTCGTGGAGAAGCTGATCGCGCATTGCGTGAAGGGGTGAGGTGTTTCCGCGTCATTGCGAGGAGCTCTTGCGACGAAGCAATCCAGACTGCCACCGTGCGAAGATTCTGGATTGCTTCGCTTCGCTGCTTCGCTCGCAATGACGAGCGTCTGGAGACCCCCGTAGCCCGCATGAGCGTAGCGACATGCGGGGTCGCTGTCCCTGATATCGCTGCGCTCATCCGGGCTACGAATGAGCGGTGCGCCTCATCGCTCCTGCAAAGCCAGCCGCACGCCGACGGCGCAGTAGATGGTCCCGACCACCTTGCCCTGCCATTTCACGACGGCTGGATGGCGGCGTAGCAAATCGCCGAGACGGCCGGCGCCGACGGCGAACACCACCGTGCTAAGGAGGCCGAGCAACACGAACACAGCACCGAGCAGCGCGAGCTGCAGCGTCGTCGAACCATGCTCGGGCCGGACGAACTGCGGCAGGAACGCGAGGAAGAACAGCGCGGTCTTCGGATTCAGCACCTCGGTCAGCACGGCCTGCCGGAATGCCCGTACTGCGCTGATCGCGGGCGCGCCGCCATTCACCTCGAGCGGCGTCTTGTCGAGCATGGCGCGAATGCCGAGATAGATCAGAAAGCCCGCGCCCGCGTATTTGACGACGCTGAACAGGAGCGCCGACGTTGCGATGATCGCAGAGAGGCCGACGATCGCCATGGTGGTGTGGACCACGTCACCGGCCGCAATTCCCGCGCCCGTCGCGATGCCGACCCTGGTCCCCGAGCTCGCGGCGCGCGCCATGGTGAGGAGTGTCGCCGGTCCGGGAATGAAGACGAAGCCGAGGACGATGAGGATGTAGGTGATGAGGGTGGTGTGGTCGATCATGCGGGCATCTCTCTCGTCATTCTGTCCCGTGTCCAGACACGAGAGGAACGCAAGCAAAGGCGCGGCCGTCAGCCGCGCCTTCGGATTCCTTAAACCGCGCCCGCCTTCTGCGCGTACTCCCAAGACGCCTTCGACAGCGGAACGGTGCGCTTGGCTGACTCCAGCGCCTTGGCATTCGCCGCGGTGCCGTCGCGGACCCGGCCGGCGATGCCTTGCGTGATGCCGGCGAGACGGAACAGGTTGTAGGCGAAATACCAGTTGAGGTCAGGCACCGTCATCTTGGTGACGTTGCAATAGATCTGCGCGGCCTCCTCCACGCTCGGGATGTTGAGCGCCTTGAGGTCGGCGCCGTCCAGGCCGGGCATGACCCACTGCATCAGCAGATAGGTGAAGTCGGCCATGGGATCGCCGAGCGTCGACAATTCCCAATCGAGCACGGCCTGCACGCGTGGTTCCGTCGCGTGGAAAATCATGTTGTCGAGGCGATAGTCGCCGTGGACGATCGAGACGCGCGCCTGCTCCGGCACGGTCTTCGGCAACCATTCGGCGACCTTCTCGAACTCCGGAATGGTCTGGGTCTCGGACGCGCGGTACTGCTTGGTCCAGCGGTCGATCTGCCGGGCAAAGTAGTTGCCGGGTTTGCCGAAGTCGCCAAGACCGATCGCGACGGGATCGAACATGTGGAGTTTTGCCAGCGTCTCGATCTTGCCGGTGAAGATCTTTCGACGATCATCCCGCGTCTGGCTCGGCAGCGTCGGATCCCAGAACACCCGGCCGTCTTCCATCGACATGATGTAGAAGGCCGAACCGATGATGCTGTCGTCCTGGCACAGCGCATAGGCCTTCGCGACCGGAAAGCCCTGCTTTCCCAGCGCCGCGATCACGCGATATTCGCGATCGACCGCGTGCGCCGACGGCAACAATTTGCCGAACGGTTTTCGGCGCATCACATAGGAGCGGTTCGGCGTGTCGAGCCGATAGGTCGGGTTGGACTGGCCGCCCTTGAACTGGAGCACGACCAGCGGTCCCTCATAACCCTCGACGTTCTCGCGCAGCCAGGCTTCGAGCCGCATCTCGTCGATGCGATGACGCTCCTCGACCGGTTTGGTGCCCGAGAACTCTTCGTCTTTCCTGACGCCGTCAGCCACGATGACGCTCCCTCTTCAGTCCGAACATGATCCTAATCGGTAACCCCCAGCGCACTTGCGTCAAGCGGTCATCCGATCACGGATCATGCCCTGTCATTTCTTCAAATCGGGAGCGCCAGCGTGCTCTCCCGCTTAATGACTGGAAGAGTTTGCATACTTCCGAACCTCGAGCCTGGCAATGGCGCGATTGTGCACCTCGTCCGGGCCGTCGGCGAGACGGAGCGTGCGGATGTGGGCGTAGTCCTTGGCGAGGCCGGCTTCGTCCGAGACGCCTGCACCGCCGAAGGCCTGGATCGCCTCGTCGATGATCTTCAGCGCCATGTTGGGGGCTGCGACCTTGATCATGGCGATCTCGGCCTGCGCGGTCTTGTTGCCGACCTTGTCCATCATGTCGGCGGCCTTGAGGCACAACAGCCGCGTCATCTCGATGTTGGTGCGGGCCTCGCCGATGCGCTGCTCCCACACCGAATGCTCGACGATCCGCTTGCCGAAGGCAGTGCGCGAGGTAAGCCGCTTCACCATTTTCTCCAGCGCCTCCTCGGCCTTGCCGATGGTGCGCATGCAGTGATGGATACGGCCGGGACCGAGGCGGCCCTGCGCGATCTCGAAGCCGCGGCCTTCGCCGAGCAGGATGTTCTCCTTCGGCACCCGCACGTTCTCGAGCAGCACCTGGGCGTGGCCGTGCGGCGCGTCGTCAAAGCCGAACACGGGCAGCATCTTCTCGACCTTGATGCCGGGAGTGTCGAGCGGAACCAGGATCTGCGACTGCTGCTGGTGCTTGGCCGCCTTGAAGTCGGTCTTGCCCATCAGGATCGCGATCTTGCAGCGGGGATCGCCGACGCCGGACGACCACCATTTGCGGCCGTTGATGACGTAGTGGTCGCCGTCGCGCACAATGCTGGTCTCGATGTTGGTGGCGTCAGACGAGGCCACGGCCGGCTCCGTCATCAGGAAGGCGGAGCGGATTTCGCCGTCCATCAGCGGACGCAGCCATTTGCGCTTCTGCTCCTTGGAGCCGTAGCGCATGAATACTTCCATGTTGCCGGTGTCGGGCGCGGAACAATTGAAGACTTCCGAAGCCCACGAGATGTGGCCCATCTGCTCGGAGAGCAGCGCGTATTCGAGATTGGTCAGTCCCGCGCCGCGGAATTCGTCGTCCTCATGCTCGTTGGGCGGCATGAACATGTTCCAGAGGCCTTCGGCTTTCGCCTTCTTCTTGAGATCCTCGAGCACCGGGATCACCTTCCAGCGTTCGCCGCTGCGATCCTGCTCATCATAGACCGGCACCGCCGGGCGCACGTGCTGGGCCATGAAGGACTGCACGCGGTCGAGCCATTCCTTCTGCTTCGGCGACAGATCGAAATCCATGGGACGCTCCTCGTCTTGCCAACTCGTTTGGCGAACTTGTTTTGCGCCGGACTGTCCACCCGCATTGTGCGACCCGCAAGTGCGAATGCGCGGCTTGCGGATGCTCCGGAACCCATTCGCGCGTTTGCGAACGAGTCCCGATTGCGGATTGACTTTCCCGGCCTTCAAACGATAGTTTCATACAACTGTTTGAATTGCAACTCCCTCCCCGAGGGGCTCCCATGGCCAGCGATCATACCCGGACTGCCATTCTCGCCGCTGCCGAACGGCTCTATGCCGATCGCGGGTTCGGCGACGTGACGTTGCGCGACATCGTCGCTGAGGCCAATGTCAACCTCGCGGCGGTGAACTATCATTTCGGCTCAAAGGACGAGTTGATCGCGGAGCTGTTCGTGACACGCTCGATCGCCACCAATCGCGAGCGTCTGCGCGAATTGAAGGCGGCGGAAGAACAAGGCGGCGGCCGCGCGCCGATCGAGGTAATCCTGCATGCCTTGGTCGGCCCGACGCTGCGCGGCTGCCTCGGTCCCGAGAACCAGCGCTCGAGCGCGGCGCGCTTCATGATCCGCGCTTCGATCGAATCCGTGCCGCCGATCCGCCGCATCAAGAATCGCGAGATCGACCATTTGCGCAAATTCGCCGGCGCGATGCGAAGGTCCCTGCCCGACCGCAGCGACGTCGATATTTACTGGGGCCTGAACTTCGCGCTCGCCATGGCGCACCACACCATCCGCGAGAGCGAGCGGCTGACGAAACTGTCGGAAGGCAAATGCGACCTCGACGATGTCGAGGACGTGGTCGCGCGCGTCGTCAGCGTGGCGACGATGGCGCTGACGGCGGGACGGACGGAGGCGAAGGCGCCGTCAAAAGTGGCGGCGCGCTAACCTTCACATCATCGCGATGCAGTCGATCTCGACGTCGAAGGGGCCGAACCATTCCGGCGTACAGACGAAGATCCGCGCCGGCGGATCGTGCGGGAAATAGCGCGCATAGACGTTGTTGAAGGCGGCGAAGTGCTTGGTCGAGGTGCAGTAGACGTTGCACTTCATGACGTTGTCGAGGCTCGCGCCCGCCGTCTCAAGGCACAGCTTCATCTGCTCCATGATCAACTCGCTCTGCCGTTCGATCGGCACGTCCGCGATCTCGCCCGTCTCGGGGTCGAATGGCGGCAGGCCGGCGACGAAGATCATGTTGCCGGCGCGCGTGACCGGCGAGACCGGCGCCTGCCGACGATCGAGGAAAGTCGAGATCGGTTCGACGCGGAGCGCTTCGCGTTTCATTTCGAGATTCATGGGCGGCCACCTTCTGTCCAAGCGAGATGACGGCTTGCTACAGCGTGTTGCAGCCGTCATGCTTCGCTTCTGATCGAAGTTTGGTCGCCGAGCCGCCTAGGCGTGCTGCGGCATCTCCTCGGCCTCTTCCTTGGCGAGCAGCAGCAGCATCTCGATGCCCATGTCGCCTTCCTGCGGCGAGCGGATGAACTTTATTTCGTCGGCGCTTTGCCGCAACGCGGCAATGATCGCGACGGCCTGGTTGGCCGTTGCCGCCTCGGTCGCCAGAATTGCCTTCTGGTTCTTGGCCTGAAACCCGATCGTGTAGGACATGCGTTCCCTCCCGGACTGAGTGGACCGATCGAATCTGAGTCGCGCGCGGAGCGGAAGCCTGTGTGAGTACGGACCGGAATTATCTGGGGATTGCCCGCAAGGTTCGCGCAAGGCCGCAGGAGCGTCATGTTGACGTCCCTTTTTATCCAGTGGCGATCAGGCCAGACCGCGCGCGCCGCTTCGCCGAAGCTAGATAATCCCCTGCTGCTTCAGCGTCTCGATCTTGCCGGCATCGTAGCCGAGCTTGCCGGCGAGCACCTCCTGGGTGTGCTCACCGAGCAGCGGCGGGGCGCGGTAATCCTTGATCGGGGTTTCCGAGAGCGTCAGCGCGTTGCGGATCAGCGAGAGATCGGGCTGGAAGGGATGATCGACCTTCACCCGCATGCCGCGCGACTGGACGTGCGGATCGGAAAACACCTGCTCGAAATTGTTGATCGGGCCGGAGGGCACGCCGGCCTCCTCCAGTCTGTCCAGCCAATAGGCCACCGGCTGCTTCAGGAACAGGCCGGCGAAGATCGCCATGATCTCCTTGCCGTGCACGACGCGGTCGTTGTTCCTGACGAAACGCTTGTCGCTCGCGAGTTCGGGCGCGCCGAGCACGGCGCAGGTGCGCTGGAACTGGCCGTCATTGCCGACCACCAGCATCAGCTCGCCGTCGGTGCAGCGGAACACGCCGGCCGGCATGCCGCCATTGCCCCAGGTGCCGCGGCGCGGCGGCGTCTTGCCGTTGACGAGGTAGATCTGCAGCCAGTGCGACAACGACGCGATGACGGTGTCGAACAGGCAGACGTCGATATGCTGCCCCACGCCATCATTGGCGTCGCGATGATAGAGCGCCGAGAGAATCCCGATCGAGGTGTTCATGCCGGTCATGTAGTCGACGATCGACGGGCCGACCTTCATCGGGCCCTCGCCGGGCTCGCCGTCGATATGGCCGGTGACGCTCATCAGGCCGCCCATCGCCTGCAGGATGGCGTCGTAGCCGGCGCGCGGCGCATAGGGGCCGGTCTGGCCGAAGCCGGTCACCGAGCAGTAGATAATGCCGGGATTGATCGCCTTGATGGTCTCGTAGTCGAGGCCGTAGCGCTTGAGATCGCCGACCTTGTAGTTCTCCATGAAGACGTCGACATCCTTGGCGAGCTCGCGGATAATCGCCTGCCCCTCGGGCTTGGCGATGTTGACCGTGACCGACTTCTTGTTGCGGTTGGCGCAGAGGTAGAATGAATTGTTGTTGTTGGCCTTGCCCTCGGGGTCAGTCAGGTAAGGCGGGCCGAAGGCGCGCGCGTCGTCACCGGTGCCCGGCCGCTCGATCTTGATAACCTCCGCGCCCAAATCGCCCAGCATCTGGGCCGACAGGGGCCCAGCAAGCACGCGGGTGAGGTCAAGGATCTTGATGCCTGAGAGCGGCAGGGCCGACATGTCGAATTCCTCCGGGAACTGGATCTTGGCGCGGCGGCGAGATCGCAGGCCGCGCTTCCTGCGGATACACTATTTTGGCGATCCGAGCACTGCACTGTGGGCATACGGCCATCCCCCAGCCCGCCCGGCGCAGGTCACCGCGCGGTGAATTCCGCATGGCGAATATTCTCAGGTTGCCGCTGCAGCCACCTGCGGCCGGCGGCGGCCGAGCAGGACCAGGATCAGCACCGTGGCGCAGGAGCAGACGAAGGTGAGACCGAGCGCGCCGCGGCTGCCGAACTGGGTGAGCAGGCCGACAAGGAGCGGCGGCGAGACCGCGGAGGCGAGATTGAGCGGCAACGCGATCATCGACATCGCCTTGGCGAACTCGGTCTGATCGTAGAACACGAGCGGGATCGTTGCCCGCGCCACCGCCATCGCGCCGCTGCCGGCGCCGTAGAGCAGGATGAAGGCCGCAACCGCCCAGGTCGCGCCCTCGCTCGTCATCAGCAGCAGCATGGCGATCGGCAGCGCCGTGCCGGCGACGAGCCCGGTCGTGATTCCATCCCACCGCCCTCCGCCGAGAAAATCGAGTCCGCGGGCGCTGACCTGGATCACGCCCAGCATCGAGCCAAACGCAAGCGCCTGCGCCGGGGGAAGCCCCTCCGCCCGGAGCAACTCGATCATGATGGCGCCGATGCCAAAATTGACGAAGGCATTGAGCGTGATCGCGGCAACGACGAGGCTGAAGGTGCTCCTGGGAATCGCAGGCGGCGGCGAAGATTTCACCGGCTCGCCGCCACGATCACCGACGATTTTCCGGCGCGGTGCAAAGAATGCATAGAGCGGAAGGTTGATGACGACCATCATGGCTGCATAGACGAGGCACGTCCCGCGCCAGCCGAGCAAACCGCTGAGGAACGACGTCGTCGGCCAGAAGATGCTGCTCGACAGGCCCGTCACCAGCATCAGCGCGCCGATGGCATTCTTGGCCTGCCGCCCGGCGACCTCGTTCAGCATGATATAGGCGCCGGTCGAAAGCGTGGCGCTGCCGGCGATGCCAAGGACGATCCAGGCCGCGAAATACAGCATCGGCTCGCGCGCGAGGGACAGCAGGATGAAGCCCGGCACGGTGAGGACCGTGCCTGAGATCATGACCTTTCGTGCGCCGTGCCGCGCAAACGACCTGGCGAGCCAGGGCGCGCATAGCCCCATCGACACATAGAGGACGGACGTCCCGGCGAACACCGCCGGCAGGCTCATGCCGAGATCGGCCGCGAGATCGCGTCCGACGATGGCGGGAAGACCTATCGTACCCCACCCGACAAGCTGGGAGACCGCAAGCACCAGCAGGACCCCGATGAGCCTGCTGTCAGATTTCAGAAACCGCATTCCAACCGTCGCCTGCCCGCCAGGCGCAGATTACGCCTGTGACGGCAGTCTTACCCGCAGACTCGGCGCACGGAAACGCCGGCTGTCGAATGGCAGCAGGCGGCCGGGAGCATGTCAGGTGGCGGCAGGAGCGCCCTGCCCCGCGAGCCCGAGCAGGGATCGCGCCTCGGCCGCAGTCGCCACGCGCCGGCCGTGACGCGCGACAGCCTCACCGGCGACGGCCACGAGCTCGGCGTTGCTGGCCGCGAGGCGCGCCTTGTCGATCCTGATATTGTCCTCGAGGCCGGTGCGGACCGCATCGGCGCCCCGCGCGAGCGCCCAGCCCATGACCTCGGCCTGGTGGCGTCCGATCCCCGCTGCCGTCCATGTCGCCTCCGGGATCAGCCGCCTGAGCTCTCCCAGCAAGATGTCGAGGACATGCTCGTCCGCGGGCATGGCGTTCTTGACGCCCATGACGAACTGCACGTGCGGACGCTGGTCGATCAGCCCCGCCTCGATCAGGCGGCGGGCACCATGCAGATGCGACAAATCGAAGATCTCGATTTCCGGCCGGATGCCATTCGCCTTCATCCCGGTGGCGAGGGTCTCCACCAGCGCGGCGCTGTTCTCGTAGACGATGGTCGGAAAGTTCACCGATCCCGTGGACAGCGAGGCCATGTCCGGCTTCAGGTAGAGCGACGATCCGCGCGCCGAGGGATCGCGGCCCCGCCCTCCGGTCGAGAACTGAACGATCATGTCAGGACAGTGCTTCTTGATCCCCGCCTGCACCAGGGCGAAACGCTCGGGATCGGAGGACGGCGTCTCGTCATCGTTGCGAACATGGATATGGGCGAGCGTGGCACCGGCTTCGAAGGCCTGGTGCGTCGACTCGATCTGTTCGGACGGCAGAATCGGGACCGCGGGATTGTCCTTCTTGCGCGGAACGGAGCCGGTGATTGCGACGGCAATGACGACGGGGTTCATTCTGCAACCTCATGATGATCGCGCTCGCGCGCGGAATCGAGCAGGCAGTTAGGTAACGCCTCGAACCCTGCCGCTGCAACGTCCTCGATCGCAGCGGCATGGCTTCCTTGCGTAACCGTCAGATCGGAATTGCGGCCGCACCGCTCGCCGCCTCCGCACGCTGCCGCTCATAGTCGGCCCGCGGCATCGGAACGGCATTGGGATTGCCGAGATCGTCGATCCTGATCCGATAGGTTTCCCGCGCGGTCAGGGCCGCCAGCGCGGCGATCACCGTGATAGCGAAGGCAATCGCCCCCACCGTCAGGGGAATGTTGGTCGAGCCGGGAGGCGCGACGGTCGCAAATAGGGCGGGCAGCAATGCGGTGATGGTGGTTCCGATGTTCTGCGATATCGCCATCGCCGAGACGCGGGTGCGGGTCGGAAACAGCTCCGGGTAAAAGCTCGGGAAGATCGCGTTGTAGCCCTGATAGACTACGCCCCACATCAAGAGCGACACCAATATTGCCAGCGGCACATTCCTGATGCTGATGGCATAGAGGTAGCCAAAGGCGAGCAAGCCAGAGAGAAGCGCGCCGACGATGATCGGGGGCTTGCGGCCGACCTTGTCGGAGAGATTGCCGACGAAGGGAATGACGAACACGGCCAGCATGTTTCCGAGCACGGGGATCCAGAGATAGACGTCCTTGGCAAAACCGATGCCGTAGGCCGGCTGCACCGCATAGGCCGCGCCGAAGATGGTCGCAACGACAGGAATGACATTCATCAGCGCCATGCAGATGACCCTGAGCATGTCGCGCCAACTCAGCTTGATCGCCTGAACGATGGGCGCGCGCGGCGTTTCTCCCCGCTCGCCCTCGCGGGCAAAAGCAGGGGTCTCGTCGACTTCGCGACGAATGATGTAGCCCGCGACGATGACGAAGAAGCTGAGCAGGAAGGGAATCCGCCAGCCCCAGCTGTTGAAGGCCTCGGTCGGCATATAGGCCGCCAACGGCAGGAAGATTGCTGCGGCGAGGATCTGTCCGGCCTGCACCCCCTGAAGGGCGAAGCTGGCATAGAAGCCCCGCCGGCCGAACGGCGCGTGCTCCAGGATCATCGAGCTTGCGCCCGAGATTTCGCCGGCCACGGCAAATCCCTGCACGAGGCGCAGAATGACGAGCAGGATTGGCGCCAGGATGCCAACCTGCTGGTAGGTCGGCAGGATACCCACGGCCATCGTCGAGATGCCCATCAAGAACATGCAGACGATGAGAACCGTCTTGCGGCCATGGGTGTCGCCCCAGTGCCCGAGGACAAACGCGCCAATCGGCCGGGCCACATACCCGACGCCATAGGTCGCCAACGAGGCGACGATCGCGACGGTGGGATTCTCCGACGGGAAGAAGATTTGCGGGAAGATCAGTGACGCGGCGGTCGCGTAGATGAAGAAGTCATAATATTCGAGAGCCGACCCGATCCAGCCGCTGGCAGCGGCTTTCCTGGACTGACTCATCTGATGGATCGCGGTCATCTCAAGATTCCTCCCTTGGGTTTTGCTGACGTCCCGTTGACGGGCTTCGCTCAAAATTGGGCAGCACTCTCCGGCCGCTCTGCGGAGTTTCGCGAGCGCTTGTCATTGCCGATGGGTGTCTGCTTGGTGGCGACGATAAGCTTTCGCCGGGCTAACACAATTACCCAGTTATTCGACAAACCTAACATGATGTTATTGCGCGCGAGAGCCCACGTCCCGGCGAACACCGCCGGCAGGCTCATGCCGAGATCAACCGCGAGATCGCGTCCGGCGATGGCGGGGTGGGAGGTGGTTGACATTGGACCATTGCATGGTCCATTTTATGAAAATTGAGGAAGGACAATGAGATGCGGGTCTCCGTTACCGACGCAAAAGGACAATTGACCGATCTTGTCCGCCGCGCAGAGGCCGGCGACGAGGTGATCCTGACGCGACATGGGCATCCCGCGGTGCGGCTCGTCCCGGTCAAGCTTCCGCCGGACCGCGCCACCCGCCGGACCGCGCTTGATGCGGCGCGAAGGACCGGCGGGGCCAAAGCTATTCCCGGACCGAGCGCCGCGCGCAGTCAGGACTTTCTTTTCGGCGATGACGGACTGCCGGAATGATCGCAGTCGATACCTCCGCACTGATGGCGATCGTGCTCGACGAACCACAAGCCGATGCTTGCATCACCGCACTGGACACCGCCGACGAAATCCTGATCTCGGCGGCCTCCGTTGCAGAAAGCCTGATCGTCGCGGCACGGCGGGGCGTCGACGAAGAGATGAACAAGCTGATTAACGATCTCGGTTTGAACGTGATCTCGGTGACCCAAGCTTCGGCCGAACGCGTGGCGCAAATCTACTCGCGTTGGGGCAAAGGCATTCGTCCTGCCGGTCTCAACTTTGGTGACTGCTTCGCCTACGATGTCGCCAAGGAGCATGGCTGCGCACTTCTTTATGTCGGCGACGACTTTGCCAAGACGGATATCGTTGCGGCGGCGTAAGTCGACGGCCGGGCGGCGACTTACCGGCCGAACAGAAAAGCCGCGGGGCAGCCGTCAGGCTGTATGGCCGGGATCGACGTGCTTCGGCGTTTTCTTGTCGCGTTGGGGTGTCATCTTGGCCGGATCCGGCGCACCCGGCACGCCGCGCGGCCCGAGCTGGTCTCGCTGAATGTCGTCTTCAGAGCGGGAGGGTTCAATGCCGTTCGGCTCCCGGGGCTTGGTCATCGCAGCCTCCTGAAGTGTTCTGCTCGGAGTGTCCCATCAAATTCCCAGCGCGTTCTCGCCGGCTTCCCGGCCGGGCACGCTGACATGGACTTCGTGTCCCTCGCGAAGCGCCAGCGAGGCGGCAGCCACCGCCGATTCGAAGGCCGCTTCCTTGGTGGAGTATCTGTTCTTGACGTCGCCGTCATGCAGCACGCCCCATTCGTCCTGCACCGGCACGATCGTGTATTGAGCAAGGCCCATGGTGTAACTCCTCGAGATCTATCTATCGCTGCGTGAGCTGCGGGTGCGCCGCCGTCACGCGCCACACCGTGTTGCCGCTGTCATCGGCGACCAGCAGCGCGCCGGTCTTGTCGATGGCGACGCCGACGGGCCGCCCGCGCGCCTGGTTGTCGCTGTTGAGGAAGCCGGTGACGACGTCCTGCGGCGGACCGCTCGGCCTGCCATCCGTGAATGGCACGAACACCACCTTGTAGCCGTTCAAGACCTGCCTGTTCCAACTGCCGTGCTCGCCGACGAAGGCGCCGCCGCGATAGGCCGCCGGCAAACTCGCGCTTGTGTTGAAGGCCATGCCGAGCGGCGCGACATGCGAGCTCAGCGCATAGTCCGGCACGATCGCCTTGGCGACGAGATCAGGACGCTCCGGCTTGACGCGAGGATCGACGTGCTGGCCGTAATAGCTGTAGGGCCAGCCATAGAAGCCGCCGTCCCTCACCGACGTCATGTAGTCCGGCACGAGATCGGGACCGAGTTCGTCGCGCTCGTTCACCACCGTCCACAGCGTCCCGGTCTGCGGCTCGAAGCTGAGGCCGTTGGGATTGCGCAAGCCGCTCGCGAAGATGCGCCAGCGGCCGCTGGCACGGTCGATCTCGAGGATCGCGGCGCGATTGTGCTCGGCCTCCATGCCGTTCTCGGTGATGTTGCTGTTGGAGCCGACGCCGGCATAGAGCTTTGAACCGTCGGGGCTCGCGACCAGGCTCTTGGTCCAGTGATGATCGATCGGTCCGCCCGGCAGCGGCGTCAGCACCGTGCCCGGCGCGGTGATCTTCGTATCACCCTCCGTGTAGGGATATCTGACGATCGCATCGGTGTTGGCGACATAGAGATCGTTGCCGACCAGCGCGACGCCGAACGGCGAGTTGAGATGGTCGAGGAAGACGCTCTGCACGTCCGGCACGCCGTCGCCGTTGCTGTCGCGCAGCAGCGTGATGCGGTTGCTCGCGCCGGTGTCGCCGCCTGATGTCGCCCAGGACTCGATGTATCCCATCACGATTTCCTTGGGCCGCTTGATCGGAGCGCCCTTCGGCGCCTTGGATTCCACCACCAGCACGTCGCCGTTGGGCAGCACGTAGAGGAATCGGGGGTGCTGCAAGCCGGTCGCGAAGGCCTTGGCCTGCAAGCCCTGCGCGACGGCCGGGGTCTCGTCCTTTTTCCAGCCGACGATACGGGCGATGTGCATCGGCGGCAGCAGGTATTGCTGGATGTCGGGCAGCGTCGGGTTGGCGCCGGTTTGCGCCTTCGGATCGCCACTGCCGTCATTGCAGCCGGCGAGACACAGCAGCGAGGCACACAACAGCACCCGAACGATTGCGGAGTTCATCGCGCAACTCCTACACCGTGGCGATACACCATGGCCCAGCCGAGCCAGCCGGTGACCGGCAGGATCAATACGGTGATGGCTGAAAGAATGAGCCCGGTCGGCCACACCGAGGTCCAGGCATCGCGCGTATGGATCAACGCATTGACGATCGCCAGGACCAACGCCACCGCGTTGCCGATCAGATGCGGCCAGGCCGGCGGTTGCGCCCGCACCAGACGGTTGCCGAGAAAATCGGTCAGGCCCGCGATCGCCGCCAGTACGCCGAAGATGACGCCGACGACCAGAAGCCAGGCGGAAAAATCCGCCCACATGATCTCGGCACTGACGACATAGGCGATATCGGTCAACAGCGCTCCGATGAAACAAGCGATCGGTATCGGCACCAGCATCGGATGAATCGGATGGCCCGCGATCTGCGCGGTTGAGCGCACACGCAAATTGTCTTGCACGGTTGGCCTCTTGTCAGATCGCCACCCGCCCCGGTAGAAAACACCCGCTTTCCACGAAGGTTCCTGATGGTCGACCACGGCGCCGCTGTGCCTCAACAATGCTGCGGCGTGCGAGCACTTACCAGGAACCCCTTGCCGCTCCGAGCCTTGATCCCGGCATTGAGATGAACCTGCCCTTCAGGAGACCGCGGAGTGGACCAGCCTGGCGACGGCGCCTCCTTCAATCCAGCCTCAAAGCTCGACGGCGTCTCGCGGCGCCAGACGAAACAGATCGAATCCCAGAGCCGGCCTAGCGCAGCGCTGATCCATGAGACAATCCGCGCCGAGGGTGAGCAGGAACTGGAACGGCGATGGTGGGCCATCGTGCTGTCCGGCCTCGCCGCCGGCCTTTCGATGGGATTGTCCCTGATTGTCCAAGGCGAGTTTCACGCGCTGATTTCCGACGAGGCCACCCGACGGATGGTGGCTCCGCTCGGCTACACGGTCGGTTTCCTGGTCGTGGTGCTGGGACGGCAGCAGCTCTTCACCGAGAACACCCTGACGCCGATGCTGCCGCTGTTGCACAACAGGGATCTCGGCACGCTTGGGAGCGTGATCAAGCTTTGGGGCCTGGTCCTCGCCTCCAACATCGCAGGAACCTGGGCCGTTGGATCCGTGCTCGCGCACACCAGCATCTTCGAACCCCGCATCGTGGGCGCCTTCGTCGATCTCAGCCGCCACACCATCGAGGGTACGTTCGCGACGACCCTTGTCCGGGCGATCTTTGCCGGCTGGCTGATCGCCTTGATGGCGTGGCTACTGCCTGCCGTGAAGGGATCGCGCCCGCACCTCGTCGTCGTGATGACCTATGTGGTCGCGCTCGGCCAGTTCGCGCACATCATCGCGGGCTCGGTCGAGTGCGCCTTCCTGGTGCAGAGCGGCCTGGCGTCGCTCTCGCAATATGCCTCGGACTTCTTCGTACCGACACTCCTCGGCAATATTCTGGGCGGAACGACCCTCGTGGCCCTGCTGAACTACGGACAGGTCGCCCCCGAAATCCGCGACCACAGGGAGTAAAGAGCCTGCACAAAAGCTGCCGCCTCGACAGGAACGATGGGCCCGAGCCGAGCTTGCCTCGGCAAATCAACGCGCGCCGACGAGCAGGATCAATCATGAGCACCGATACCAAGAGCCCATTCGACAAGGACCCGGCCGAAGGATCACGCGACATCATCGATCGTGAATTGCAGCGTGCCGAAGATACCGCCAACAACAAGGTCGATCATCTCCCCGGCGTGAAGGTCAGCGGGCAGCCCCAGGGCGGCGCAGTCGATCGTGCCCGGAAGCAGCGCGAGGAGAAGGACAGCAAACAGGAATAGAGCCGCTCTGCCGACCCGAAACGCACCCGGTTATCGCAAGGCCGCCCGCTCCAAGCTCCAGCCGTCACCGGGACCGACTTGACGGTCAAAGTCGGTCAATCAAGATGCATCAATTGTTGGGATGGAGCGGGTGAAGGGAATCGAACCCTCGTATTCAGCTTGGAAGTCTCGAAATACTGTAGTGTCTTCAAAGGCTATTCTGACATTTTCGGCGTTTTTTGACCCATTAAGATCACTACGGCGGGTCAACCCGGAGCTCCCCTCGCCGACGCCGGCTAAAGATTATGATGAGCCGATTCACTCAAGGCCCGCCAAACGGCTTCGGTCGCTCTAGCGGGACGAAAGCGCTCAAATGGGCTGGGTAGGTCGACGCGCCGCCGCCGATGGTCGTGCCCGTGCTGATGCTCAAGTAGACGTCCTTCACTCCTCTGGGCGTTTCCAGCAAGATCCAGTTCTTGCTTAAGTCCCCTATCCCGATAGTCGTAAAGCGCATTGACTTGCCGAACTGCGAACAGGAGATGGGCTTTTCGGTCGTAAACGAATTCCAGGGGCCATGCAGAGTACCCGATCTGCCGCCGGTCTTCGGAAGGGTCAAGCCGAAGCCTAGGCCGACCGCCGCATAGACGTAGGTGCACTTCAAATTGTTTTCCGTGTCCCATATGGAGAACAACGCGCTGGCAAACGCAATCCCGGCTCCGGCCCTGCCCTTCACGATGCGCTTGATGGCCGCTCTCGCTGCAAACGAGATCGAACCGTCGACCTCAAGCAGCATGGCTATCTTGAAATTTCGACTGACCTTTGGCTTCGGCGGAACGGGTCGCGGCAAGTCTGGCTTTATGATCGGTTCGAAATAGACCTTAGGCAGAACCCAAAGGACCACTGATCTATCGTTGTCTTCGTCCAGCCTGTGATTTGCCGTCTGCGTATTGCCGATGGCGTGCGTCTGCATTTGCTCCGGGCGGATGCCCATCTCTGACAGAGACCGCGCGACCGTAATGACGCGGTTGGCTGATGTCGTCATATTCCAATCAGCCGTACCGATCCGGCTCGCGGATCCCGTCATCCAGATCTGACCAGCGTCGTGCTCCACCAGGGGAACCACCTTGTTCTTCAGAAATTCGAAGTGCTCTGTCTTCAAGCCCCGAAACTGGTAGCCGGCAAAGTCATCGAAATCGAAATTCCAAAGCCGCGCGTGCAAAACCCCCACTCCCGAAAAATCCAGATCGACGTCAACCTTGCCCGGACCGGTTTTGTGGAACATTCTCTTCGACCTGCAATCGACAAATAGGAACTCGTCGGTGATCGTCCGGACGGCCGCAGGACCACCTTGTTTTAGTGCAGGCAGGAAAAGAGAAGTTCAAATCGACAGCTGCAACGAAGGTTGTGATCTTGCTCCCATTTCGATCTGGCACCGAAGGAGTATGCCCTTGTGCAATACGCGACATCACTGTCGCGATCGGAGCAGCTACGATATAAGAGAGTCGCGATAGGACGGGCCCTGGAATTCGTACAGCACGACGACTTTGCGCGATCGCCCTAGAGTTGGAGGGCCGCTACCCAACCACGTTAAATCGGCAGTGCATCTGGATAGTACGTTTGCCGGCTTGTTCTGCGTCTGCCTGATCGCCCATCAAAAATAGAGCGAAACGGTAAGCGTCGTCTGGCGCAGCTGCAATATCCCGGAAGCACTTGACATGGTCGTTGGTGATCTCATCGTTGGGGTCATTTGCATATTAATTGCGGATGGCTTTTCCCAAAGCGGGAGAAGTGGTTACCAGCGTGATCGCAATCATGGACTCTTGCGCCGAACGCCTGGATTGGAGCGACGAGGATCTCGCGAATAGGAACGAAGGCGCGCAACGTGCAGAACGACGGAGCTGACAAATTCTGCGGCCGGCCACGGACTTATCCGCCAAATCGCTTGACCAGCTTTGAACCCTTGGCTGCATCAATCTGCTGGCCCGTCAGGTCAGAACCGACGCTCAATCCTATCGTCATGAGGTTCTTGACACGCCGCGCCGCCTGCTTCTCATTGGAATAGTCGATCTCGACGTGATCGAGGCTCATTAGATGGCCGAGCTCGTGAGCCCAGGCGCGTCCATTGGCGTGGTCATTGCCATACCATTGGACGAAGCTTGCCGGCTCCGGTTGGCTATTGGGGTATGAGCTTCCACCGGCGGCCAGATTTTCAATCGAATTGACGAGGTAGATGTGGACGGCATTGTCCGGATCGTGCCGAGAGGCAAGAACACCCAGCAATCGCTGGTCATTGCTGCGCGCGCTCTTTGCCATGTCGAGCGGCTTCTCCATCAAGCAATCGCTGATCACGAACGCGATCTTGGCCTTTGACCAGATCGTATTGACCACGTCGAGCGCCTTCTTGGCTGTCTCGCTGCTCCATTGCCCGGGCTCAACGCTCCCTCTCTCGGCAAATGGCGTGATGTAAATCCTCAACGGAATGGGCATCAACTTCTCCAAAGTTCGGAATTGCGATTGTATCTCCGTACGCTATCGTTCGAAATAGAGCGGCTTATATTCAGGGCTTTCTGATTAAGTCGGCTGGCGACTTGCGCACTGACGACTTCCGGTAGCGGCCACCGACGCGATCGACTGGTAGACCAAGGCCCGCCTTCGCGACTCGGAGACTGGTTCCCGCATTGCGAAGGAGCAGTTTCCGGGGCGAGCGTCCGGCAGGAACCTGAAGATCGAGCACCGGGGAACATGGAAAGCCGAACTGACGGGCTCCTGACCTCCGCGCAAGCTGTAACCGAGAGATTGACCCGCAAGCCGGCGTCCTGGACTTCACGTCCCCTCGATCTGCCGACCGCGGAATCTTCGTTTGAACCAAGCCAGAGGCTCTGCTGCACTGCCGCGAACACGCCTTAAGTGCAATAATCCTATAATTTCAAAAGCTTAATTCGCCAGCGCGAGACATCGATACTGGCGGGTGCCCATCATCCACATGAAACGGCACACAGCGCCGGCCCGCGATTTCTTCCGTGCCGTTTGAACGCGAGCGCAGTGCCAGACAACACATAGGAATGGATCGGCTCGAAACTGGTACTGTACGGAGATAGGCCAGCGGCCAGTGGCGTGTGAATTCAGTAATCATGCCTTACGCGGCCATCTTCGCGACGTTACCATTCGATGAGCATAGGTTGGGTGTTCGCCATGAGGTTATACAGGCACCTTCGAGTTTTGCTTCTTCTTGCCGCTTCGCTGTTACTGGCAGCCCAGCCAGCCTGGGCGACAAAGCGCGTGGCTTTGGTGGTTGGCAATGCCAACTATCAGAATGCCCCTCTGCTCCCAAACCCGGCCAACGACGCTGCCGCCATCACTGAAACCTTGAAGGGCGCAGGTTTCGATGTGGTTGACTCAAGGCTCAACCTCGCCGCGACCGATATGCGGCGGGCCCTGAGAGAATTCGCCGATCAGGCGCGCAATGCGGACATAGCCCTGGTGTACTATGCTGGCCACGGCATCGAGATCGACGGGACAAACTATCTGATCCCGACCGACGCCAGACTCGAACGTGACACTGATATTTATGACGAAGCATTCTCACTCGACCGCGTCCTGCTGGCAATCGAGCCTGCGAGACAGTTGCGCGTGGTGATCGTCGACGCGTGCCGCAACAATCCGTTTGCCGATTCGATGAAGCGTACAGTTGCCTCTCGATCAATCAGCCGCGGGCTGGCCAGGGTCGAACCCGCCGTCTCCAACACGCTGATCGCGTTTGCCGCGAAAGCCGGACTAACCGCACTCGATGGCAACAGCAAGAATAGTCCGTATGCGACGGCTCTCGTAAAGTACATCGCAAAGCCGGGGCTCGACTTGCGTAGGGCCTTCGGCTTCGTCCGCGATGATGTCTTGCAAGCCACCGGCAACCGACAGGAGCCCTATGTCTACGGCTCGCTGGGCGGCGAAGACGTTGCACTTGTTCCCGCTGCCAAGGCTGATGAGCCGGTGCAAGCAGCCAACCCCCAGGCAGAAATTCGTCGTGATTACGAATTGGCCTTGCAACTACGCAACAAGCCCGCTCTGGACGCGTTCCTGAACCAGCATCCGGACGGATACTACGCAAATCTTGCCAAGCTGCAGCTTAATCAGCTCGATGCTGAGGACGCACGCGTCGCGGCAACAGCGAAGGCGCAGCAGGCGGAACAGCAGAAAACTCGGCTGATGTCGCAGGGCGCCCAGCGTGCCGACCAAGAGAAGGCGGCCGCGGATCTGAAGGCTGCGGAAGACGCCCGAATTGCCGCCGAGAAGGCGAAGCAGGCCGCGCAGGAGCAGGCCACCGAGGCAGAACGGAAACGAATTGCGTCCGAATCTACAATCGTTGCGGCTCTCTCCGGGAATAAGCCGGCTGTTGGGAGTGCCTTCGCGGACAATCCTACAGTCGCTGCGCTGGCTGACGACAATACGCCGCCAAAGCTTGCCGCACTCAGCGCCGAGCCGCGCCAGACCGATATCGCAAAAGCCGATATCACCAAATCCGTACAAAGCGAATTGAACCGCGTCGGCTGCTTCACCGGTAGCGTAGATGGCCGATGGAATGCGGCCTCCCAGCGCTCCTTGGCTCTCTTCAACCAGCACGCCGGAACCAAATTTGACGCCAAGCTCGCAAGTCTCGACGCACTTGACGCAATCAAGCTCAAGCCGTCCCGGGTCTGTCCCCTGATCTGTGATCATGGCTACAAGGCTGACGGCGACCACTGCAGCAGAATCTCCTGTGCAAGGGGCTCGTTCCTCAACGACGACAATGAATGCGAGAAACAGCGCGCCAGGCCCGTCAATGCCGCCAAGAGCAATGACAGTCAGCGGCAGGATCGGCCATTGCGTCAGCGGGCGCAGGCGAGCGCAGGCGGCTATGGCGCTGCGGTGGGCCATGCGACGGCCAGTCCTCAGATCATATGCAACGCCAGCAGCTGCCGTCCGGTCCAGCGCGGCTGCCATCTCGAATATCGCGGCGGTGGCGGGCCAGGCAACGAGGCCAATGTCGAGGTATGCCACTAGCCTCACCGCTCCTACACAACTGCGCGCTGGCAGGGCGCCGAGTTGTCAGGGCGCGTCGGAGCCATCAGGCCCGGTGGGATTTGGGATCGCAAGCATGGCAAGTGGCCGAGCTAACGTCAGAGTCCCAAGCCTGATGTGGCCGAATCGGAGCGACCTGCGTGGTTGCGTGTGAGCTTGAGCAAAAGGACGCCAACGCCTTTCCTGGGGTGACGCTCTTCACGAAGCGGCAGGCGCCCGGCATGAAACCAACGGCGGTTTATCTTCCGCCAAAGCACCCAACAGCCGCCACCAAGTTCGATGTCGTGATCTGGCTTCACGGCTTCTACGTCAAAAACCATGAATTCCTTTTCCACAACGACCCAGCGCGGCTGCGCGAACAGGTCCGGGATTCCGGCAAGGACGTGGTGCTCATCGCGCCCTTCCTGGGCTACGAATATGCTGTGGGCAACACCTTTGCCGGAAACTACAGCGTGTCGGACCTGGCCACCGCGAACTGGGGTGAACGCTATCTCGAGGAGATCCTTGGAGCTCTGGCCAGGTTCCTGGGTATCTCCTCGACGTCCATTCCTCAGCTCCAGATCGGCAAGCTCATCATCGCATGCCACTCCGGCGGTGGTAACGGCATGCGCAATCTCGTCGGGAGCCTCGGAAAGTATCAGGGGAAGCTGACGGCTTGTTGGGGATTTGATTGCCTTTACGGTGCCAATGCGAGGCCCGACGATGCGACCTTTTGGTACCAGTGGCTATCTGGGCAGAGCGGGCACGCGCTCGAGATCGTGTATGGTCCGTCAACTCTCCCGCAATCGGTGAAGCTGGACCTGATCGGGCGCGGGCTGGCGACGGCCGATGGCAATCAAACCCAGCCTCAGCGCCCTGCCCTCAAGAATCTCAACGTAAGCTTGGGTCATTACGACCTGTTCCCGGCATTTGGACAGATGGTCAGGGTCAACGATCTTGACGCGGCTTTCGTGGATCGCTTCATGATACCGCAGGTCGCGGATCAACCGCGGCATAAGCCTGCGCCGCTGGACGGGGAATTCCTCCAGCACGCGATTTCCAACATTCGCAGTGCTTTTCCCTTTCCAAAGGACATTCATTACATGATCGCCCGCGGTGGCTTCTTCAGCCGACTGAGCAAGCTATAGCCCCAAGCCTCACAGGACTCACTTGATGGAATAGGATTTGACGTCGAACGACCAATTGTTCGTCACAAGCTTTCCGCTGCTGTTGTCCGGCACGCGCAGCTCACTGGTCCAGGCCGATAGATAGCTCAACGCGTCCGCCTGACCTTCCAGCTTGCGAGGCATGTCCGGCAAATCGAGCAATTGCACGCGCAGCTCGCTCAGGATGGCGATCATCACTGCGGACCCCGTCGGCGGTGCGACGACATATTCAAAACCACGCTGCCGCGCCGCCGGAGCAGGGACGACAAATTCGACACCCGGCTTGACGAGATTAATGTCGCGTTCGTTCGACTGCGCCAATAGCTCGGGGGTCGGAAAGATCTGGGACATCCGCCCTTCCGAGTCGACGTCAACCAGAATGAGATATCCAGGCCTCCTGGCGGTGACGCCGAACGAGACCTTGGCGCCGACGTTGACGGTCTGACTCGGCAGGATCTGAAGGGACACACTCGCGGTATTGGTCTGCCTGCGCACCGCTTGTGCGGGCCAAAGCCAAG
This sequence comes from Bradyrhizobium sp. Kon56, assembly GCF_055807635.1. Taxonomy (NCBI): domain Bacteria; kingdom Pseudomonadati; phylum Pseudomonadota; class Alphaproteobacteria; order Hyphomicrobiales; family Nitrobacteraceae; genus Bradyrhizobium; species Bradyrhizobium sp. Kon56. Next base: position 100,454 of record NZ_JBVVOU010000021.1, on the reverse strand, counting down.
GTACGTACGTCGTGCCGATATGCAACGCCCCCGTCGGCAACGGTGCTGCGGACGCAGGTCCGCTGCCCGCCTGTAGCAGCAGGAATGCGAACCATGCTCGCTTGCGGCGGATCGACTGCGATGACGGCATGGCGTGCTCCCCTAAGAGTCAGGGAGCACTGAAGAAGCCGATCGAGGCGATTCGCGCGTCCGCGGGCAAGTAACGCTCGAGACTCTTGATCACCTGCCCCGAGGCGCGACGCCGGTTGAACTGCACTAGGGCTGTCTCAAGCTCGACCATGCGTTGCTGCGAAGTCACCGCAACGATCTGTTCCGCACCGAACGGCTCGCCGACCCTGAGCGGTAGGCGCAAACTCGCCGATCTGGCCAACGCCGCATCAGCACCCACCGGATACAACAATTGGATGGTGCCATCGCCGGACACATTGAACAGCAGCACCGCCCTTGATGCCACATCAGACAAGTCAACTTCGATGGTCTGGCCAGCACGTTGTTGGCGATCGTCTGGCCAAATACGCATCACCTGCGGCGACCGTGTCGCAATGCGCTTGAGTTCACGAATTGCCGCAGTCCTATCAATCACCGTCGGCAGGCTGGCAACGTCCATCCCGTAGGCGACCACATCACCCCAAGCGATCACGTCGTGCGACACAGGATCCCATATCAGGTCGGGATTGTCCGTCGGTTGAACAGCCTGCACGGAAACATCTTTTGGCTTCACGCTTACAAAATAGCTAGTCTTGCCGTCCAGCGCCGCCAGCCGGATTGGTGCAACGAGGCGTAGAGGCCCCGGCGCGCCGGCGATCGGAAGTTCCTTGGCCGCCCCCGCAAGGGTCGGAATGGTTGGAGCCTTGGCCGTGACAGCCGACGGTGCGGGCGCCTGTCCATCGACGGGCACCCCGGCTCCGGCCTGACCCGAGGCCGCTCTCGCGGCCGGCCCCTGAATCAGCACGACACCGCGCCTCAATCCGAAGGCGACGTCGGTATCCGGCGTCTGAGCTGGCGATGATACAGTCACGATGTTCTGGCGCTGGTCCGACAGCTGATAGACCACCTGCCGAACGTTGCTGAAAAGCTCCTTAAGCGTCACCTTCCCATCGTGATTGATGTCCGCGCTACCTTCCACCGCACGCGCGACCGCATAGCTGAGAGCCCCGCGTAGGCCATCGATGCCAGGGATGCGGACTTCCGGCGCTTTGGTGTAGCGGTCCACCGCGGCCAGAAACGCCGTGTGGTCAAGGTCAAGTTCAGACTTCGGATCGTTGCTGTCCGACACCGGCTTCAGTTCGTCGACCAGCAACGTGTAGCGCGGGACCTGCCGGAAGCTCATCTCAGCGGCACGCGGATCGATGTCGCGCACCATACCGCCACCGTGGCAGGTGTCAGCCACGAAGATCACCCTCGCTCCGCGCAGCTCGAACTGCCGTATGAAATGGTTGAACTCGCTGCCCAGAACCCGCTCAACGGACCCGGTTGGCGTGGTTTCAAAGCCTGGCAGCAGGAACACGTTCTCCATCCCGTCCGGCTCCGCGCCCTTGACGCGCTCCGGCTCCTGGGTGCCATGGCCGGCGATCGACAGAAAGATGAGGTCGTTGTTCTTGGTCCGCTCCACCAGTGCACTGATCTCGCGCAGGACGCCTGCCCTGTCGGCCTGCGCGTTAGTCAGTTCGACGACGTCGCCAACCCCCATGGATTTAAGGCTGGTCACGATGTCCGTAGCGTCAGCGACCGCACCCTTCAATTTGCGCACGTGCTGGTAGTCGTCGATCCCGATCACGAGCGCACGCACCGCCGCCCCATCTGGATTGCTGAGCGACAAATCTCCTGCCGCATGCGCCCGCGGGATTGTCAGTCCGATCAACGCGGCGAGCCCGATGGTGGCGCACAGCCGCCCGATCCCGCAATCAAGTCCTCTGGGCATCCGCATCGTGATCCACCTCGACATCATGCCTACCCATTTTGTAGCTCTGGCGACACACTGGGTTCAGCGCCTTTTGCCTGCCGTTTTGCGGCCCGCCGGCGGTTGTTCAGTCTGCTCCTGATAGGCGCCCGCTGAAACCGTCGTCTGATCATCCGCGAACGCCCGAAAGCGGACCGGAACATAGCCGCGCGCGAGCAAGCTCGCCAAGGGATAGACGTTGCGACAGACGCGGCCGTTGCAGCCACCGGTCGAGGATTCCATCACCTCCGCCTTGCGATCAGGCGTGAACCGCAGGAACAGCATCACATGCGAGCCTGGCTTGTTCAGCGCATCGCCGGGCCTCAGGTCCCAAGGATTTGCCACAGGCGCAGCGATCGCGGGGATGGCTGCAGTCGTATAGTGGACGGAGAGCCCCCACGCGGCGCTGACGAATGCCGAACAGTCGACGCCCGCCACATCGGGCCGTGGCGCATTGCGGGTGCACACATTGCCAGCCAGCGTTCCGCTCTCGATCCGCTGCCGGAAGTTCGCGAGCGAACCGTGGCAGCCCCAGCAATACGGTACGCCGCGCACCTCCTGGTTCACTTTTCCCTGCAGATACCACGGCCGACGAACACGGCTGAAGCCGCTGCATTGGCTGTCGGGATCGTTGCCGTAGTTCGCCTGCGTCAGCTTCCACTGGATACCCTCGAACGCAAACGCGGTCTCGATCGCCTGCTGGCGATTGGACGGCCTCACGGCGGCCGAAGCGTCAAATTTGACGCCGGATTGTGGTGCCGGCGCCGTCGTCGTTCGCGACGGCCGCACGTCGATAATCGAGGCATTTGTCAGAGGTCGGAACCCGACGCCAATCACTTCGATACCGTCCGGCTTGGTTCGCAGGAAATAGACATCGCCACTGCCCGACACCGTGACGAACCGTCTGGTCAGCGGCGTATTTTCCAGAGGAAGCTCATAGATTCCCTCGAGACGCCCGTTCGCCGCATAGCGTGCGACGAACGTGGAGGCGTTCTTTCCTGATGGCGGAACGTCCTCGGCCAGCACGTAGAAGCGGTCGCTGTTGTCGATCTCGAGAAACTCCACCGTGCCGAGCTGGTTGCGCACGCGCAGGCCGAGTTGGCCGATGGTTTCGTTGGTGACCATGGTCTGGATCTCGACCCGGACGCTGGCATTGCCCTTGTCCGGAATGATGTCGGCGATCACCGAGCCCTTGCTTCGAGAAGCCACGTATTGCCGGTCAGGCTGCCGGGTCGTCCTGATGATGGCCGCGCGGGTGTTCTGATCGAGCAGGTCCGCCGCGCTGCCGGGTGCCTGCGATCCCATCTGGGCGAAAGCGGAGACGGCAACCTGGTCGTCTGCCCCACGGCTCGAGACCTCCTCAAGCTGGATCACGTCACCGCCGAGTCCGCGCGTGGATTGCCCCGGCGCCGCCTTCAGCGTCCGTACGCCACCGTCCCAAACCATTATGTCGTCGTCATGGACGACGAGATCGGTCGGCTGGACGTCTTTCGGCATCTTGAGGACGTCGGGATCGGAGTTTGGCTGTTTCGGGTCAAACTGGATGATGCGACCGTTGATCTGATCGAGCAAAAACAGGTTGCCCTGCCCGTCGGCGCTGAGTGCTTGCGGTCCCGCGAGTTCCACGTCCTCGCTGGCCGGGACTATGCCGACCATGGAAGCAGCCGAACCGCCGGTAAAGCTGCGTACGACAGTATCGTCGGCGTGCGCCTTGGTTCCGAAAATGCCCGCGCTAACGATGAAGACCCAGATCCAATGTTTTGGACGAAGCATATTCGCCTCAATGTACCCCGAACCGATCGCCGCGTCGGATCGACTAATCCGAGATGCCGTTGATGCCGCGCGTCAATTAGTGGTGAGCAATCTCAATCGCGTTCAATTCTATCACTGGACGGTGATAGTCCGAAATTTCTTCAGCTTGCCGAGGAAAACCATGGCCCGGAATAGATTTGAGCAAGTGAACGAAGTCCAGCCCGACGCGGTCACGCTGCTCCTGAAACGCGACAGTGACGGTGCCTCCGGAGCGATCGTGCTGCCTGCCGCCGCGAGCCAAGGGCGGCTGACCACCGACCAAGTCAGCGCGCAATTGCCGGCTCAGGATGCTTTTCGCGGCGCGATCCGGCTGGCTAACGACGTCAAGCTCGCGCTCGTGGTGTGCGATCCAGACGGGGTCTGGAAGCCCGAATGGGGCGATCTTTATCAACCGATCGATTGACCCGCATCGGATGGAGCCGGCAAATGCTGCGACGCCGCATACAGACTAGCTTGCCGAACGAACCCTCCGCCCGACTGTCGTTCCTTATACCGGCCCTGATGGTCGCGCTGCTCGTTGCGACAGGCTGGCCGGCACGCGCCAACGACTCGGCTGCGGAATTGTCGATCGGTGGGCTCCAGTTCGTACGCACCAATGACGTGGCCATGGAGAGCGAGAACCTTCGTATCACGCTCGACAGAATCAGCGTTCGCTACCAATTCGCGAACCTCACCGCCAAGCCGGTCACGCTTAATGTTGCCTTTCCGCTGCCCGACATCGACCTGTCGGAGGCTGAGAATGTTGCATTGCCGTCAAGTGATCCGATCAACTTCGTCGAATTCGAGACCAAGGTCGATGGCAACCCGGCGCCGCTGACCGTCGATCAGCGCGCCATGGTTGGCAACAGGGATGTCAGTGCCCTGCTCCGCGAACTCAAGTTGCCGCTGCTGCCGATTGGTGGCCGCGAGATCCGGGTGACCGACCTGCCCGCGGCGACCCGGACCCGGCTTGTGGACGACGGACTTCTGATGCCTGCCGGAATGAGCGACAACGGTCGCCAGCAATATGCGCCGGGGTGGACCGTCAAGACCTCGGCTGTGCGCCAGCAGTTGTTTCCGCCCGTGCGCAGCGTCACGGTCGAACACCAGTACCGGCCGAGCGTCGGCTCCAGTCCTGACACCATTCTGCGCTCGAGCCTGCGCCGCAGCAGCGCACTCGGTCAGGAAGTTGCGCGTTACCGGAAAGAATACTGCATCCAGGATACGTTCCTTGCCGAGCTCGACAAGCGCACGGGCAATAACCAGACCAACGGCGCAAATCTCCAGGAGCGGCGCATATCGTACGTGCTCAAGACCGGCGCGAATTGGGCTGGGCCGATCCGGTCATTCAAGCTGACTATCGACCCAGGCGGCAGCGACCGCTTGGTGAGCTTCTGTCCTGGGCGGCTAAAGGCATCGTCCGCTACTGGAAACACGCTTGAATATACGGCAAGCGACTTCAAGCCGGATGCCGACCTGAAAATCCTGGTGATCGGAACATTCTGAGCGTGCCGGTCAATTGGTGAGCAGCACGTAGCGCACGGCCGCGATGACAGTCATCTTATTGCGCTGAGCCTCGCTTAGCGCCTGCAGGAAGAACGTGTCGGCGGCGATCGGTCGCGGCTGGCGCAACGAGTCGAGAACCTGCGGGACCGCCACGACCAATAGCAGTTGCGGACCGCTCGCGCGCGCTGTCGGGAGCGTAAACGAAAGTGAGTCGATGCCCGGCTTCAGAAGATAAGACAGGCTCTGAACTTCGCCGCGATCAGATACCATCAGGAGCTCCACCACGCGGTTGGCAAAGTTCTCGATGGTCCCATTGAGGGTTTCACCGCCCTTCAGCTCTGTCGCTGACAAGGTGATGCGTGGCATTCGCGCCTGATCGCTCCCGACCTGACTCAAGAACTTGACGGCTGGGCATTGCGCCTGGGTCACTTGCCTGACGCCGATCGAAGCCTCGAAACCCTGCTCACGCCGAAACGCTTTGTCGAACGTGTCGAATGGGACGGTCGAGGCACCGAACCCTTCGATGACAGCGGCATTTGGGCTCACGGCAATCGGCAACACGAAGAAGCAGTCACCGCCGGAATATTGGGCCACGTATTTGCGGATGCGCTCGGCGCGCCCTGGCCCATCGAGTGCCGGAGACTGCGTCGCCGTCGGCTGCGCGGGCAACTTCTCCGGCTCTTGGCGTCCGGGCTGTGGTCCAGCGGGCTCGACCTTCGGCGGCGCCATTGCTCCGGCGAGTTTCGGGGGTGGCGACAAGACCGCGGTGCCTGGCGCTGACCAAACCAGCTTGTAGAAGGCATATCCACCACCGCCGACCAGCAGCAACAATGCCGCGGCGCCCGCCCCCAGCCAGAGGCGGCGCGGACTCCGCGCGATCTCCGGCATCCTGTCCTGCGGCGCCGGCGACGCGCTTTCCGGCCGCCGCAGCGGATCGAAGCCATATAACGGCGCGGCCGGCGTCTGGGCGGAACCGGTTGGCGTCCAGCTGGCGACCTCCCCCATAGTGGGGCGCAATGCCGGATCAGGCTGCAGCATCCGCTCCAGCAAAGGTCGGATGCGCATATCCACACCACCGAGATCGGGCACACGCCGGCGCTTCTCAACCAGTTGAAATTGGCTGCCGCCCATGTCGAGTTTCTGTCCGGTCAGCGCATGGAACAGCACAAGACCGAGGCTGTAGACATCGGATTTCGCAGTCACGTCATTGCCGTACAGCCCTACTTGCTCCGGCGATGCGTAGTTGTCCTTGCCGGCGAAGCCCGAGCCGATGATGGTTTTGTCGCCCATTTGGGTCGACCGAGCGATGCCGAAGTCGATGATCTTGGCCCGACTGACGTCGTCGAGCGGAATGATGATGTTGTCCGGAGACACGTCGCGATGGATGATGCCGTGCTCATGTGCGGCCTCCAGTCCCAATGCGACACGCTGCCTCAGCCTGATCAGCGCCTCGAAGGTCAACGGCCCATCATCGAGTATGTTCGAGAGCGAGCGGCCATTCACGAACTCCATCGCGAGATAAGGTCGCTGCAGCACCGGCTCGACGGTAAACAGGAAGTAGCGAACGATCGCGTCGTGCGGAAGATTGTGGAGTGCCGCGGCCTCTCGACGGAACAGCGCGAGCGCGGCCTCGTTATCAACCACGTCGGGCAGTAGCATTTTCACCGCAATAGGCGATCCAGTCTGGATCTCACGGCATTTGTAGACCTCACCCATGCCGCCCGCGCCGATCACCGCTTCGACCTCGTAAATGCCATTGAGACGGGTGCCGGGCGGCACGCCGTGATAGGACGATCGGAACGGATCGCTCGGACTCATGGTTGCGGCTCCCGATTGAGCGGAGATCTTGTCGTCCCCTGAGATCGTGGCGTCAGTAGTCGCACGATCACAATCGTCAAATTGTCAAGCCCGCCACGATCAAGAGCCAGCGCGAGCATGTCATCGCAAGCCGCCTGGGCGCGTCGCGTAGCCGCGTGCTGCAGGATCTCGTCGTCTTGCACGTGCCTGGTCAGGCCATCGCTGCAGATCACGAAGATATCTTCTGGCTCGGCCGGGCCTGTCACCACCTCGAATTCCGGATCATCGGCGACACCGACGGCACGCGTAATGGCATTGCTCGGCCAATCATTCACGTCTTCGCGCGACAGCGCACCTTTTGCGATCAGCTCCTCCAGTTCGCTGTGATCATGCGAGACCTGGCGAATTGCGCCGCGACTAATAAGGTAGACCCGGCTGTCACCCGCCCATATGCAGGCATAGTAGTTATCGCGAACGAGCAGAACCGCCGCTGTGGTCCCGACGGTGGCACCCTGTCGTTCATGACTAAGCGCCAGTATCTGCTGGTTTGCGCTGAAAAGCCGCTCCTCGCATTCCGCCAGCAGGTCTGCGGCTGATTCTGGTGTAGCGATAGCGTCGAGCGACTGCACTACGATGCGACTGGCGAGATCACCGGCCTCGTGCCCCCCCATGCCGTCGGCGACCGCCCACAGACCAACGTCGGTTCGTACCAAACATGAATCCTCGTTCCGCTCCCGCACGCGTCCGGCATGGGTGACGCTGCCAACATCGAACAAGGACGGAATATGCACCATCGCGCGTCATCCATTCCCGGATGCCGCGGGTCCGAGATCACCGGTCAGCAGCGTGACGTAGTGAAACGGATCTGGCAATCCGCGACAACTCAGCGCCATTGGCGGGAAGCCTTCCCCTCCGGCGGTCCACCAGAAGCTAGCCGCGGCGTAGACCTGTGGGTTGGCAGCGCAAAGTGCTGCAAACGACGCCGCGAAGGCTTCGACCGCCGAAGCCCTCCCCATTGCCGCAGTACCAAGCGACGTGACCGGCGGATCGCCGGTGATGGTCTCCTGCAGTCGTGGCACCGAAAGCCGATCCAATGCATCGGAGATCTGCTCGAAGGTTGCGGCCCGATCCAGGGTCGAAAGCAGGAACGCCTCCACTTGCCCGAACCATTCGTCCTGCGGATCAATGCTCGGCGGCGGCAGCGAGACGGCCTCGCCGGTCACCGCATGCAGGGTCAAGGGATAGTATCGCCCCACCCCATCGAGCGAGGGCATGATCGCACCCGCCACTGTCGTGCCGCAGATCGCGGCGCCGAGCCAAAACCGCCAGACCGGCGCGGTCAGAAAGGCCTGTTGCCATCCTGGGCCAAGCTGGTGGCGACTTGCTGACAGCGCAGCCTGTACCCACGGCTCCCAGGCTTCCAGGAAGCTGCGCGGGGTCGCGATCGCGATGAAATCGCGCTTCGCACCGATTTTGCCGAATATCCCGCAACGCATGGTCATATCCCGGTCGGGCAACGAAACTCGCGCAGCACTGACAGGTTCAGCGGGTTGCGCAACGATCCGGTCGAAATTTGATAGTTGAGCTCGCGCCCGGCGACGATGAAACTCGCGCTGGCGGTTTCCGCTTTCACCACTAACGAGCCCGCCTCCAACATCCGAAACAACGACCAGGGACCAATGCGCTCAAGCACGGATGGCGGGCCGGTATCGTTACTGACTGAAATTGCCGTTCGCGGCGCTGGGCCCGGCCATAGGATAGTAGTCGGCGAGTTGGTCTGCGGCTGTGGCGGTGGCGGTGGCGTAGGTTGCGGCCCGCCGAACAAGGACGGAGGGGCCGATCCGGGAATGGTTGGGCTCGCAATTGTGGTGCCACCGATCTCGGTCTTAACTGTCACGCCTGGTCCCGGTGCCCCAGGGGGTCGGATCGCGAATGAAACGGCGGGCACACCGCCGCCCGTCTGGAAGAACGCATCCCGGATATAAGCCGCGTTCTGGAATTGTTTGAGCGTCTCGGGCGAGAACGACCGACCAACGGGGCTCTCCTTTCGCCAAGCCCAGTCCGACCGCGACGTGTCGGCATAAGGTGCCAGGTACTGGGTGAAGAACCTGTCCATAACGCCATTCGGACTGAACAATTTGGCAAAATCCGCGAGCGGAACTTCCTGGCCGCTGCCGCGGATAAACGGGTAGCGGTTAGTCACGGTCTGTTGGCAGACCGGCGTGACCTGATCGCGCAACGTTTGCAGGATTTGTCCGGCGGTTGAAGCCGCGATGCTACCTTCGAACTCCGCGGCTGCTGCTCGCAACATATCGGAGAATGGCGACGGCATGCGCGAGGCGTTGTTGCGGAGCGCTGCGACCTGGTTCTGGAGCGCAGCTGTGGCTTGTGCGGTCAGTTGGGGATTCTCGATGATCAGCGTCAGGTTCTGCGCGATGTCGTTCAGGTTCGCGACGGTCGAGTCGATTGGCCGGCGGGTGCTCTCGCCTTCGAGCGCTGCGTGGTAAGGCTTGAACTGTGCTTCGATCATCGTGCCAGGCGGTCCATCCTGAGCATTCGTGAAGAGTGCTGGCGCCGATGCGGCAGCTGGCGCCGAAGCGCTCTTCGCCCGTTCCTTGGTCAGCACCGTCTCGTCGCGCACCGACTCCAGAATTTGCCGCATCGGCGAGGTCGGCGCCGAAAGCGCCCGAAGCACCTCATATTTCGGTTTGTCGGCGAGCAGCTTCTTCAGGCGCAGGCTCCCGAGCGCCGTTCGCCAGGTCGTCACGAAATCGTTTGAATAGATGCTGAGCAGATCGCCGGCCAGATTGTCGTACTGCTGGTTGATGGCCGACTGCTGGCCGGCATCCCCCAAAACCCATCGCTCCCGCTTCATCCGCTCAGACAATCCGGACAGCCGGGCGACGAACTTCTGATGGAAGCCGTTATACGTGAAGAACTCAGGTACCCGCACGGCGTCCAAAGGCTGCCCGGTCGTGGTTTCGAACACGACACCCATGTCGGGTCCGCCATGGCGGCTGGCGATCCAGTCGCCGGCGATCGACGCGCGAGCCTCCGATTTCAGAAACTCGTACGCTCGTTGCGACACGCTCAGGCGCGCCAAGGAGTTCTGGGCCTGCTTGATCAACCGGCCGTCGAGTTCGACCAAGGGCGGCTGTTCGGTCTCGAGGTCGAACATTGCCACGAGGTTCTCGTCGAGCAGACGCCGCCCTTCTGCGTTGGTGGCGCCAGGATAGAGATTATCCGCCCAGTCACGTTGCATCCAGGAGCGGATCAACTCGCGATCCGGCGACTGCAGGCCACCGATCATCAGATAGACCTTGAGCGCCTCATAGACGAAGGCAGGCTCGTTTATGCGCGCATTGAGCTGCTCTTCCAGGCGATACAGCAGGCGCGGTCGGAACATGCGTTCAAGCGCGGTGTGATAGGCCGCTTTCGAGGGCGACAGCAGCCGGGCGCGCTGACTGAGCCCGTAGCGAGCCGACAGAGGCACCGATTCGCCGCGCGATCCGTAGCCCGCCGGGGCGTTGCGAAGCCGGAAGAGTAGCGGCAGCACCTTGTCGAGATCATGATCGGCAATCAACGTCTGCTTGATAAGTGCCGCGCCGGCGGTTGCATACTCGCTATCCGCCTGCAGGCTTTGCTCGATCAAATCGGCGTTCCGCTTGTAGCTCACCAGCCAAGCTGCGATCAGCCCGATCGAGACCAGACCGATCAATGACAGGGCTGCGGTCTTCAGGACCAGCGCGCGGCGCACCGCGGCACGGTCAGTCGAGACCCAGTCGGCCTCGCCGATGATGACCTTGGAAATCAGATCGGCAAGGAAGAAGCTCTTGCCCGTGCCCGAATAGGATCCGGAACCGACTTCCTCAGCGCCGAACGTGCGCGCCAGCGACCCGATCAATTGATCGATCGGCGTGCCCTGCTGCGTACCCGAAGTAAAGTAGAATCCGCGCAGGTTCGCGTTCACGTGATAGCGCGTCGGCTCGAAGATCAGGTTGAGGAAATCGTGGATCTGAGGCTTGAGCCGCGCCATCTGTGCCGGAAAACCGAACAATTGCACGCGGTGCTGGGGCGTCGGCTCTTCCTGCAGACGGTCGAGCGTCTCTTCGCTCAGGCGCTCCAGCAGACGGTCGAACTCGAACGGGATCTGCCCAACCAGATTCTGGGTCTTGTCGGCGGTCTGGAACGTGGCACCCCAGACTTGACGGCGGCCGGCCTCCCCGAGATAGGCGAAATACTCGGTGAAGCCGGCAACGAGATCCGCTTTGGTAAATAGCGCGTAGACTGGGAAGCTGACCTTGAGTCTCTGATGCAGCTCGAGCAGGCGCATCCTGATGGCATCGGCATGAAGTGCGAGCTCCTGCTTCGGCAGCGTCAGGATGTCTTCGATACTGATGGCGACAAGAACGCCGTTGATCGGTTGGCGCGACCGGCTTTTCTTCAGGATATCCAGGAACGCCAGCCAGCTGTCCTTGTCGGCCTTGCTGTTGGAGTCCTGGGTGGTGTAGCGGCCGGCGGTATCGATCAGCACCGCCTCCTCTGTAAACCACCAGTCGCAGTAGCGGGTACCGCCGACCCCTGCGATCGCCGCGGGCGTTGCCCCGCGCGCGAGCGGAAATTTGAGCCCGGAATTGACAAGGGCCGTGGTTTTGCCGGCGCCGGGCGGACCGATGATGACGTACCAGGGGAGATCGTAGAGATAGCCCGACTTGTTGCCGCTGGCGGTCTTCAGCGTCGCGAGCGCATCCTTCATGCGCTCCTTGAGCACTGGTTCATCGCTGACGGGCTGGTCTGCACCAGCGATACCATCGGCAATCTCCTTGGCACCCTTGCGCCGCTTGAACAGATTGAGGCCAACGATGCCTGCCACGGCCGTGGTGAGCAGCAGAATAGCGATCTGCCGGACGATATGGTTCTCCAGCGGCCGCCAATCGCCGAATGCGATGAAGGGACCGGCGAAATAGATCACCGCTCCGAGCGAGCTGAGCCCGACCCCGTAGAGAACGATGCGAAGAATGTCCTTGGCAAGCATCTAACCGTACCCGTCGCAAAACCACCTGATCCGGCGGTGTGTGCCTATTCGCTGCGTTCGATAAAGATCTCGACGCGCCGGTTCTTGGCACGTCCCTCGGGCGTTGTGTTGCTGGCAATCGGCGCATCTGCTCCTTTGCCCTCGACGTCGACGCGCGAACCATCGTTCAAGCCAGGTTTCAGTGCCGCGGCAACCGCCTTGGCGCGCTCGACCGACAACTCGAAATTGGTCGGGAAGCGGACTGTGCGGATCGGCGAACTGTCAGTATGGCCGACGACCCGGATCCGTCCCGGCTCCTTGTCGAGGGTTGCTGCGACGCGGAGAGCGATCGGCTTAAAGCCGTCGAGGATGGTGGCTTGGCCCGACGCAAACAAGGCCAGGTCGCAGACCCTGATCACGATGAAGCTGGGGGTCTGGTCCGCCGTCATGGCGCAGGCGGTGTTCTCCTTCGCGAGCGCATTGCGGATGCGTTGCAACTGGGTAATGCGATCCGGCGGCGGCGGAGGCGGCGGCGGTGGGGGTGGTGCAACGACCTGACGCTTGAGTTCGATCGGACCGGCCGGATGGAGCGCGAGCGCCACCTCAGCAGCATTCTCTGCCCGTCCAGCGAGGAGCGTCCGCAGAACGAAATAGGACCCGGTCAGCAGCGCGGCGACCACGGCTGCCACGAGCCAAACCGGAACACGCAGACGCTGCCGGCGCCCCGCCAGCGCCTGCCCGCGCCAGTTGGGCGACAGGTCGCTCATCGTTTTCGGTCTAACCCGGCGCAGCAATTCATAGAGGTTGCGCTGGATCAGTTGCAGGTTCGCAAGTCCGCCCCCTGACGTCCGGTGGATGCCCTGAAAACCAAGCGCAAGGCAGGCGTGCTGAAGTTCGAGGACCGGATAGTTGACCAGTGGATCAACCTTCAAATGGTCGAGGATCTCAAAGAAACGGACGCCGCCGACACGCTCGCCGAAGAACCGGCTCAGCATCGAATATTGCGTCCAGACGTGACGCTCTTCGGTTGGGATGTGCTGCACGATATCGTCAGCAGTGGCACACAGGATGTATTTTGCTGTGTTGGCCTGGTGCTCGGAAATGCCCGCTGAACGGATGTCCTTCTCAAAGAATTTGATCGCGTCTGCGACCTGCTCCATCAGGCTGGCGAATGACGCTCGCATGAGCGCCACACGCAACCGACCGAGCAGTTGCAGCAACGGGCCCGCAGCGCGCATCACCGGATTGGCATTTGGCGCGACCAGATCGTCAACGCGCAACGGCGGCCCTGGCGGCATCAAGGGTTGCGGCACCTGGCCTTGCGCGGGTGTCGAAATCCATTCCTCGGCTGGATGGCTGGCCGGCGCGGAGGCGTAGTTCGAGCCCTGTGGAACGGGCGAAAAGGATGGTGGTGGGGCCGGCGTGCCGGGAGAGGGTACGGGTGATGGCGAATAGGCTGGGCGTGCTGCGGGCCCCCCACCCGGCGGAGGTTGAGAGATCGGCGCCGGCGGCAACTTCCCGCCGGGGTTGGGACGGATGATCGTCCGTTCGCCCCGCCCGAAAGGATTGACCGGCTTGTCCTTGTCGCTCATGGCCTGTCTTCCAGGATAGCCCAAAGATACAGCTCAAGCTCGGGCCAGTCGCCGGAAAAATGCATTCCGATCGACGCAGCCGTACTGAACTCGGGCCACAGCGGTGACTTGCGGTCGAGATAGAAATAGACGTGATCCGTGATGGCCCGGATATGCGGCGGCGGCGTCGGCAAATGCGCCAACGTGAGGCCCGGCAGGTTTGCGTGCACGATCTCGTTCATCTTTGTGTTCGGCCCGACCTTGAACAGGTGCGGGAAATCGTTCTGGATCTCCACAAGCGGCCGCCGTGCGGCAACTTCCAGCACCAGGGTCGCATTTCGGAATAGCGCTCGATCGCGGATCGGCGATACGAACGCATTCTGTGCGCGCTCGATGATCTCCAGGCGGATCGCCCGCCGACCCAGCCGCGCGCTCAAGAAGTCCTGGATGTCGCTCACCAAGGGTGTGAAGACGTTCTCGAGATCGTCGTGATTGTACGCCGGATAGTTGCGCGCCCGCCGTTCCGCCGTGGAAAACGTCGCAAGTTCACCCGCGAACCTCAGCAATTCCTCGTACAGGCGCTCCGGGTGAACGCTGCCGGAGCGCTGGAAATGAGTCAGCACGGGAATGGTACGGTTCAGCACTTGCAGGACCAGATAGTCGACGCTCTGCAACCCACCACCGGATGACGGATCGACGGCGTAACGCGCCAGCTCGTCGAGTTTAGTCTCAACCCAGCCGATGATGCGGTTGAGCCAGCCATCGATGATCGGATGCGCGGCGCAGACCAGCATCGGCGGCACGAACTTGTCGTCGAACAGGATGTTCTTGTCGCGCACCTCGAGAATGCGCGCGATGCCCAGGCCCATGTATCCAGGCTTGCTCGTCTTGCGCAGTTCGAAAGACAGGCGCGGATAAGCGATGTCGATCTCTTCCTCGATGCGGAGCGCCGAGGTCGAGTCAATGAAGGTTTCCGAAGTGCGAACATAACGACTGGCGCTGTCGGTGCGGTCCTCGTCGACCTCGCGGGTGTTTGGCGCCGCGACCGGCATCATCAGCCAGACGATCTGGCCTGCAGCCGTCTCCGGCACCTCGATCGATTCGGGTATTGGGCTGTCCGCAGGGATATCGAACGGCGTACCGTCCGGCATGAGGCCGGACGCACTGCGCACCGCGAATTTGCTCTGTTCGGTAAGATCCCTATCGATCTCTAGCTCGGCAAAGCCCCAAGGGTATGGTGTCGTGTAGCGAACGCGCTTTTCCAGCAAGTGTTCGATGTAGCGGTCGTTCTGCTGCAGATGATGCGGCCGCAGAAACAAACCTTCCGACCAGAAGACCTTGCTGTACCAAGACATTCCTATATCCACTTAGAAATTGTAGGCAACCTCGTGGTCGCCGAGAGTTTACTTTGAGCCGGGCTTATCACCGCGGTCGTAATAGTTCGAGAAAAGCAACATAAAGGTTTCGATCGGGGCGTTGTTGTCGCGGCCAAGATGCGCTTTCCAGCGCGTCAAGAACTCGTCCCAGAGTTTGCCCTTGTTCGTGCCGAGCCAGGAGCTTGCGCCACGCTGAAGCTCGAGCTCGCGCGCCATCAGCGTCGGATCTATGCCCGCAATCAGCTCATGGACAGCGTGCTGCATCGCCATATAGGTTCTCAACTGATGTGACTTGAGATCACTGAAGCCCTGTGCAAAGGCGCGCTGTGCATCGAGATAGCTGCGTGTCGGCGGCCCAAAGAGAATGCGCATCGCTTCCTCCGAGGTCGGCGAGAATTTCAGCGGATTATTTTCGAGAGCTTGGACGGTGGTCTGGCTGGTGCTACGGGTCAGCTGCTTGGCTTGGGTTCGCGCTTGCAGCAGCGCCATCAGATTGTCCACGGTCATACGCAAGATGATGCCGAGCTGTTCGGCGAGTTCGGCATCGGACTTGCTGGAAAAGAAATTCTCCGGCAATCCCGCAGCGCGCGCCACCAGTCGCGCGAACTCGGTACCACCGACTGGCTTGGCCGCGACAGGTCGCTCGTCTGCTGCTTGCGCCGTCTCGACCTGCGGGTGCGATGGCGATGCTGGCGGCTGGGCAGCGGCTGGTTCATCATCGATCCAAACCGACGGCCGGCGTGGAGTCGGCATGGCTTGCGGGCGCTCGACTTGCGGTTTCGGCGCGGTGACCGGACCGGCTGCCCAGTTCATGTCATCGTCCTGCACGGACGGTTGGGACGGAGACGTCGGCGATGACCATCGAAATGGGTCTACACCCGGCGCCGGCACGCTCGCTGCCCAATCAAGGAACCCCGGATTGACGGGCCGCGCCGCCTCGCGTGGCTTCTTCAACAGTTGCGGATCGATCGGCGGCGGAACGTCACGATCGGCCGTCCAAAGCTCTCCGTAATCCGCATGCTGCTGGACCGAGGGTTCGTGCAGTTGCGCCGCTTGATTTGGGATACGCCCGCCAGCCTCATCCTCCAGCGAAACTCCGATGATGTAGTGGCCGATCGTGAGCCGATCGCCGTCGCGCAAGCGGTGCGGCCCCCGCATGCGCTGGTCGGCACCATTGAGAAAGGTGCCGTTGGTCGAGACGTCGTGCAGCCAATAGCCACCGTCGCGAAAGTGCACCTCGCAATGCTTTCCGGAAATAGTCCGCGCCGGATCCGGCAGCGTCCAGTCGAGGTGACGGTCCCGGCCAATATCGACCGAACGCCTGCCGGTGACCGTAAACGTCACAGGTCCGCCGTCCGGAAGATTCGGTTCGTTCTCGATATTAAAGCGAAGCACCATCACATCGTCTCGTTAGCGCGGAGGGCGCGGTTCGCCGCGTGCCAATTGAATACCATCCTCCAGGCACGACGTCATTATCTGGTCCCGGAAGTCACGGGGGAGCCGGCAGAGGCCAATCAGCAGTGCTGTACGCACCGCCCGTGCGGCCTGATCTGGCTTGGCTTCCACGGGCGCAAATTCCGGGGGAACCACGCTTCCGCCGGACCAGCCGGCCGCCAGCGCCAGCCACGTTGCCGGCTGCTCAGGATCGTTGGCATTGCCGACAGCCAGCGCCTTGTTCCGGGACTGCTCGTCCGGTTGCCGGACCCAGGTCTCCACAATATTGAGCGACCTGCTATCGCTGGCATCGAAATGATCGAACATCCGTCGCAGAGAGCGACATCCCCAGCCAATTGCCACACGCCTTGGAAGTAGGTATGCACAATAAGACACGGCCGGGTGCCAATTGCACGCGTCGGCGGCCTCCTGAAGGAAATCCAGCGAAGGCTTGTCAGCGTCGGCTCTGCCGACATCATAGCGCGCCAACGGATAGGCCTGAAACAGATCCTGTACCGTTCCGAATCGAACCTGCCCCATGATCGTCAGCCGACAAGAGTTGGAGTGCCGTGAGCGACCAGCGGACCGCCGGCAGCAAGCGCCATGCCGGCCTGCGCTGTCATGGCGATCGTCGGCGCGTTGATGACGATGCCCGCCGGGGTCAGGATAATCTGGCTGGGACCAACCTGCAGGGTGATATTGGCGTTAGCCGTGAGCGTGATGCTGATGCCCGCATTGACAGACTGGTCCATGGCCAGCGTGATGTGTTGACCGCCCAATTCGATGTCGAGTTTGTCATTGCCTTTCTTGAGCGTGGTCTTGCGGGTATCGCCGCCGAATGCAGCTTCGCCGATGGTCCGTGTCTCGGTGTCCCGGACCGTCACGTCATGGTCCTTCTCGGCATGCACCGTGATCTTCTCGGACCCCTTCTTGTCCTCGAAGCTCCACTCGTTGAAGCCGCCGCCACCTTTGGTGGAGTCCGACTTCAAGCCGCCAATCGTCTTTTTCGACGGCAGATCGTAAGGCAGCTTGTATTCGTCGTTGTACACGGTGCCGATCACCAGGGGCCGGTCCGGATCCCCTTCCAGGAATTCGACAACGACTTCCTGCCCGACGCGTGGGATAATCTGACCGCCCCAGCGCTTGCCAGACCAAACCTGGGCGACGCGCAACCGGCACGACCGCTTCTTCTTGCGATCCCAGAAAAAGCGGACATAGATTTCGCCGAGCGACTCGACGTCGATTTCCTCGCTCGAATTGTCGTCTTTGGTCACTACCTTGGCAGTCTGGATGCCATTGATCCTTGGCTTCGGCGTCGTCATTGGCGCTCGAAACGGCCGATCGCTCGGCAGAAACTCGTAGCTGCCGAAATAGACGTGTTGCCCGGCGTCGCTCGGACCTCCGGTGCGATAAGATTCGATCGAGAACGAGTGCGTGGCTCGCACCAAGAGATACTCCACGTTCTGCGAATCCTTGGAGTGCTTTTCAAGCTTCGTTAACCCACCGGGGAACAGGTTGACGGCGTCGCCGTTGCCGCGGCGCCTTCGGTCCATTGCCTGCTCGGCCTGGAGCTGGATCTTCGCGTAGCGCTCGCCGTCGGATTTTTCCTTGAACTTCCCTGGATAGTCGTAAAACTCCATCTCCGACCGGGTGTAGTGCTCGGAGCCCTTGGCGTCGCTGATCATCTGCGCGTTGGGCTTTTGATAGTTGTAGTCGTTGAGCTCGATCTTGCCGGTTCGAAACCGGCGCTCCGATACCCATTCGTAGATGTGCTGCTCGCCTCGACGATCGGCCCCCGTTAACGGGATATAGGGAATCGTAGCAAGACCGTTGATCGGGCTATGCGACGATTTGGAGTCCGCCAACACCAGCGTATGTTTGCCGCCCTCGTGCTTGAAGAAGTAGTAGATGCCGTGCTGTTCCATCAGCCGGCACACGAAATTCATGTCAGTCTCGCGGTACTGAACGCAATATTCGAGCTTCGGACAGGACCCCTCTTCGGTCAGTTTGGATTCATAATCGGTGAAGCCGCGTTCGTTGAATACCTCCTTGATAATGTCGGGCGCTTTCTTGTCCTGAAAGATCCGGCAATCGGTGGTCCGCGACAACAGCCAAAACCAGGGCCTCAGCACGATCCGGTAGCTAAAATAGTCGTTCCTTACCCCGAGCCACTGGGCCTCCGTCAGAATGCCACTGAACTCGCGCTCCTTTTCATGCAGCTTTATGGTCAGCGTGCATTGCTGACCGATGGCTCGGTCGAAGTCGAGGTCGGCATCCTCACTGAGACACTCTATGCGATACTCGAACAGTTCGCTGAGACCTTCCGAGCCCTCGAATCCGGCAAAAACCAGAACGTCTTTGCCAAGAGGCGTCTTGAGTTCGCAGAGGCGGGTATCCTGAGTAAGCTGGCCCATGTGGGCTTAAACTCCCTCCTTCGATCGAATGACCCGCTGCAAAGAGCTGATCAGACGTATGCAAGATCCGCGGAAATCCTGCCCCGCCAATTGGCAGTACCGGCAAGTCCGCCCCGGGGCTGGCCTCCTGACGTTTCACGACAGCCGTCCAAAGAACCACCCTGGCCATCAAGTAGTCGGCTCCAAGAGCTTGCCGGTTCACGAGAAAATGGCATGATCTTCGGGAATGAACCAAGATCAGCAGGCATCTGACCCATAGGTATAGAATCGGATCATGCGCCCCGCGCGATCCCTTAGTCGTCACGGCTCGGCAGCGGGGCCGTGACCGAGCAGATGGACGATCCTCGCATGCTTGATGTCGCCTCCCTGACGCTGCCCATTACCGCTGACGATCCCTGCGGGCCGGATCTCGACGCCATCGGAGACGTCCAATATCTGAACTTCTTCGCAGGTGCGGAATCCCTGCTGCCAATGTCGTTCTTCGAGGTCGTCAATGCCAATGGGGAGCGTGGACGCTTCGATCCAAAGGCAGTCGATTTTGCCGGCCAATTTGCCGCTGCACAGCCCCTCCTGGCGCGTACCCGCGATCTGCGCCTAAACCTGCTGCTCGCGAAGTTTTCAATCCTCAACCGCGATCTCGACGGCTTTCTTAACTGCCTGAGGGCGACCAACTTGCTGCTGCGCGAGCAGTGGGAAGCGGTACATCCGAGGGGCGAGAACGGCGACTACGCGCTTCGGGCCGTCACGGTCGAAGCAATCGACGTGTTTCCGACCGTGATCAACCCGCTCCAGTTCCTCCCCCTGATCGAGAACCGCAGACACGGCAACCTCCACTACCGTGCCTATCAAATCGCGCAAGGCGAAATTCCCGCCGGCGATGCCGACGCCGACGGGCTCGATCTCGCGACTATCGAGCGCATCGTCAGCGAGACGGATCTCGATACTCTCAAGGCAATCAGCGCGCGGTGCTCCGCGGTCGCTGCTGAAATCGCAGGTATCAAGGCGACCTGGCGTGAGAAGATGAATTCGGGGCAACCTATCAGCCTCGACAGGCTCTCCGGCTTGGTTGACGGCATGGCTGCATGGCTTGCGGGTCTTGTCGCATTGCGTGATCCGGTGGCGATTGCCGCAACTGCGGAAGATGCCGGTCCCGTCGATACGCAGGTGCCGTTGGACGCAACCACGATGTTTGCTTCATCTGCACAGGCGTCCGCAGCGCTCGGCGCAGCGGCCGCCTATTTTGCCCGAATGGAACCATCCAACCCGGCGCTGTTGCTGGTACGTCAAGCGCAGGAGATGGTCGGCAAATCATTTATTGAAGTGATGCGGATGCTGGTGCCGTCCCACGTGGAGAGCGCTGCCATCAACATCGGGCGGGACAAAGTCTTCGACCTGCCGATCGAACGGATGGCGGAGCTCGCGACCCCGCTCTCATCAACGACGGATGAGAGCGCCCAAGATATTGTTTTTTCGGTGGAAAATAGAGCGCAGGCCTTGGGTCTGCTGACGAAGGTGGCGTCGTTTTTCCGAACCACGGAGCCGTCCAGCCCGATCCCCTTTTTGGTCGATCGCGCGCGCGACCTCGCACAGCGGGATTTCCTCAGCCTTCTGAATGATGTCCTTCCTGAGGGCGCTCTCAAGACAATCGACAAATCGTATTGAACCACCTTTCTCTCGAAGGCACTAACTGGACATAAGAATGTTTTGCCGACCGCAAGTTGAGACGCCTTAGTCAATCTGCGTCGTGCAATTTGGCTTCTGATGCGATTTCGCAGGGAGGGGAACCATGGCTACTGACAGCGGTCAAAAATTTATTCGACGAAACCGCGCACCACGCGTGCACATAACATACGAGGATCCTTACGATGCCGAGCGGCTGATCGAGCTGCCGTTCGTCATGGGCGTCCTCTCCGACCTCTCCGGCAATAACCCCGGCATCGAGAAGTCGAAGGTCGAGGAGCGTAAGTTCCTCGAGTTCGATATGGACAATTTCGACAACCGCATGGCCGCAATCCAGCCCGGCGTGACGGCGCGCGTCGCCAATCGCCTCAGCGATGGTTCCGACGAAAAGATCTCGGTCAACTTGCGCTTCAACAAGATGGCAGACTTCACTCCGGTGGCAGTCGCCCGCCAGGTGCCGGCCACCGCCAAGCTGCTCCAGGCACGCGAACAACTCGCCAACCTGCTGCGCTACATGGACGGCAAGGTGGCCGCCGAGGACCAGCTGAAAAAACTTCTCGCCGATCCTCAACTGATGGCAGCGCTGCGGGAACGCGCGACAAGCCAGTCGAGCGAACCTGGCACCGAGAGCTAAGGAAGGAATGGGGACCATGGCAAAAGAAGCTGTTCACACAGAGAGCCCTACCCAAGTCAAAACCGTCGAAGCTGATGAGTTTGCCAGCCTGCTAAAGCAAAGCTTCAAACCGCGCACTGAACGTGCAGCGACCGAAGTCGAAAACGCCGTATCCACGCTCGTTCAAGAGGCGTTGAAGGACACAAGCGTCATAAAGTCGGACGTCCTCGACACCATCGAGGAGATGATCGCGCGGATCGACCAGAAGCTGACCGCGCAAATGAACGAGATTCTTCATACACCTGAGTTCCAGGCAATCGAAAGTGCGTGGCGCGGTCTCCACTACCTCGTCTTCAATTCCGAGACCGACGCCAACCTGAAAATCCGGGTGATGAACGTCTCAAAGAACGAGCTGTATCGAAATCTGCGGCTTTATCCCGATGCACGCTGGGACCAGAGCCCCCTTTTCAAGCAGATCTATGAGTATGAATTCGGCCAGCTGGGTGGCGAGCCTTTCGGCTGCCTGATCGGCGACTATTATTTCAGTCACCTCCCCACCGATGTGCAACTGCTCCGCGATCTCAGCAAGATCGCCGGCGCCGCACACGCCCCCTTCTTCAGCGGCGCCGAGCCGACGCTGATGGGAATGGACTCTTGGACCGAGCTGTCCAACCCTCGGGACATCGGCAAGGTGTTCGACACGCCGGAATATGCCGCATGGAAGGGACTGCGCGATCAGGACGACTCGCGCTATCTCGGCCTGTGCATGCCGCGCGCGCTCGGCCGCCTCCCCTACGGCGCGAAATCGGAGCCCGTGGAAGAGTTCGCCTTCGAAGAGGAGACGGACGGACACACCGGCGACAAATACGGCTGGATCAACGCCGCCTACGCAATGGCCGTCAACATCAACCGCGCCTTCAAGGAGTTTGGCTGGTGCACGCGCATCCGCGGTGTGCAGTCCGGCGGTGAAGTTATCAACCTGCCGACGCACACGTTCCCGACCGATGACGGCGGCGTCGACCTGAAATGCCCGACCGAGATCGCCATCAGCGATCGCCGTGAGCACGAACTTGCGAAGGCGGGCCTCATCCCGCTGATCCATCGCAAGAACACCGACAAGGCGGCGTTCATCGGCGCTCAGTCGCTCTACAAGCCGAAGAAGTATTTCGGCGAGAAAGGCGTGGATGCCACCGCCTCTGATAACCTGTCGTCACGACTGCCCTACATGTTCGCTGTGTCTCGCTTTGCGCACTATCTGAAGTGCATGGTTCGCGACAAGATCGGATCCATGAAGGAGAAGGATGAGCTGACGGTCTGGCTGCAGACCTGGATCAACGAGTACGTTGATGCCAATCCAGCCCTGTCGTCAGAAGCTCAGAAGGCGCGCAAGCCGCTGGCCGCTGCGAAGGTAGAGGTCATAGCAAACGAGGAGAACCCGGGATATTACAACGCGCGCTTCTTTCTTCGTCCACACTTTCAGTTGGAGGCGATGGACGTCGGCCTCAGTCTGGTTTCGCGCCTTCCCGGCCCCGGCTCCTGACGCCGCAGCATCGCAACCGTAACATGCAGAAATTTGAAAGGACTATGCTATGGCTGTCGACATTTTCCTGAAACTCGATCCGATTAAGGGCGAGTCGCTGGACGACAAGCACAAGGACGAAATCGATATTTTGAGCTGGTCTTTCGGCGAGAGCCAGTCAGGCACTTTCCACAGCGGTTCGGGCGGCGGTGCCGGTAAGGTCAGCATCCAGGACCTGCACTTCACGCACTTCGTCGACAAGGCCACGCCGGAGCTTTTCAAAGTCTGTGCGAACGGCAAGCACATTGATACGGCGATCCTCACGGTGCGCAAGGCGGGCGAAAATCCGCTGGAGTATCTCAAGATCGAGATGAAGCACATTCTGGTCACGAGTGTATCGACGGGCGGATCGCACGGCGAAGATCGCCTCACTGAAAACGTGAGTCTGAATTTCGCCAAGGTCAAGATGACGTACAAGACCCAGACGGAAAAAGGCGGCGCTGGAGCGGCGCCGGTGTTTGGCTGGGACGTTCCCGCCAACAAGGAATGGGCCTGATCGTCGGCTTCTGCTTGGCGTTGGTTGCGATTAGCTGAGCCGGCGCCGCACGGTGCGATTGCGTTGACGTCTCGGCGGGAGCGGTTACGAGCACGACCGCCTGCCGAGGCGACAACCATCCTGGAGACCAGCTGATGCTCCGCGAAAGGGCATAGCGGGCCCGGCATCTTGGGGAAGGTAAATGACCATTACTCCAAAGAGGGATCGTCTCTCTCCCCCGCTAATGCTGGCCTTTCGCTTGGCTCATGAAGCTCGCGATGCGCGCAAGAAGCTCAATTTGCGCGATGAATTCGGTGAACGGGTCATTGCCGGACGGCGTAGCGCCGGCCGCTTTCCGATCTCGGAAACGCTGTTGCGGCGGGAAATCTCTCATGACCTTGAAGCCCTTCTCAATACCATTGCTCTGGAATCGACTTTGGATCTGAGCGACCGGGATTGCGTCCGGAGATCGATCTTGAACTACGGCTTCCCCGATATCGCCCACCGCTCGATCGACGAGGTTACGGACGACGAACTCACCGACGCGTTACGCGAGACGCTAGCGACCTACGAACCCAGACTCGACCGCAAGACGATTCGGGTTCGTCGCGACGGCTCCGTCGGCCCTGAGCAGCTGAAGCTGCGCTTCATCGTTCACGCCGACCTCAAAGCTGAGCCGCTCAACGTCCCCGTGGAATTTGTCGCCGACGTCGATCTCGACAGCGGCGACATCCAGATCAATCGACTTTAGCATGAATCGCGAATTCCTCGATTTCTACAATCGTGAACTGTCATTGCTGTACGAGCAGGCGGGAGATTTCGCCGAAGAATATCCAGGTATCGCAGAGCGCCTCGGCGGCCTGATCCGAGACCGCTCGGACCCGATGATCACGGGACTGCTGGAAGGCGCTGCCTTTCTTGCCGCCCGCGTTCAACTCAAGCTCAAGCACGAGTTCCCGGAATTCACTGCAAACCTGCTCGAGCAACTGGTACCGAACTATCTTGCGCCGACACCTTCGGCCATGCTGGTGACCGCACGGCCACCCTATGCCGACCCGGCGCTGCGTGACGGCAGGAAGATCGCGCGCGGCGCCTATTTCGACGCGACCTATCGCGAGAGAGAGCGAAGTCTTTCCTGCCGGTTTCGCCTTTGCCGCGACATCGTGCTCTGGCCATTTGACGTCACAAGCGCCGAGTATTTCTCGACGGCGGGCGCTCTGCAGGCGCTTGGTATCCCGATCGGCAGTGACGTCATCGCGGGGCTGAGGCTATCGTTGACCCATCGTAGTGCGGCCCGGCTCGAGGACGAGCCGCCGGACGCGGAGGCTCGGACCAAGCCGGAAACGTGGTTCGCAGGCTGCCGCGTGAGCGAGCTTCCGATCTACCTGTCCGGTGCGGAATCCGACGCCATCGCGCTTTACGAGCAGTTGATCTCGAATTGCAGGGGGGTCTACTTCCGGCATCTCGACGACTTTGGCGATCCGGTGGTGACTCGTGCCCCCCATGACAGCGTGCAGCAAATTGGTTTCGACGAGAATGAGTCTCTATTTCCTAACGATAACCGGATCTTTCGTGGCTCGGAATTGCTGCGTGAATATTTCATGTTTCCACGCAAGTTCCTCGGCATTACCCTCACCGGACTTCGCGGCGTGATGTCACGGCTGCGCAGCAAATCGATCGATATTGTCTTCGCATTCGATGAACACAGTTCACGATTGGCCGCCTCGGTGCGCCCCGAGACGTTCAGGCTCTATACCGCGCCGGCGATCAATCTGTTCGAGAAGACGAGTGATCGTATTCCGGTCAAGTCGAATACGCACGAGTACCATGTGGTGCCAGATCGCAGCCGCTATCTGGAATACGAACCGCACCAGGTGCTCGAAGTCTACGCACACCTGCCGGCAGAGAAGGATAAGCGCCCCGTGCGCCCGCTATATTCGGCCGCCGTCGACCGGAGCGGCGGGTCGGCCGACAGGCTTTATTTCACTGTGCGCCGCTTGCCGCGGCGCCGCACAGTGGAAGAAAAGACATACGGCGCCTCCTCAGACTACACCGGGACGGACATGTTCCTGTCACTGCTCGAGCCCGGTGAATTGAGCGGCAAAGGCTCTGTCGCCGAACTGAGCGTTCGGGCTCTCTGCTCCAATCGCCATCTCACGGAGCACTTGCCGGTCGGCCAGGGCGGCGCCGATTTTCGTTTGCTGGACGACACATCTCTTGATCTGATGTGCGTCGCTGGTCCGACGCCGCCGCGCGAGCCGGTGGTGGCCCAATTGCGCAGCCGCAGCGAAATCGTCAACAGCGGCGTTGTCAGCTGGCGGCTCATCAACATGCTCAGCCTCAACTATCTTGGGCTCGTCGAGCGCGGTGGCGGCAAGAACGCCGGAGCGCTGCGCGAGATGCTGTCCTTGTTCGCCGACCAATTCGACGACGCCACGGAACGCAAGATCCGCGGCGTGCGCAGCATAGAAAGCCGCCCCATCGTGCGACGCGTGCGTGAGCGCACCGGCAGCGGCGCAGCACGTGGCTTGGAGATTATCGTCACACTCGACGAGAAGGCATTTGAGGGCAGCGGCGTGTTCTTGCTCGGGGCGATCCTGGAACGCTTCTTTGCCGACTATTCCGGCTTCAACACCTTCACCCAGACGGTCATCTCGACGCCGGAGCGCGGCGAGATCATGCGATGGCCGCCGCGCATGGGCACGCGGAGACCGCTATGACCCTGATCGACCAGATGAAGGCCGAGCCCTGGCGTTTCGATTTCTTCCATACGTTACGCCAGTTCGAGCGCGCCAACCCGGATCGACCGCGGATCGGTGACAGTGCCGCGCGCCGCGACGAATATGTCGACCTCGGCCAAGTGCCTTATCTGGAGTTTCCCGCCTCGAATCTCGCGGCCGTGGACGACCAGAGTGGCCGGCTCAGGATACTCGTCAAATTTCTCGGCCTCCTGGGCCCGCAGGGCGCCCTGCCCATTGCCACCACCGACGAAAGCCTCAGCTGGTGGCTGATGCGGGATGACGCTTTCCCGCGCTTTCTCGATCTGTTTAACGGGCGCTTCCTGCAACTCTTCTTTCGTGCCTGGGCCGACGCGCGCCCGATCGCGCAGCACGACCGCCCGGCAGACGATCGCTTCATTGCCTATGTCGGCTCCTTCGCCGGCTTGGGCACCGATGTTTTCGCCGATCGCGATACCGTTCCGGACATGGCGAAGCTCAGCTTCGCTGGACTGGTCGCGCCAAGGGCGAAGTGTGCATCACGGTTGACGCGATTCCTGCAAGGACTGTTCGAGGTCAAAGTCGAGATCGACGAATTCGTCGGCACTTGGCTCTCGTTCGACCCAAGTCACTGCAGCCGGCTCGGCGGAACGCATGCGAGGCTCGGTCAGGACGCCCTTCTGGGCTCGCGCGTGTTCAGCGTCGAGGACAAGATCAGAGTTCGGGTCTTTGTCAGAACATTTGCTCAGTACGAAGAATTCCTGCCGACCGAAACACCCAACCTGTCGGAGCCACTGGCCGACGCCGTTTTCTTCTATGTCGGCGACGAATTGGAATGGGAGGTAGAGCTCGCCATTCCTGCCGGAGAGGTTGTACCGGTCAGGCTCGGACAAAGTGGTCGACTTGGATGGACTTCTTGGGTCTCGCCGAACTGGGCCTCCACAGAAGAATATCGCCGCGATGCACGCTTTCAGCTCGGGGAGCGATTGAGATCCCGCCGGAGCGCCGCAGCCAATGCCACGGCGATTTGAACCTATCCATAGTGCTGATCGCCTAATGCTATGGAATTTGAAGCCAATTCCGCATGATGACAAGCATCCGCGGAGGAGTTGAGCAGGAGGAGCCGCCGTGACCGACATCAGCATTGAAGCTGTAACGGGCAAGCTGAACCGGGCCGGCTATGATGCCTTCATACAGGCCCTCCGCCACGCAAAGAGCGCCGGCAATCGCAACGTCGAGCTTGCGCACTGGCTGTTTCATATTCTGCAGCAGGAGGGCAACGATCTCAGCCTCTCGGTCGATCACTACAAGCTCGACCGCGCGCGCTTATTGTCGGACCTGGCCGGCGTGATCAGCGGTTTTGCTAAGAACGAGACCGACATGCCGGGCGTCGCGAATTCGGTCATCGATCTGCTCGATCGCGGCTGGCACTATGCCACGCTTTTCTTTGGCGAGACCCAGATCCGCACCGGTCATCTGCTCGTTGCCGGCCTGAAATCGAACGATATTCGTCGCGCGCTGAACAACCTCTCGCGGGAATTTGCCAAGGTCAACGTCGACGCACTGGCGGCGGAACGCCGCGCTGTCTGGACCGGCTCCGACGAGGAGAACATGCGGCCGATGGACGGATCGGGCCTGGTTGGCGCCGGCACGGAAGGCGCGGCCCAAGCTGGTCCGAAGGGCACGACGCCGCTCGACCGGTTCTCCCAGGACCTCACTGCCAAGGCTAAATCGGGCGAAATGGATCCGATCCTTGGCCGGGACGAAGAAATCCGCCAACTGATCGACGTGTTGATGCGTCGGCGGCAGAACAATCCAATTCTCACCGGCGAGGCTGGCGTCGGCAAGACCGCAGTTGTAGAAGGCTTTGCGCAGCGCATTGCCGCCGGCGACGTGCCGCCACCGCTGCGCGGTGTAAGGCTCTGCGCACTCGACATCGGCCTGATGCAAGCCGGCGCCTCCATGAAGGGCGAGTTCGAGCAGCGCTTGCGGTCGGTGATCGACGAGGTCCAGAGCTCACCTACTCCCATCATCTTGTTCATCGATGAGGCCCACACACTCATCGGCGCCGGCGGCGCCGCCGGTACCGGCGATGCGGCCAATCTCCTGAAACCTCCCCTCGCCCGTGGCACGCTGCGTACGATCGCCGCCACCACATGGGCGGAATATCGCCAGTACATCGAGAAGGATCCCGCACTCACCCGGCGCTTCCAGCCAATCCAGATCGATGAACCTGATGTGGAGACCTGCTGCATCATGCTTCGCGGACTTCTCGGTCCGATGGAAAAGCACCATGGCGTTCGCATTTCGGATGCTGCGATCGTCGCAGCAGTCAACCTGTCCCACCGATACATTCCTTCACGGCAGTTGCCGGACAAGGCGGTCAGCCTGCTTGATACAGCCTCGGCACGCGTAGCCATCAGCCAGAGCGCGACGCCGGCCTTGATCGAGGATGCACGCGTGGCGATTGCCGCTCGTGAAGCTGAGAGATCTGCGCTCGTCAGCGACGGCGACCTTGGGATAGAGGACAACGAGCGCATTGTCGCGATCGACAACGACATCGCCGCACTGAAAGACAAGCTGACGAACCTCGATGGCGATTGGGCGGTCGAGCAGGAGCTCATCAAGGACATCCGCAGCATTCGTGAAATCCTGTCCAGGCCCAAGGAAGGCGAAGATCCGGCTGCCAAGCGCGCGGAGCTGCGCGGCAAGTTCGACACACTTGAGACCATCAATCCGGAAAAGCGAATGGTCTATGCCCATGTAGACCAGCAGTCGGTGGCGTCCGTTGTCTCTGATTGGACCGGCATCCCGGTCGGCCGGATGATGCGCGACGAGATCGAAACCGTGCTGAAGCTACCGGAGATCCTCAACCGCCGCGTCGTCGGCCAGTCCCATGGGCTGACAATGATCGCCAAGCGAATTGAGACCAGCCGCGCTAAGCTGGACAACCCGTCGAAACCGATCGGCGTATTCATGTTGGCTGGCCCATCCGGTGTGGGCAAGACCGAAACCGCCCTGGCGCTTGCCGAGACTCTTTATGGCGGCGAGCAAAACATGATTACGATCAACATGTCAGAGTTCCAGGAAGCGCACACCGTCTCGACCTTGAAAGGCGCACCTCCCGGGTATGTCGGCTATGGCGAAGGTGGGCGCCTCACCGAGGCCGTCCGGCGCAAGCCCTATAGCGTCATTCTGCTCGACGAGGTGGAGAAAGCTCATCCCGACGTCCATGAGATTTTCTTTCAGGTATTCGACAAAGGAACCATGGAGGACGGCAACGGGCGACGGATCGACTTCAAGAACACTTTGATCATCCTTACCACCAACGTCGGCACCGATATGATCATGGGCCTATCACGCGATCCAAAGTATCGCGACGAGCCGGAAGAGCTCGCCAGGATGCTAAGGCCGGAGTTGCTCAAGGTGTTCCCAGCGGCGCTGCTCGGACGCATCGTCTCGATACCGTACTTCCCGCTATCGGACGAGATGCTGTCCGGGATCGTGCGTTTGCAACTCGACCGCATCGGAAGGCGCCTTCGCGACAATCATAACGCGACCTTCGGTTATGACGACGCGGTCGTCGAGCACATTGTGTCGCGCTGCAACGACCCCGACTCCGGTGGGCGAATGATTGACAACATCATCACCAACACCCTGCTCCCCGAGCTGTCGCGCGAATTCCTCAGCAAGTCGCTCGCCAAGGAAGAGGTGAAGGAAGCACGTGTCTCGATCGACAACAACAAGTTCGCATATTCGTGGAATTGAGCACGATGAACATTCAAACCGAGCATCGTCACCCAAACATCGGTCCAACGCCATACGACGAGGTCTACTACCCGGGCCATGTTTATGGGCTTACTCATCCCAACCATCTTGCTACCATGGCCGCCGTTTACGGCATGCAGCCGGCGCCGGTCGAGCGTTGCCGGGTGCTGGAGCTTGGCTGCGGCGTCGGCGGCAACCTGTTGCCGATGGCCTTTCAATACCCGAACAGCGAATTCGTCGGTGTCGACCTGAGCGGCGTGACGATCGAGCGCGGTCAGAACAATGTCGCTACATTGGGCCTGGAGAACATCAAGCTTCTCCACTGCGACATCATGAATGTCGATGCAAGCTTCGGACGGTTCGACTACATCATCGCGCACGGCGTGTATTCCTGGGTGCCACCGGCGGTGCGCGAGAAGATGATGATGATCTTCAAACAGAACCTCGCGCCGCAGGGGGTCTGCTACGTCAGTTACAATGCGCACCCGTTCTCACATATGCGCGACATGGTCCGCGACATGATGCGGTATCACACCCGCCGCCTCACCGGCATGAAAGAAAAAGTAGGACAGGCCCGCGCAATCTTGAAGTTCTTGAGCGAGGGATCGAAAGCCAACTCGGTTCACAGCGCGATCATGCGCGATCAGTACAACCGCGTCCTCAAGGCGCCCGACGAGCTGTTGTTTCATGACGATCTCGACGAAGGCGCCGAGGCCTTCCTGCTGCACGAGGTTGTCGAGCTTGCAGGCTCTCATGGCTTGCAATATCTAAGCGACGCCGATTTCTCGCGACGCAATCTGGCGGGCTATTCCGAGGAGGTACGCGCGACGTTGCAACGCTTCCCGGAAACCGAGTTCATGGCACGCGATCAGTATCAGGACTTCATCGACGGTAACGGCTTTCGCCGTACCTTGCTCTGCCACGACAACGTCTCGCTCTCCCGCCAGACCGACCTCGATTTCGTCACCCGGTTCTATTTGCTGAGCACGACGAGCCCGGTTGATCCGGACGCCTGCGTAACGGACGATTCAGCGATGGAATTCGAAAATGAGGACGGTAGCAGGATCACGGTGACCAATTCGCTCTTGAAGGCGGCGCACCTATGCCTCGGCCGCGCTTGGCCTCGCGCGCTGTCATTTGACGAATTGCTCGATGGGGCGCGAGTGCTGCTTGGCGGCGGGCAGGCAGATGATGACCAAAAGGCGTTGACCGAGGCGATGTTTATCCTGGCTTGCAGCGGCGAGGTCTCGTTCCTGCTGTCGCGTCCCTTCTTATTGACGGAAGCGACCGAGCATCCGCAGGCGAGCCTGCTCGCGCGAAAACAAGCGCAAACAGGTCCGCTCGTCACCAATCTCCTCCACCAAACCGTGCAGTTGGAGGACGACCGAACCAGGGATTTCCTGCAATTGCTCGATGGTACGCGGACCATCGACCAGATCACGGCCGAGATGACCGAGAAATTCGGCCCGACCATCCAGGTAGATCAGAAGGATCGTGCCAGGAAGCCCGCCGAGCCGCTGCTGCTATCAACGCGAGAAAGCGTTCAACGCTCGCTTGCGATGGTCGGCAAGCTGGGCTTGCTAATCGCCTGACGCGCTCATGTGCGCCGGGCACCGTGGAAGGAGTGGCGGAAGGAACCAGAAGATCTGCTACCTCCCGAAACAGGCGAGGTGCCCATCACTCAGCCATCGTGGGTGTACTGCTGGCCGAGCAGCCATCCGGTGAGAATACCACCGGGTCCGCTGGTATAGACCGGATGAAGGCCCACGCCGGCGCGCAGCATCCGCCATTCACTCTCGCCGACCCAGGGAATGCCAGGATCGCCCTTTTGGTATTGCGACAGTAACGTTTTGGCGACCTCAGCGGCATTGGCGTAAATCGGGCCGTTGGCCCAGCGCGGCCGCGGGAGGCCGGTCATGCGGCAATAGAGCGCCGTGCAGACGTACGCGGACGCCTCTTCGGCATTGGCGTCGAGGCCGGTACGCAACAGATCGTAGGCTGCATGCAGGCTCTCATGGACGATATAGGCTCCGTCCATCCGCCCCGCCGCCGACACGACCTCCAGCGTGTTCGCAGCGACCGCTGTGCCGTCCGCCCTGGTTCTTGCCACATCGTTATATTGTGCGGCAACGCCTGCCGCGAGATCCGTCGGAGCCCTGACGGTGACCCGCCCCAACCGGATCGCGCGGGCGACGTGATGGAACGTTTGCGGCGCAATCGTCACGTGGCTGCCGCGGATCGGAAATCGGAAACGAATGCGTGCTACCGCCGGCCCATTGAGTATATCCAATACCCTGCCTCGCAGTGACATCTGATCGTCCTCGCCGCTTAAAGTACCCCCTGCATAGTGGTCGCCGATTCCAGTTGGCGGGTTCAAACTGCATCGGTGCTGGGGCAATAGGGGTTTGACTCTTGCCGTAATTGGCATGGGGCGTTCGGTAACTTCATAGAACGAGCAGACATTGAACCCGAACCCGTTCGGGCGAGACCAATCTGAGGTGAGGATTGCCACGGAGGCGCGCCATGACGACGACCGATCCGACGACGACCGACACTTACCGGAAGATCGCGGCGCGATTGACCATGCTGCGACCGCAGATCGATTTGAAGAATTACTTTGCCGGCGCCAACCCGAATGTGCGCCTTTATGACGAGAAGCCCTACATCCGACACCAACTCGAGAAGTATGGTGTCGCTGCCGCGACGACCACGCTCGACGGCGTCACCTTCCTGCCCAAGGACTGGGAAGAGCTGATCAAGAAGCTGCGCATTGCCAAGACGACGGACGGATTCGACGCATTCGCCGAAGGGCAAAGCCCGGAAAAGGCGTCGCATTGGGCTCTCGATCTGTCGATGGCGGCAACGATCGGCAAGGGGTTTCGGGAGATCTGGCGCCCAAAGCTGTCCGACAAGCCACTCTCAACGCGGGATCTCCCGGGCCGGCACGGCTTCGGGCTCGGACGCGACCGCGGACAATGGAGCGATGCCTACAGCTCGCAATTCGGCAAAGACCCGCAGCCCCAGGACATCACCTCGCTGCATTTCGCAGTAGCACCCGACCGGGTGAACGTGCACATCGACGAAACAGGCTTCGTGTTCGAGGGAGTGGACGGTGCCCTTACGGTCGGGCCGAACTTCATGCACCACGCCGGCAATGAGCTGTTCTGGAAGAGCAACTCACATGTGCCGCGTTGGGCGGCCGAACACATCGACTTGATATTGCCGAACAGCGCGAACGACTTTTCGCGCGTGGGCGTTTCGTTCGACATGTACCAGCGCAAAGATCTGCGCGTCACTGTCACCGGCTCCTGCGGAATTTTCGGCGGTTTCGAGTGCTCCGGAACCGTGAGCGTCAGCAGCACGCATGACCTGCTAGGCTCGAGGTCAAAAGGCCGACGCTAAAGCGGGGATTGCTGGTTCGATTGTCCGCGCCTCCAAGCTACGAATGAGGCTCCTCCCTAGCCTACCTGTTCGCGGTCCGAATGAATGGAACCATCGAACCGCCTCAAGGTAACGGCGACCAATGAATATTGGTGGCAAGAGTAGTTCTGCAGGACTCAGCAAGGGAGGTCCTTACATTGCCGAACCAGGAAAGACCCTTGAAGCCTGTCGTCGAAAGCTACGTACCGCCAGCGGGAACGCGACATGCGGTGGCGGCAGGCGAGACCTGGATATCCCTCGCCAAGCGGATCGGCATCGATCCATGGGACCTCATCGAGTTCAATTTTCCGGGCATCAAGCTCGTCAAACAGCGCGATTTCCAACAAGCCACAAGGCAGGTGAACTGGTACCTAGCCGAGTATGTAGGCTGCCGCGCGATATCGCCCGACCGCCAGAATTTTGCGTTTTCTTCCGGTACGACCGGCGGGAAAGGTGGATGGAAAGGCGGCTTCATCTATCTACCGCCAGGTACGCCGCCTCCCCCGCCGATTGCGCCCATTCCACCGGTTGCGCCCACACCAGTGGCCCCGATCCCACCGGCATGTGAAGGAAGCCGACCCGACTTCGCCCGCGTGCTGGACGTCAGCGAACGGGATTTCGCGCGCAACGTCTTTGGCCCGACCCTGCCGCCGTGGGAGACGATCGCGATTACCAACGGCCTGGGAGCAGGCGGAAGACCGTGGACGAACGACGGACCGTTCTTTAGAGGAAGCAATCCCATGGTGCCGAGCATGCGGTATGCCATCAATCTTGGCAATGTCGCGTTCAGTAACCTGGCATCTCCTAGCCCCACCTTCGGCCTCCTGTGCGACAACTTCGGTCGAATTTGCGACCTCTTCGTGCACGAAATGACCCATGTGTGGCAGGCGTTCAACGATTCGAACTGGACGATGGCGCGCTCCTTCTGGGCGCAGACAATCGGTGCCGGATACGAGTACACGCCCGGCGACTCCTGGGACTCATACAACGTCGAGCAACAGGCACACATCGTTGAAGATTGGCACAAATACAAAATCAGTCTTCCGATGCTTGCCGAGGAACGGTATCCGTACGTCCGGCTCGTGATCCGATCTGGACGCCTCACTTTTCCTCGCGGGCTGGATCTGGCGGCTTTGAAAAAGGACCTTCAAGATCTGCGCGCAAGGCACCTGGAGTAGGTCCGCCGCAAGGGAGTGGTCGGGAGCTTACTCAAGTGATGCACCAACACGCCGATAATTCGATGCGGTGCGGGCGCATTCTTCCTCTCTCCGAGAGTAGTTTTACGACT
This sequence comes from Bradyrhizobium sp. Kon56, assembly GCF_055807635.1. Classification (NCBI taxonomy): domain Bacteria; kingdom Pseudomonadati; phylum Pseudomonadota; class Alphaproteobacteria; order Hyphomicrobiales; family Nitrobacteraceae; genus Bradyrhizobium; species Bradyrhizobium sp. Kon56. The sequence continues at coordinate 66,072 of NZ_JBVVOU010000021.1, read as the reverse complement.
TGTCCAGCGTGCTGGTCAGCTTCATAGCGCAAGCACACGGAGAAGAATTGCGCGGCCGCCATGCGACAGGCAATCGACGTCCTGTCAGACTGTTTTCTGCGTCGCTAGCGCGCGGCGCATAGCTCGCGACATCCGCGGTCAGAATAGCCTCGGCTCGACGTACAATTTGCTGGCCCTCGCAGCCGCCGACGAAATCCAGACCGCACAATCATCGATCGAGATTCAAATCTACACCAAGCAAACTCGACACCAGCGCGTTGCCCCGCATTGCGAATTTCCGGCATGTTGCCGGCTCAACCGGCGAGCAACGATCCGGATGATTATCCCCGGCGCGGTGAACCGGCGCGATACTATTGTGGATTAAGGTTGGGGAGCTATAGCAAGCTTCGCACAGTCCTTGCAGGATTCCGGTGTATACGCGGCGCAAAGCTTCATGATCGTTCCTCGGAGGGGCTTCAACCTGGTCTGCCCTTACGGGCTTTCAACGGGCGTGGGGACGAGTAAGATGCTGTCTCGTGGCCCGGAGGCGGCATGAGCCAGCGCAAGTTCATGGGACTTGTCGGCGGTGCGACAGCATCAGGGCCGGGCATTGCGCTAGCGAGCCAGCGATCAGCCAACGCAGCCGCCGAGCCCGCTTACGATGATGAGCAAGAATTCCCACTGATCATCGCGAACATCCCCGCAACCCCTCGTCAAAAGGCCTGGGCGGTGGGTGTCGCCGTCTTGCTCATCGTCCTTGCAGCGGTCATCGCGCCGTTCGCCCGGATCCAATTGGGCCAGATTAATGGTTTCGTTCCAGTGTTGCAGACCGCGTTGGCCTTGGCCGAGTTCATCACGGCAGCCCTGCTATTTGCTCAATTTTCGATCCAGCCTCAACGGGCACTTCTCGCACTGGCAAGCGGATACGTTTTCAGCGGATCATTCGCATTCTTGCAAACGCTCGCCTTTCCGAACGGATACGCTTCCGCGGGTGTCATTGGGGATGGACTGAACAGCCCCGCTTGGCTTTACGTGCTATGGCACGCAACGTTCCCCGCGGCGATTTTCGGCTACGGGTTCATGAAGGATCATTCCGTCGGCGGCAGACCAGGCAGACCTGCAACAGCCGCGATCATAATAGTTGTCGGGTGCATCGGCGCCGCCGTGGCAGGACTGACGTGGATCGTGAACGCGAAAGCCGAATGGCTTCCTAATTTCTACGTGAACGACGTCAGGCACCAGACCCCTCTCGGCAATCAGGTCAACCTGATGCTTTTGCTATGGAATCTGACTGCTCTCACCGTTTTGTTTGCACGCATGCGCACCATTCTTGACCTCTGGCTGATGGTGACTTTGCTCGCCTACTTGCCGAACTTTCTGGTAGCAATCATCGGCAGCTCGGTTCGGTTCACCATCGGTTGGTACGCAGCACGCGGTTTCGTTCTCGTCGGCAGTTGCATGTTGCTGACCGTATTGCTCATCGAAACGATGTTTATCTATTCGCGCCTTGCCAGCGTCATTGCCCTGCAACGACGCGAACGAGCGAACCGGCTTCTCAGCATCGACGCGGTCACTGGCGCGATCGCCCACGAGCTAAGATCGCCATTGGGGGCCATCTCGCTCAATGCTGCGACAGGCCTAAGTCACCTGCGAGCTGCCCCCCTTGAACTGGAGGACCTCGAGAACATCCTGTCTGACATCGAAGCGGACAGCAGCCGCGCCGCTGACATCATATCGAACATTCGCGAGATGACAATCAAACGGCGCAGGGCGGCGCTTCAGCAAACGTCGAGGATGTCGCCGAGCTTGCGCTGAGACTGTTGAGGCACGATCTTCTTGCCAATGGCGTAACAGTAATTACGGAGTTTCAGGGCAACATTCCCCCAGTCGCTCTGGGCGGCACTGAGCTTCAGCAGATTGTCCTGAACCTCTGCAAAAACGCGCTTGACGCAATGAGTTCTGTCCCCGCCGATCAACGACAGCTCCGTATGAAAACCAGCCTTGATGGTGGCGCAACGGTCCATTTGTCCGTAGAAGACTCCGGCACCGGCATCACACCCCGTCACCAAGAGCGCATCTTCGATCCGTTCTTCACGACGAAACAAGGCGGTATGGGGTTGGGGCTGGCCATCTCCTCCAACCTGGTCGGAAGGTGCGGTGGAAAGCTGAGGCTGGTCAAATCGGACGTCAGGGGCTCCGTTTTCGAGCTGGAAATGCCCGTCTCCGCCCCCGCTTCGGTGCAATGACGGTACGGGACCGTCACGACCATTCCGTCTTTCGCGCGCGCTCACTTCAGAGAGATCATGATTGTGCTGAGATTAGCGGCGAATTCCACCCCGGCTTTTGGTCCCTGCAGCACCATCGTGACCCCTTTGTCGTTGCGCAGCTGAGCGCCATTGATGCCGCCGATCAGGGCGGCCCCGCCACCGACCGAGCTGTATGCGCCGGCAAAATCGCTGACCTCTCGAATGCCTGAAGCCCAGCCCTCGAGCCACCCAACGGTAGCGCCGACGGTAAAACCCAAGCTTACCCCGCTGATGCGGAACGGATGATGGCGGCCGCGATAGGTCAGCACGCCGCTCCCAGCGCCACCGCCCACGAGCAGTCCCGCCTTTACGATCTTGATCCGGACCTGCGCGGATGCCTGTGCAAACGACGGGGTCGTCGGGATAAGGAGTGCGAGCAGCACGAGGCGTGCCAAACGCCAAAGAAGCACACGCAAGATCTGCGTGCGTCGCTCAGGGTTTTGCACCATCCAGCTTCTTCCAGGTCTGGTCCGGATCGAACGCGCTGATGCGGGAAACGAGGACCTTGGTCCGAGGCCCGAGATCCTTCTGGTAGACAACGCCCGCATGGTTGACCAGGAAGGTCATGACGCCGGAATTGCCGTACTCGGCCGGCCAGGCGACCAGTGCGAAACCTCCGATCATCTTGCCGTTGACGACATAGTTCAGCGCGCCGCCTGGCGTGTTCGATCCCTGCCCCTTCAGGATGCGGAAATAGTAGCCATGATAGGGCGCCGGCCCCTCCTCGGCCTTGTAGCCTTCGGCGGAAGCCTGCGCCGCCAATGCACCGAGCGGGCTCGGGTCGCTGTCGTCGCGCCAGAACAACCCGTCCTTCTTGCCGGCACTGCTGACGATGCGCTGCGCGTACACGCCAGTACCCTCACCGCGATCCTTGTCGGCGTATTCGTTCTCGGCATCGACAAAGGCGAGACTGGTCTGGATCGCGTCGAGTTCATTGCGGCCGATGCGGCGATACAGCACCTCAATGCGGCCTTCGGCGGTATCGAATTCCCAGCCGGTCCTGGTGTTGACGAGCGGAATCGGGAACGGAAAGTCGTCCGGACCCAACATCAGCACTGCCTTCCTGTTACCTTCCGCCTTGATCGCATGCTTCGCATCATACATCGAGGTGAAGCGTTTCCGGATGTCGACGTCGGCGACCTCGTCGCCGGAGGAAACGATGTCCTCGGCAGCGCTGCCGAGGACTTTCAGGATGGCCCGGTCCGGCCCGCTTTTCACGGCGGCAGCGAGCGCCGTTGCCGCATCCTCCGGTGTCGGATAGGACTGCTGCGCAAGGGATAGCGAGCTCAGGAGCCCCACCGCAATAATGGCCGGCAAGATGGCGAGACGAAGCGACTTCAAACCCATCATGGCGTCACCTCGCCAGGAATCCGCGCGCCGCTCTCGAGCCAGTCGCGATAGGTACGGAATTTCAGACCGAGCTTTTCGTAATAGACCCGGAGATAGCCGTCGGCTCCGCGGGTGACGGCTACCGGCTTCACGTCCTCGACTTCTTGCGCAATGACGCCGACATAGGCCTTGTCGCTGCCGATATAGCTGAAGCGGTAATAACCAAGACCGCTTGCGAGATGGCCGAGCAGAACGACGTCATGCTTCAGCGCGATATCGGAACGCCGTCCGCCGCCACCACCACCACGGCCTCCGCCACCCTGGAAGCCTCCGCCGCCGCCTCGGCCGGCGAAGCTCGCACCTCCGCCACCGCCACCGCGCGGTCCCATGCTCGCCATGCTCGCATGACCACGCGCCGATGCTGCGGCCGCCGAGCGGCCCGACGACACGTTCAGCACGCTTCCGCTACCACCGCGGTTCACGGCTTTGGCGCCCCCACCCTTGGCGCCGCCCGCTTTAGGGCCAGCACTCTTTGCGCCGGCATTCTTGGCACCACCGCCCTTGGCCGCGCGATCGCCACCGCCTTTGGCGCGATCGCCTCCCGCCTTGGCGCGATCCCCGGCGCCTTGACGGTCGCCACCTCGCTCGCCAGCGCGATCTGCCGCACGATCCCCAGCGCGATCTGCGCCACCAGGTCGATCCTGTCCCGGCTTCAAGACTTGCTGTCCGTCGCGGCCGCGGAAATCCATGCGGTCGGCGGCGCCGGCCTTCAGATTGCTATTGCCGAAGCGCTGCTGAACGTTGGCGTTGTTGTAGCGTACCCCTTGGCGATGCGACGGATTGTGCTGCCAGCCAGTTCCGATGTTGGTGGTGCGGTGATTGATATAGACGTTGCGGTTACCCCAGTTGCAGCCGCCGCCCCAATAATTGCCCCAGCGACCGATGGCCCAGGCTGTGCCGAACGCGAGACCCGCCGCGACGACGCCTGCGCCGATGTAGGACGGGTAGCCGAAGTAATATGGTGGATACTCGGTGTAGGGCCACGCGCCGTAGACCGTCGCAGGCTCGTAGTACGGCACGTACATCGTATCGGGAACCGCCGGCTCGATCACGACCACCTGCCTGCTTTCCTCGGTCTTCACGGTCACCTTCTGCTGCGTGGTGGTCACCAGCTTCTTGTTGTCATAAGCCTTGGTCCGCAGCCGCTGGACCGCATCCATCACATCCGATTGCTGCGCGAGCACGGCGTCGCCCAGCGCCTTGGTCCAGTCGAGCTTGTCGCTCATCATGGCCAACGCTTCGGCGGTTGAGGCCAGCGCCTTGACGCTGTCATCCCAAGGCTGCTTCTCGACTTCAGTCTTCAGGGCATCACCCTTCAGAGTCTTGCGCTCTTTCAGCCAGCGATCGGCCTGAACGACTTCCAAGGGATAGGTGGACGCGGCCAGCACGTTTGCAAGCAGTTCGTCCGGATAGAGCGCAATCGGTGCGACCAGAGCTTCGAGCTGCTCGGGCTTGAGCAACTCAGCAGCCGATAGAGGCTTGCCGGCGGTTTGGACTCCGCTACTTGGGGCCGCCGGAGCGTCTGCGGTTTGGGCTACTGCGGCGACAGGCATCGCCAAGAGCAACGCCATCGCGATCAGAGTGTTCCCGCAACGAAGCATCACGTCCTCCCTTGAGCTCCCGTTGGACCAAGCATCTTGGACGATCAGTGTCTTCTATTGATCAAGATCAAAGAAGATGGAGCTCTCCCGGAGGTCGGAGCTATTCACTCCGCGGCCGGACGTTCGATCCGATCGATGTCCGGCCGCACCGCTTGGCCGCTGCTGCCCAGCCGCGCAGAAAGTAAGATCCGGCGATCGTGGATCAGGCTTTGAAGGCGGTGCGCGGCTACATTCAGGGTGGAGACATCGAGCGCATTCTCGTCTCCTGCAGCGGCCTTGGCGCGCTGGCCCTGGAGCACCCGGTCGATCTCGACCTCGATATCGGACAGTTCGGCCTCCGCCTCCGTCCTGCGTATCCGCGCGCCCAGTGCATACAGTAAGTCCAGGCCCCGTTCGTCCTTAGAAGGATCACGCACCTGAAGGAATTTCCAAGCCGCCGCCAATATAGAGATGAGGCCGCCGAAAATCATGGGCGCGAGGAAGATCGCGTTTCCCCATTCGTCCAGAAAGCTCTGCTGCGTTCCGTTGTAGAATGCCGCGGCGCCAGGATGAACCGGGAGGAAGGCGTCCGAATCCGTGCTCGGTGCGGTCATTTGCGAGAGGATCGGCAATTCGCCGAGCAGGTCCCTGCGCGCCTTCATCAGCGCGTCGGCCAGGCTGCCCGCCACCTCTGCGCTGAGCTGCTTTTGCGCGACCACATAGAACGAAACCCGCAGCGTGGTAAGATCCTCGCTCGGGACAGGCGGCGAACCGCGCAGCGTGCCCTTCGGGACATCGAAGCTTTCATAGGCGCGCTGCTTTTCAGCGATGGCACCAGCCGCCTCGACGGGAAGGAGGACCGGCGCGGTCTTCGGCGTCTGCAGAAAGAGGCCGCGCAAGAGGGCGAGATACTTTTCCGCAAGGGGAACGACGATCAGAATCGCCCGTACCTCCTTGGCATCGAGTGCCCGCCGCGCGTCTGCCGGTTGGAGATTGCGGAATGTCACGTTGGCGCGTCCAAGGCCGTATTCGTCGCTGAGGACGTCGACGACCTTGCGATTCATCTCGCCGCCGATCACGCCGACGCTGGTGCGCTTCAGACCAGCGATTTCGGTAATGGAGGAGCCCGGCGGCGCAACCAGCAGGACAACGGCATGGGCGAGAACCACGATGGCCTGCGCCTGCGATAGGTCGCCCACGTCGCCGCGGACGACAGCAAGCTCGACCTTTTCCGCCGCAAACTGCTCGGCAGCATCAAGCGCGTTGGTGGTTTCCACAAGCTTGAGCCGGACCGGGGCGTTCACCACGGCAAGCCGGCTCGCCAACGCCGATACCAGACGCGTGGCTTCGCCATCCAGCGACCCGACCGCGATGGTCAGCGTCGTCGGGTGAGAGTACCAGCGGTAGCCGAACAGGCCCGCTCCAAGCACGAGCACAACAGCGCTGGCGACAATGAAGGAACGAAGCCAGATCGGCATTTTTGCGGGGACCATGTGGCGCTCATAGTGAATATGCGCTGGGTGGTCGGACTGGCTCATGATGCCAGACCGGCTCAACTGAGGCGCATCGCTGAACCGACGTGCGATTCAAACCAAAGCGAAGCCGGTCAGTGCCCGCTCAGCACCAGCGTCTTGATCGGCAGCAGCAGCGCCTGAATTCGCAAGAGCATGGCGTGAACGAGGCCGACACCGTCGACAACATGCAGAGCGACGGCCCGACCCGTGCCCGTCTCCTTTGCGGATATCTCCTCGTGATTGCTGGTATAGGCATTGACGATGCAGCTGCTGCCCGGCGTCACGCCTTCAAGTCCGCCCTTATAGAGCGGCTCAAGGAAGGCCAGGATCGTGCCGGGCCGGCCGACGTTCTGCGCTTCTATCAGTTGCTCGCCACTTCGGAACTGCCCGGCTGCGATGTAGTCCTGGACACTGGTGACGACCATGGGAATGATCACCCACGGCTTCGAGATGCAGGTTGCTTCCGCCACCATGCCGACCTTCATCACCTGCGCCTCGATCTGACCAAAGCCGGCCTGCAAGGCGCGCCTGCCGGCGCCGTCCGGAACCAGCACGCCGGCCGGGCGCATCAGCTGATTGACGACATCGCCGGTGCGGACCAGGAATTGCTCCACGCGGCCGTCGACACCGGCGCGAACGAAGGTCTTGTCCAGATCGACCTGCGCTTCCGCCAACGCCGCCTGGCCGCTCGCTTTTTCAGCCGGCAACAGCGTTGAAAGCCGCAATGTCGCTGACGTCTTGGACGCGGTGGCCGAGTCCACACCAGCCTGCCGCTGGTTGACCACGACCTGTAATTTCTCGATATCGCGCTGCGGGACGATACCGGGGTTGCGGCGCTGCAACTCCGTCTTGACATCCAGCTCGTCCTTGGCCTGCTGAAGGCTGGCCTTGGCTTCCTGGATCTGCGCTTCGGCTTTGACGACGTCGTTTTCGGCGCTTGTCATCGCAGCGTCGACCTCGGCGATCTTGCGGGTGGCTGTTTCCAACGCAGCCTTCTGCTTCGAACCGTCCAGCCTGAACAGCACATCACCCTTCTTCACGGCCTCGCTGTAGCCGACATTGACTTCCGCGACGCGGCCCGAGCCCTCGGGCAGGATCGGCACCGTGCGGAAATAGAGCGTGGCCGAGGTCGTCGACGGATGAAAGTAGAAGATCATCGTGATCAGAGAAATCGTGAGCATCAGGCAGCCGGTGATGCCCCATCGCAATTCGTACCAAATGGAAAAGAACGTGATCTCTTTGCCGAAACGTTTGCCTTGGGCATAGCGGCGGTAGAGGTAGTCCGGCAGGATGGTCAGAAGAGAGCAGAACATGAGCTCAAACATGGCTGTGTTCCTTCCCCTTGACGATCGGCTTCTCGACCGGCGGCAGGATTGGCAGTTCAGGCTCGCGGCCCTCACCGGGCGCCGCGTCAGCGATTCTCTCGACCGAGCCTGCGATGCTCCGCAGCGGCGTGCCGAAATCCGGCAGGTCGATCATCGCGAGCAGAAGGCCGGCCACCCAGAAAATGTGCATGTGCGTAAAGAGCGAGATGATGCCCAGCACGGCCACGATCTCGAACTGCAGCTTCTGCGACTTGTGCGCCATTCGTTCGGGGAGGCTGTGCAGCTTCCAATAGAGCGTACCGACCCAGAGCACGCTGCCGATCAGGAAGATCCCCATCACCACCATCAGCACGTCCGTGCCGCTTCCCGGCGCGAGATAGAACGGCAGATGATGCGGGGCCAACGGATGAATTTGCTCGGTCAATGGTCGCCTCCACAGAAGGGATCAGGGCGTTCTGCGCGCCGGCTCGTTACCGTGGCCGCGCAGGTGAGAAAATTGCTTGATATGAATCAAAGGTCCGGACGGCGCGAGCCATACCTTAGCCCTGACTCCGATCCCACAGCAAGCCAGGAACGCACCAATCATGCCCGGCATCGATGAGCTCATTCCCAACGCACTGCAAATTCGCAAGGAAGCTGCGCTCGAGGAAGCCAGAAAGGCCGAGGAATATGTTCGCCTCGCCGCCGCGGCCGAAGCCGAGAAACGCGACTTGATCGAACGGCTAAGCAAACCGTCCGGAAAATCCGAGGAGGAGAAAATCAAGCTCGCCTCGACCATCATCCAGCGCGCGGTTCGCAACGGCCTGACCGAAGTGCAGGTCTATCGCTTCCCGAATACCCTGTGCACCGACAAGGGCCGCGCGATCAACCAAATGGAGGCGGGCTGGGAGAAAACGCTGACGGGAATTCCAAAAGAGATCTTCGAGCTCTGGTCCGAATACCTCAAGCCGCGCGGCTATCGCATCGGCTATCAGGTCATCGATTTTCCCGGCGGCGTGCCCGGCGACATCGGCGTCATCATTTCCTGGGGCGACTGATCACGTTTCGGCCGAGTTAAGAGAAGGCGGAGCGGCATGGCAAAGGACGAAGCCTCAGAGCGGATGAAGCGCAAGGACTACGAGAAGGAGCTCGAAAAGCTCCAGATCGAGCTTTGCCATCTCCAGGATTATGTAAAGGAAAACAAGCTTCGAGTCATCGTCCTGTTCGAAGGCCGCGACGCGGCCGGCAAGGGCGGCACGATCAAGGCGATCACTGAAAAGGTTAGCCCGCGCGTGTTCCGGGTGGTGGCGCTGCCGGCGCCATCGGATCGCGAAAAGACGCAGCTCTTCTTCCAGCGCTACATGAAGCAGTTTCCGGCGGGCGGCGAGATCGTGATCTTCGACCGGAGCTGGTACAATCGCGCTGGCGTCGAATATGTCATGGGATTCTGCTCGCCCGCCGAGCACGATCGTTTCCTCTCGCTCTGTCCGCAGATGGAAAAGTACGTCATCGACGGCGGCATCATCCTGATCAAGATCTGGCTCGAGGTCGGGATGGACGAGCAGGAGCGCCGCTTCCACGCCCGCATCGACGATCCGGTGCGGCAATGGAAGCTGAGCCCGATGGACCTCGAATCCTTCAAGCGCTGGTATGATTATTCGCGCGCGCGCGACCTGATGCTCAAGAAGACGAGCACGAAGGACGCCCCATGGTACATCATTCGGTCCGACGACAAGCGGCGGGCGCGGCTGAACTGTATCGCGCACATCCTGGAGGCTATCCCGCACAAGCGGATCAAGAAGGACGAGGTGAAGCTGCCGAAGCGCTCCGACAAGGGACGTTACAATGACCAGGCCCCCTTGCGCGGGATGAACTTCGTCGCCGAACGCTATTGACGAAGTGATCGGGCCGCACGGCGCGCGCGGTCCGATCGTTGACGGTCAGATCGATGCTGCCGACGGACTTCGCTGGGTCCGTCAGCAGCGCATTCCCTCCTCAATACGGATACTGGTTGGGGCAGACCCAATTGCCGTACGTGTCCTGATAGCAACCGTTGTTGTAGTTGTTGTTGTAGTATCCGTAGGCGCCCGCGGCGGCCGCACCGACGGCAGCAGCACCGTAAGCCGCGCCTCGATAGCCATATCGCGGATAGCCTCCAGGATAACCGGCGACGGGACGGCCCGGACGGCCCGCAACGGGGTAACCGGGGCGACCCGGACGACCGGCGATCGGATGGCTTGGCCGCGGACCTCCTACGTAATGGCGTCCGCCTCCGCCATGGATCCGCCCGGCGTGAACGGCGCCGCCATGGAAACCTCCGGCGCGCATGCCCCCTCCACCTCCGCGATAGCCACCACCACCGCCACCTCCGCGGCGGGCATAGGCATCATCGGGAATGAGCGTGGCCGTGAGAAGAACGACGGCCGCAACAAGAGCCAGAAGATAACGAAGCATGGCATGTCCTCCCTCGATATGGGTGCCGTGATCCGCTTTCGACGATGCCTCGCGGAACGCGGTTGGCACCCGAACATGGCACTGAGTTGCGGCCGCTTCCCTGACTTACGTGCATGAGAGAAGCAGCCGCCATTCAAGAGCGCCGCGACCGCCGAATCGGCGCGACTGCCGCTCTACCGCTTCAAAGCTATCGTCACGCCCCCCACAGCGGCTGACAGCTCCGCACCGACCTTCGGCCCGCTAAGCTGCAGAATCACGCCGTTGCCGTTTTGCAGCTGAACGGCACCTGCGCCGGCGGCGACGGCACCGCCCGCACCGCCCACAGCATAAGAGCCTTCGATCGACTCCGGCCCCCTCAGGTTAAGAGCGCGGCCGACCAGCTTGGTGGTCGAGGCGCCGATCGTGAAGCCGACGCTCATGCCCGAGACGGTGAAGGGATATTTGTGGCCCCGCAGCAGCAGAACGCCCTCGCCGCCACCGACGCCGACGATGAATCCGCCTTTGGTGAAGACCACGGCGACCTGGCCGGTCTCTGCCTGCGACGGCGTGCCGAAGCCGGCGACGCCTGCCAGCGAGGCGACCAGGGCGGCATAGATAGCAACTTTTCTCATGAGTTTTATTTCCTCTGGTTGTGACGCCGAGCTATTGAGCCAGGATCATTGCGAAGTAGCCGAACACGGTGAGCAGGATGCCCGATACGGCGTAGCCGACTGGGAACCCGATCCAGGGCACGGAGCTCTGGATTTCCACCGCGGCTTCGCGGCACGGACCGGAGTGCGACCGCGCACCGGCAACGCCGCCCATCAACACGGCCGGATTGATCTTGAAGACGTGATACCCGATCGCCCAGACGACGAACGGCGGGATCGTGCAGGCGATGAAGCCGGCGACGAAGATCTTCAACGCGACCGCACCCGTGAGCTGCGCCAACAACCCGGCGCCGGCATTGATGCCGACGATGGCGACGAAGACCACGAGACCGAGATCCTCCAGCACATTGCGCGCCGCGTTCGGTGTGTTGCCGAAGAAGCGCAGCCGGGAGACCAGCGAGGAGACGATCACGCCGGACAGCAACAATCCGCCAGCATTGCCGAGGCCGATCTTGGCACCGAAGGCCGGGAATTCGATCATCCCGATCAGGAAGCCGATGATCATGCCGGCGGCGAGCGTCAGCAGATCGGTCGAAGTGTTGGTCCGCGCAATGCGTCCCCACATCTCGCCGAGCTCGTTGACGGCCGACTTGATACCGACCACCGAGACGATGTCCATCCGCTGCAACTCCGTCTTGAGACCGGCCGGAATCTGCACGCCGCCACGTTCGACCTTGGTGACCTGCAACTGACCGGCAATGGCCGTCTCGCGGAAGGATTCAAAGGTCCGTCCGGCCATCTCCTTGTTGGTGACGAGGATGTCCGCCTGATCCATGGGAATGCCGAGCGCCTTGGCGTCGGCAACCTCGGGACCGATCAGGCCCATCTTGTCGGTGAGATGCTCGGTCGAGCCGCCGAGCGCGACGACGTCGCCCTTTTGCAGGACGAATTCGGGATCGGCGCCCTGCGGTTCTCCTCGGCGCGCCACATTGACGATGCGATATTCGGGATTCATCGTGCGGAATTTGGCAATGCTCATGCCGACCTGGGCCGGATTGTCTAGCCGGTAGGCACGGAGGCCGAACTGCCGGTAACCGGTCAGGCCACCACCCTCGAGGTCCTTGACGCCAAACTCCTGCTCGTACTGCTTGGCTGCGACCTTGGCGTCGACGCCCCACCAGCGCGGCAGATATTTGCAGATCAGGATGATGCCGACGGTGCCCCAGATATAAGTGATGCCGTAAGACAGCGCGATCATGCCCGACGCATCTTCGGGCTTCATGCCTTCAGGCAGCTTGACAACGCCGGAGGTGATGGCCTGCTCGGCCGAACCGATCGCGGCCGACATGGTCTGCGACCCCGCCAGCATGCCACCGGCAGCTCCGATCGGCAGTGCGAAAAGCTTTGCGCAGATGACGACGAGCGCCAGACCGAGCACGCTCGACACGAGGGCCAGGAGGCAGAATTTGAGCCCATCCCCCTTCAGGCTGTTGATAAAGGACGGGCCGACACGCAGGCCGACGCCATACATAAACAGGTAGTAGAACAGGCTCTTGGCAAAGTTGTTCAATTCGAGCTTCACGCCATAGATCGACGCCCACACGGATAGGCCAGCGCCCACCACGATGGCGCCGGCGACCATGCCGAGGCCGTAACCCTTGATGCTGGCCCGGCCGATCCAGACGGCGAGCCCGACGACGAAGAACAGCAACAGAAACGGGTTCTGCTGCAAGAACGTGAAAAACCCTTGCATGTCCGTCCCCTTTATTACGATGCCGCCTTCAGCTTCGGCGCGGCGCCGGGCTTGGGCCGGCCGATCTTCGCCAGGGCTTCGGCACGTACGAGCTTCAGCCCCTCCTTGGCGTCGTAGCCGTGGATTTCCTTCACATCGAGCTTGCGCATGAAGTCGATGGTTTCCTGGGTGATGACCTGCCCCGGCACCATGATCGGGAAGCCCGGCGGATACGGGATCACGAAACTGGCAGAGACGAGGTCGGGACCGGCCTTGAGGCGACGGTCGATCTCGGAATCGCCGAGCCGGATATATTCGCATCCCGCTGCGTCATAGGCCGAGTAGAAGCCGCTGCGGATGTCGCCCTCATTGGTCCTGGTGCCGGCATCGCCACGGAAACTGTCGTGAAACTGCGAGAAGTTCGGCAGGTCGGGCACATCGGTCATCAGACTCTTGACCCGCGCCTCGAAGGTCTTCGTCGCATTGGCGCCGCCCTGAACCAGCCCGCGGTCGACCTCGCCCGCAATCTCGGCCAGCACCCTCACCAGATGCGCAACATCGCTGCGGGTGTTGTTGATGTTGGACTGGAACAGCACCGAATTGCGCGAGGTCTTGTTGATCTGGATGTTGTACTCGTTTGCCAGGATTCCCTTGAACTGCGTACCGTCGTATCCGGCGGTGCCGCACACCAACGTCATGCGGGTCGGATCGAGGCAGAACTCGTCGTCGTCGAGGCTCTTCAGGACACTCGCCCAGTTTGTGCCGGTGGCCAGATAGTCGGTAAAGCCGCTCTGGCGGTAGTGCGCCGGCACCATCGCGTCCGCACCGAGAATCCGGAAGTATTTGGAGATCAGCGGATTGTTGTTGACCGCCCGACGGATCGCGAACGCGATTTCGATCGCGTTCGCCACCAGACCGTAGCCCTCGAGCTCCATCTGACGCCGCGAGACATCGAGGCTCGCGATGAGTTGCTGGTTCGGGCTGGTCGACGCGTGCGTGAATACCGCCTCCTTGAACTGCTGCTCGACGGTGTGGAATTCGACGTCCTTGACCGACAGCATCGAACCCTGCCGGATCGCCGACATCGACTTGTGGGTCGAGTTGGTCTGGTAGACGCGCAAGCGGATCTGGCGCGGGTCCGGGATCAGGCGAGTCTTCAGAAGCACCTCATCCGAGGGGGTCTTGCCGAGGTCGGCCTGCTGCTTCTCGTAAGCCGCGACCGATTTCGGGTCGTGCATCCAGGCCTCGATCTCGTTGGCGGCGCCCATCGCGGTCCGCCGCCGCAGGAACGGGGAGAAACGTGCAAAGCCGAACCAGGCTTCGTCCCACAGGAAGATCAGATCGGGCTTGATCGCGAGGCATTCCTCCATCACCCGCCGGGTGTTGTAGATGTGGCCGTCGAAGGTGCAGTTGGTCAGGTCGAGCATCTTGACGCGGTCCAGGCGGCCGTCGGCCCTCGCATTCAGTAGCGCCTGCTTGATGGTCTTCAGCGGCACCGCGCCGTACATCGAATACTCGGTCATCGGGAACGCTTCGACATAGATCGGCTGGGCGCCGGCCAGAACCATGCCGTAGTGGTGCGACTTGTGGCAGTTGCGATCCACGATCGCGATGTCGCCTGGCCCGAGCAGCGCCTGCACCGCCATCTTGTTGGAGGTCGAGGTGCCGTTGGTCACGAAGAACACGCGATCGGCGCCGAGCGCGCGTGCCGCCTTGTCCTGCGCTTTCTTGATGGTACCGGTCGGCTCCAGCAGGCTGTCGAGACCGCCGGTGGTCGCGCTGCTCTCCGCCAGGAACAGATTCAAGCCATAGAACTCGCCCATATCGCGGATCCAGTCCGACCTGAAGACAGATTTGCCGCGAGCGATCGGCAGCGCATGGAACGTTCCGATCGGGCGTTGTGCGTATTTCTTCAGGTTGTCGAAGAATGGCGTATCGAATCGATCCTGGATCCCTTCGAGGATGGAGAGATGGAGCTCGAGGAGTTCCTCGATGGAGTAGAATATCCGCCGAACCACATTGGCCTCGGGGTTCCCCGCCATTTCCTCGACGTCGCGATTCGACATCAGATAGATGTCGAGCTCGGGACGTAACCGCTTGATGACGTGGGCTAGCCGGAGCGCGGACGCGTCCGACTCGTGATTGATCCCCGCGGCGGCGGTCATGGTGCGCAATACCGGCGCGTCGTGACGCGAGCGCAGACCGAACCCCTCGTTGATGACGACGGCGGCGATATTGGGGTTGAGCATCGTCGCGCAGAAGGCGTCTTCCAGACTTCCGACGATCACCGGCTCATAGACGAACGAATCGACCGGACGGCGCAACTTGCGCCATTCGGCAGCGAGAGCTGGCCACTTCTCGGAGGAGACCCCGGTGACGACCAGCGTTTCGAAATAGGGTCGCCGAGCTGCATGCGATCCGAAAGTTGACGGCACAAGCTCGGGCGCATCACCGTCGCCGTCGTCCTTGGCATCCCAGTCGCCGGCAAGCTGGCGGAAGGATCTCGTCATCAATGCCTGCGTGATGCGCGTCGCGAGAGCAAGTGAACCCGCCGCATCCCCGGCCGAGGCGGCTTCCCGCAAAGCCGCCATCAACTGCAGCCCCGGATAGCCGTGAAACTCCTCTATCACGGAGAGATCGGCCAGGGCCGCGTCAAACATCGCACGGTCGCCGCCGCGCGCCCATACCTTGGCTGCTTCGACCATATCGCGCCAGTCGTCTGCCCGTCCGCCGGGCCCGGAAATGAACTGATCGATGCGCTTCTCTGCAGGCTTGGCGTCCTTGGACATGTCTCTCTCCGGATCTTTGCGAGGTCGCAGCCGGATCGTGATGCCCGCTCACCTCAGTTTATTGATCCAAGTCAACGGACGCGCATCTTGAAGAGACGCGAAGCACCTCGCGATGCAATATCGTCCGAGGTGGTTGCCCGATTCCGATTGCAGGCGAGAGAGATCGGATCAGAGCCGGGTGGCCAACACGCCGGCCGGATCCTCCGATCTGGGATCAGACGATTGCTTGCTTTCACCGAGCACGCTGTCGACCGAGCGAAGCCAGGTCGCACTGTCGGTCTTTTCCGCCAATCCCTCGGCCCGCAGCAGATCGCGCAATTGTGCATGTGCACCGACGATGCAGAAGGCGATATGGACCGAGGCGAGCTTGTCGTGAAGGTCGCGCAACATGCGCGCCCCAGCCAAATCAATGTAGGGCGAAGCGGAGAGATCGCAGACAACCAGCCTGATATCGGACGACTTCAGCAAGGCATCCGACACTGTCTCCAGGATTGTTTCGGCATTGATGTAAAGCAGCGAGGCTTCCGGTCGAAAGGCGATGATACCGACCAATGGCTCGACGCCTTCGTGCCTCGCACCATCGGAGTAGCGGCCGGTGCCCGGGAGCCGGCCGAGGAAGGCGACATTCGGACGTGAGGCTCGCGCCAGGAGCAGGACAATCGAGGCAATCGCCGCCAGCAGAACGCCTTGCAATATCCCCAGGAGCAGCACGGATACCAGCGCAATTGCCGCAGCGTAAAAGTCTATGCGGCTGACCTGCCACATCCGCAACAGCGCGCGGATGTCCACCAGCCTGTACACGGCAGCAAAGACAATCGCCGCCAGCACCGTCTTGGGTAGATTCGTCAGGGCTCCCGTGAAGAACAGCAGGCACAGCGCCAGTGTCGTCGAACAGATGACCAGCGCCAGCGGCGTGCGCGCTCCGGCATTATCGTTGACCGCAGATTGCGACAGCCCGCCGGCCACGGGATAGCCGTGGCCGAAGGCGGTGATGAGGTTGGCCGCGCCCAGCCCCAAAAACTCCTGGCGGACATCGAGGGCATAGCCATGCTTGGCAGCAAAGCTGCGCGCGGCGGAGACGCCTTCTATGTAGGCCAGCAGCACGCATCCCGCAGCCAGCGGGAAGAGCTCGTCGGGCTCCAACAATCCAAAACTCGGCAACCCGATAGCTGGCAATCCCTCTGGAATTTTCCCGGTGACTGGTACGCCAAGCGACGGAAGCCCAAGCAACGTCGCTACGACAATCGACAGCGCCACGATCGTGAGTCCGACCGGCCTTCCCGGCAGCCGCCGTTCTCCCACCAGCAGCAAGAAGAGCGCAATGGATCCAATCGCCAGAACCAGCCAATTGATGCCGCCGAGCTGACCCGCGAGCTTGATGGCGCGATCGAAAAAATTGTGACCGCCTCCGGCAACGCCGAACAGGCTCGGCAACTGGCTCATCATGATGGTAAGTCCCGCGCCGGCCTTGAAGCCGACCAGGATACTGTCGCTCACCAGGCGGACGAGAACGCTGAGCTTGAACAACCATGCGATCAGGCACAGCAACGCCACCGCGCAGGCGGCCAGGCTCGCGATCTGGGCGTATTTCGCCGCGTCTCCGCCGGCCAGCGCCCCGACGGTGGCCGCAATCATCAGAGAGATCGCAGAGGTCGGACCCACCGCAAGCTGGCGCGACGACCCGAGCAGCGCATAGCCGATGCCACCAAGCATGTAGCCGTAGATGCCGATCTGAGGCGGCAGGCCCGCCAGCGTCGCATAGGCAAGTGACACAGGGAGGGCGTACGCCGCGAGGGTGATTCCGGCGATCACGTCCGAACGGAGCCAAGCGCGGTGATAGTGCGCCAACCAGGTTGCAGGCGGAAACAAGAAGATCCAGCGCCATTTCCGCCCGGAAGACATCAGAGCCTGCCCTCGTCGCTAGAGACTTCGCAGAGCAAAAGCACGACCAGAAGCGCGATCACGGGGAGACCGAGCGCGAGATTCGGGATTTGCTTTGTCGCGAAGGCGCCCACAGCCGCTCCGAGACCGAAGGTTACACATAAGGTGGCGAAAATGCCGGGGGGACGGAGCGTCCCATCCCCGGAGGCCGCAGCGAACAGGCCTTCAATCGCCTGCCGCATGTTGCCCGTGATCATGACGGAGCTGTAGAGCACGCCCTCGACCTTCGTGAAGACGGCGCTCTGCACGGCGGCGACGAAGGAAATGCCAAGCGTTCCCGCAATATCCGGCAGGCGATTGTGCAGGATGGCGATAGTAACCAGCAGCAAGATTTCGATCAGCGTACCGATCGCGCTGGCGCGCGCTCCGGTTGCCCGTCGCAGCCATGCAGCGACCAGGATACCGGCGGCGAATGCAAGGATCGGCGGAACGAAGTGCAGCGCCTTCGTCCAATTTCCGATCGAGCCATAAACCCACAACAGCACAAGGTTTGCGGTCTGGGCATTGGCCATTACGCCGTGGATGATCCACGTAAAGGCGTCGATATAGCCCCCGGCGAAGGCAAGCAGCAGCGCAATCGGCACCGTTTCGTCGCAGCGTATCGACGAAGCAGCGGCAGTATCCATCGTGCTCATGTCCGAAGGTCGGCTTTGACTCTTGAGGCTCCACAAGGAGCGAGCTTGCCGCCGACCAGGATTGATCTGGATCAACTGTCGCCAGCTTTCGGCAACGAGATTGGCCCCTAACTACTGGAGGCAATGCGCCATGATTACCGTCAGGTGGATCATCTCTGCCGCGCCGGAAATCTTCCTGCTGCTGTCGGTCGCGCTCGGCACCATCCTTGGCCGCGTCCGTATTTTTGGATTTTCGATCGGCACCACCGCATGCACGCTCATCGTGGCGGTCCTGATCGGGCAGTTCGGCACCTTCACATTTCCAGCGCTACTGAGAGTCATCCTCTTCAGCCTGTTCGTATTCACGATCGGGTACCGGTCGGGGCCAGAGTTCTTTGCTTCTCTGAGCATCCGGACCTTGGCGCAGGTCGCCCTCGCGCTCGTGCTTGGCGGCACCGGGCTCGTCATCGTTCTCATATTTGCCAAGGCATTCGCACTCGGTCCCGGCACCGCTTCGGGGCTCGCTGCGGGAGCCCTGACGCAATCTTCGGTGATCGGCACCGCATCCGGCGCGCTGGCCCAACTCGGGCTCGCCAAGGACGTGCTGGAGCAGCAGGAGGCGAATATCGCCGCCGGATACGCGGTGACGTACGTCCTTGGTTACATCCTCACGCTTCTGTTCGTACCCTTCGTCGCGCCGAAATTGATGCGGATCGATTTGAAGGCGGAGGCTGCGAAGCTGGAAGCGGAGCTGTCGGGAGGAAACCCGCCGCAGACCGAAAATCTGCATTATCGAAAATTCCAGGCGCGCGCGTACCGGGTGTCGGCAGCGGCGGGACGCACGGTCGGCGCGCTCGAAGACGAGATCGGCAGCCGCAGCGTAATCGAGCGGATCGTGCGCGGGGGAGCTGACGTCGAGCCGCATCGCGACACGGTTCTTGAAGCGGCCGACGACATCGTCATCGCGGGTCGCACGGCGGCCATTGTCGCCGCAAAGCCGATTGTTGGCACCGAAATCGACGCCGACGAGATCCTGAAGGCTCTTCCAGGCAATGTGGTCGACGTCCTCGTCGACAATCGCAAGCTCCACGGCCGCTCCGTCAAGGACGTGGCCGACCGCGTCGGCGACGCCGCGCGCGGCGTGTTCCTGCGCACCTTGACGCGGATGGGACGCGAAGTCCCCTTGAGCGCGGACACTCGCGTCTATGTCGGTGACGTCATGACGCTTGTCGGCAGCACCCGCAACATCGAGCGCGCCGCCTCGCAGGTTGGACAGATCCTGAGCTCCGAAGATCGTACCGACATCGCATTCCTTGCCGCAGGCATTGCCATAGGTCTGCTTGCCGGTCTCGTGAGCGTCAAGATCGGGTCTGTGCCCCTGACGTTGGGAGGTGGCGGCGGCGCCCTGATTGCAGGGCTTTTCTGCGGCTGGCTGCGCTCTCGGCGGCCGACGATGGGTGCAATGCCCCCCGCAGCGCAGCAGACGCTGAGCGATCTCGGCCTTGGTGGCTTCATCGCTGCGATCGGGCTCGGGAACGGCCACGCGGCCTGGGTCGCAATCCAGTCGCATGGCATGTTGCTGGTCGGCATGGGCCTGGTCGTCACGCTGGTGCCGCTGATCGTGACCACCCTGTTTGCCCATCGCGTACTCCGCATGAACCCGGTCATCATTTGCGGAGCGCTGGCCGGCGCCATGACGGTCGACGCCGCCGTGACCGGCGCCTGCGAAGTAGCAGAAAGCCAAACCCCCGTGCTCGGGGTCGCCGTACCTTACGCTGTCGGCAATGTCGTCCTAACCGTGCTTGGACCGATCATCGTGGCCAGCACTTTCGCCGGTTGAAGGAGGCGCGCGTGAACCTGCGGCATGCTTCGACAGTGACCTACTTCGCCGCGGCATTGAGCATCCTGGCCTGCTTTCTAGCCCCGGGACGCGCCGACCACAATGTTCGTATCCAGGAAGAGGTCTGGGCCTTGCCACTGCCGCTACCTATGTTCGCCTATGTGGTTCGGCCCGTCAGCGACGGACATTTCGTCATCGGCTCGCCCGGCACGATTCCGATGTGGGCACCGCTCGTCGAACGATTCCTTGACGCGCAGAAATAGCCGCAGAGCTGGGGCCTGGAGGCAGAACATGATCGACGCAACTTCAGTGCTTTTGTCCGGGCGTGCGCTCGTCTGCGTGTCGATATTGTTCGCGGCGGCTGTTGCCCGACCAGCTTCAGCGCAGAATATAGCCGCACCAAAGCCGACCCCAGAGGTAAAGTCCGCCGAAATCGCACCTCGCGGGCAGCGCGAAGCCAACGACATCACCTATGGCGGCTGGACAAAGCTTTGCGTACGGCCTGCAGGAACGCCGATGCTGTGCCGAACCTCGATCACGGGGCGGTTTGCTACGGGTCAGATGGCAATCCGCGTGGACCTCATCGAGCGTGACGGCGACCCCATTGCGCGCCTACAAGTGTTCGTTCCCGTCGGCATGTATCTGCAGAAGCCGGTCAAGCTGACGATCGACGGGGCCAACGTCCAGTCATTGCCTTACACCTGGTGCCTGAGCAATACCTGCATTGCCGCCGACGCAGCCGATCCCAAGTTCATCAACGACATGGATGCCGGCACGGCTCTCGTCCTTGAGGTCACCGACTCCAACCTTCTGTCTCTGACGACGTCATTGCCGCTGGCACAGTTCGGCCCGGCTCACAAAGGCGCGCCTGCACAGATCCTGGAGCAGGACATCGAGGAGTGAGCAGGTGAGAACAACTCAAGCGCTCTTGGCGCAGGCGCGTTCAACCGTTGCGATCAGCTCGCTGGCCGCGAAGGGCTTGCTCAAATAGGCCGCACAGCCGGAATCGATCGCGGCCGCCTGATTTGCCGGGCTGTCGTTGCCCGTGATGTAGACGACAGGCACCTTAGCGCCGTCACTTGCCAGCTTGCGCCGCAGGGCGATACCCGACTCGCCGTTCAGATTGACGTCCAGCACGAGGCAGCACGCGTCTTCGAGGTGGCCATGACTAAGCAATGCACCGGCGGACTCGAAAACAACCGCGGTAAAGCCGTGGTTCCGCAGCAACCGCTCCATGCTTCGCCGCATCGATGAATCGTCATCCACAACGTATATTGACCTGCGTGCAAACAATGGGTGAGCTTTCTCATCGAACACTCTGCACCCGCCTCACAACGACGAGGCGCCGCAAATGTTCCTGCGCAAATCCAATGGCCAACTAGGCAGTCGTTGCCAGAATCTGTCAACAATATTTCGTATTGTCCTATCGTACAGGTCTGATCGCGAGATTGACGTCACCTACCGCAAACAGTCCGACGGTTCACGCCGGCTGCGAGCTCAGAAGTCCGAGCCGCTCGGCGACGGAGACCAGCTCGGCCAAGGACGGCACCTGCATCTTTGCCATCACCTGGTGCCGATGGGCCTTTACGGTGCGCTCGGTGGTTCCAAGCTCGTAAGCGATTTGCTTATTGATCTTCCCGCGCACGATGAGGTCGAAGACCTGTCGCTCGCGTCGCGTCAGAGACGTCAAACGAGCACGAAACGAATCCAGCTTGCCCTGTTGGCCGCGCACCACCTCTTGTCGAACCAGTGCGCGCTCGATCGCGCCGATCAACTGTTCCGAAGATACTGGTTTGGTCAGAAAGTCTTCCGCGCCGGCCTTGATCGCGCGAACAGTCGTTGCGGTATCAGCATGCCCTGTCAGGAATACGATCGGCAACGGCGAAGGTCGTTGGGCGAGGCACGCTTGCAACTCAGGGCCGCTCAGGCCCGGAATCTGCACGTCGAGCAGGATGCAGCCCGGATGTTCGGAGCCCGGGGGATCCTCGAGCAATTGTTGCGCCGACGCGTAGGTCACAACCTCATAGCCGGCAAGCTTGAGCCGACGCTGGATGGCGGTGCGAAACGATGGGTCGTCATCGACCACATAGACGAAGCCAGGCAATGTTTTCCTCCCGACCTGTTCTTGCAAGCAGAACACCCACCGCTCGCGCAAGCCTTAGAAGCAATTCAAGACGCCTCGCACCCCGAGGTCAACATCAATGAAAGCAGCCCGCCCGCAGTGGCACGACTTCAGGCGGAATGCGCGACGTAAGCCTAGGCCGCGCAATCCGACAGATGTTCTGACAGGTTTCTCATCCAGCGCACCATCGCCGTCCCTGTACTTTGGTACAATGCACCTACAGACAATGGTTGCAAAGCCGGCTTTTGGCTTAAACAACCTTTGCGGGAAGGGTGATTTATCGGCGGCTCCGTATTCCCGGTGATGGAAATAAGCTGCTCGCGGCTATCGCGTCAGCACCAGTTCGGGAGTTGGCCATGCTGGTTCGCAACGCTGCCGACGCTTCCTCGCGGCACCATTCACTCCGCGAGCTTGGCCTGAATACCAGTTCAAATCCGATCATCAGTTTAAACGAATTTACCTATAAAAAAGGCATCGAAATCTACGGCGAGAAAGAGCCGGCCGAATACGTCTATCAGGTCAAATCAGGCGCCGTGCGAAGCTACAAGCTCCTGTCAGACGGGCGTCGCCAGATCGGCGCCTTCCACCTGGTTGGCGACATCTTCGGGCTCGAAAACGGCAGCGAGCATAGATTCACAACGGAAGCGATCGTCGACACGACCGTACGCCTGGTTAAACGGCAGAGCCTCGAACTCGTCGCAGAAGGCGATGCCATGGTTGCCCGGAACCTGCTCAGCATGACTGCCAACAACCTTCAGCATGCGGAAGATCACATGCTGCTGCTCGGCCGCAAGACCTCGCTGGAGCGGGTGGCGGCCTTCCTGCTCGAGATGGATACGCGGCTAACGGCCGCAGGAATTCTGGCCCTGCCAATGTCCCGGCGCGACATCGCGGACTACCTCGGATTGACCCTGGAGACCGTGTCCCGCGCCCTGTCCCGCCTTCACGACCTCGGCATCCTCGGCTTCATCGGCAGCACCCAGCGGCAGATCATGCTCCTGGACCGGCATCAGCTCGCAGCTCTTGATGATCTCCAGAATTGAAGCCGGGCGCCGCGATTGCCGAGAGATGTTCAAGGGTCTTGCGTAACACCTCGAACAGGACTGCGGTCGACCAGCCGAACATCAGAATGCCGTTCATGGCAGTCATCGGCCCCGTCAGCCGCCATCCCTGCACTGGCGTGACATCGCCGTAGCCCAGCGTGGTGTAGTTCACGAAGGTGAAATACAGCAACTCGCTCCCCTCGGGCGCGGCACCAACCAGAGCGTAAGCCAGCGCCCAGACAAGAACCTCGACCGTGTGTGCAACCATCAAAATGACAGCTATCGTGACCATCACCGCCATCATGTGAGATCGGGGCCGCATTGTATGCTTCAATCCCGCGCTGCGGGCGATGTCGATCGCTGCGACGGTCACCAGCGCATGAATCATGATGTTGATCACGCTGATGAAAGTGCCGAGCAGAAATTGGACGACCATCGCGAGCTCCCCGACTGGTGCGGTTTGATTGGTCAGCACTGCCATCCGGCCCGCGGTACGATGCGGGCGTTTGATGCAGATCAACGTGCCGCGGGCGTGCACGCGCATTGCGCACACCCCGGCCACCAGGGAGCCCGATCATGACGCTCAGCTTGGCGCTCCCGGGCTACGGTTCATCAGCAGTGCCAGCGTGTGCCTGGCGATCATGATATCCTCGTCGGAGGGCACGACGTAGACCGGGATGCGGCTCGCTGGAGACGATATCAGCCGCGATTGCAGTGCGTTCTCTTTTGCATCGAGCTTGACACCGAGCCATGCGAGCTGCTCCGCCACGCGCGAACGGAGCAATGCGGAGTTGTCGCCGACCTCTGCCGTGAAGACGAACGCGTCAAGGCCCTGCAACGCAGCTGCGAGCATGCCCGCGTTGAGACCGATTCGATAAACGAAATGATCGATGGCGAACTTCGCGCTCGCGTCCTTACTTGCTTTGAGCTGACGCATATCACCGCGGACCGCGACTTTCGGATCGATTTGCCCCGCTCGCACCCCCATCGGCAATCCGTCGAGCGCGGTGAAGGCCATTGTGCTCTCTACGCTTAGTCCACCGCTGAGCGCGCACATCGATGCCTCGCTCCCGAGACGCGCGACTATCACCCGTCTCATCGCGATTTCCGGCGCAATCCTGGGCAAGGCCTTCGCAATATATTCGTAAGTGAGACCATGAGAGCCGTAGCGTCGTACGCCCTCGGCATAGAGCTGACGGGGAATGGCACAATCGTCGGCGACCGCGGCACGCGTTCGGTGAAATGCGGTGTCGAAGCAGGCGACCTGCGGGAGCGCCAGGAAATTTGCCAGGATCGAACGGATTGGCGCCAGATTATGCGGGAGGTCAAACGGCGCCAACGCGGTCAACCGCTCCAGGCACGCCAGGACTTCGTGATCGATGAGGACCGGCCGGTCATGCTCTGTACAACCGTGAATGACGCGGTGCCCGACTGCAATCGGATTTATATGAAGCTCGTCCCGCAACCAGGTGCTGGTGATGTCCATCGCAGCCGCAACATCCGGCACTGTTTCGACTGGATAAGCGCGATTGGCGAGCGGACCACCGCCAGCCTTGCTCGCCCGCAAGCGCGGACAGCGCCCGATGCCGTCCATTTGCCCCTTGAGCCGTTGCCGTAGCCTGCCGTCTCCTTCGACAGAGTAGATCTGGAATCGGAGATCAGAGGAGCCGGCATTGATGACAAGAATGGTGTCCATGGCACTCACACCGCAAATGTTGCAGCATGTCGACGCCCGGCATCGACGGTCAGAGCAACGTCAGCGGGTGAGCCAGGCATTTCCACCACCATCTCCGACCGGTCGTCGTATCTTCAGCCGAGAGCTTCCATCGAGCTCATGGAGGTCAACGCTCGATTGCCAGCTGTGCGGGCGCAGCCCGTTCGGCGCGGATCCAGGCGACTGTCAACTCCCAGACGACAGACAGAATGATCGGTCCGATGAAGAGGCCGATGATTCCATGGAAGAGAGTTCCGCCGATCACTCCGATCAGGATGACCAGCGCCGGCGTGGTCAGGCCGCGCCCCATGACGAGCGGTTTCAGGATATTGTCGAGCACCGACACGATCACGAGAAACACCGTCAGCAGGAGCGCGATCGGGAATTCCTTGTCGGTCCATATCCAGATGATGACCGGCAGGATGACGATGGTCCCGCCGATCTGCACGATCGACAGCAACAGCACCACGAAAGCAAGAAGGCCCGCGCTGGCGATGCCGGCGAGCTTGAAACCTATTCCCGCCAGCAAGGCTTGGATGATGGCAACGCCGATCACGCCTTGAGCCACCGCACGGATCGTGGCTCCTGCCAGGTCCAGAAAATGCTCGCTTTGGTCCGGCACGATGCGGGACAGAAAGCTGCGCCCTGCGGCCACGAGCTGAGGTCCATACGGAAACAGCACGCCGGCCACCGCCACCGACAGCAGAAACTTGACCGTTCCCACACCGGCATTGCCGGCAAACCCAAGCAAGGTGGTCGCGAATGGCTTCAAATAGGGCACGACCGCGCGCAAGAGCGACCGGAGGTTGGTCGTCGCCTGATCCCAGAGATCGAAGAGCTGAGGCCCGATGACTGGCCACTCCTTGAGCGACTGGGGCGGCGAAGGCACATGCAATTCACCGGCCGTCACCTGGGCGGCAAGATCGGTGATCCCGTCGACCGCGCCCATGCCCAGCCAGGTCGCCGGTCCGATCACCACAGCCAGGTTGACGAGCGTGAGGATCGTCGCCGCAAGCTTCGGCCGTCCGCCGAGAATGTCGCTGAGGCGCCGAAAAGCCGGGTTCAGCGCAGCAGCAAGCACGACACTCCAGGCCAAAATGGGGATGAATGGACGGACCAGCAGGAGCGCCCAGACGAGCAGCAGCCCCAGCAATCCGAGTCGGATCAGAAGCTGGATGATCTCGTCTCCGGAGAATATCTGACGGAGTGTTTTCACGGACGCGCCTTCAGCCATGCCGCGCATGCTGAGGCGAACTAGCCCCTGCTCTCACGCCGCACGCTTGATCCAGATCAAGCGTCGAGCCTCTTCTAGGGCTGTGGTCCGGTCTAGGGCTGTGGTCCGGACAGAGTCAGCTCGCGCTCGGCCCGAACTACGTTGCCGTAGAGACTCGCTATCCATTGCCGGCCTCGGGACGTCACGTTGAGATGACGTATCGCCGGCTGGATCTGGGGAGCTACGTTACTCCAAGAGAATGGCGGATATTTGTAAACGATATCCGCCGGCGTCGCGTAGCCCAGGGTCTTGTTGAGACCGATCTCCTCGAATTCGTAGAACAGCGCGTTGGACTTCTTCAGATAGTTGGGATTGCCGAGCTGACCGATGAGATCGGCGGCCCGTAACAGCAATCCCTCCTCTTCAATGAGGCTGTCATTCGAAGACATCGTGTAAGGAAACCGGGTGTATTCGATCGCCCGAGAGACCCGGTCAGCATCCACCTGCTCGACGGAATCCAGCCGCTCCAGCACGAACAGTTTTGAGCGATCGACATGGTATGGCGCGAGAGCCGCATCGGACGATCCTCGCGGCAGACGAACCGTTGTGCCGGTAACGTCCGCAACGCGCAGGCTTCCACTACGGCTCCAAAAACAGGAGGCCAAAAATGAAGCCATCCATCGCATTAGCAGTTGCATTGATGACGGTCGGGTTCGTCTTCACGAGTTCTGGGAGCGCCAACGCCGTCGCATACTGCCAATACGTTGGACTATCCCGCGCATTGCGTTCCAAGACCGGGCGTCGTCCTGGAGTGCGTCCCGTCGCGCGCGCTGCCGCACGAGAAGCAGTGCGGCCCGGCACTCCGACCAATCCCGGCGGTCCGGTCGATCGCGTGGTCGGGCGCTGAGGATAGGACGCGACAAAGCGCAAAAAAAGAGGGCCGGCGTTGCTGCCGGCCCCCTGAAGACATCCGATCGGGAGAGTTCAATACCTCGCGACGACCGGATTGCTGCCCCAGCCAAACCGGTAGTTGAAGCGCACGGTGAGCATATCCACGTCCTGGGTGATCCGATCGTTCACGAAAGCAGCAAGTCGCGGATCAGCGACCGTAAACGAATTATTCCGGTGCCCCATGAACAGATGGTCGTATTCGAGACCCACCGACCAGTTCGGCGTGAAGCCATACTCGAATCCGACACCGATAACACCACCCCAGCGGGTTGCGCTTTGCGCCGCGAGCTCGGCGCCGGTCGCAGTATCAAGTACGCTGAGGCGATTGTCTGTCACCGCAGCGCCGCCCTTCACGTAGAGCAGTGACGCATTCCAGGCGTAGCCAATCTGGCCGGTGAAGAGGCCGATAGCGCTCGTTTTGGCGCGCGTGGAGAGCGTTGGATCGAACAGGCTGACGCGCTGATTGCTCAAATCCGCCCAATCGCCCTGAGCTTCCAAACCAAACACCCACTGGCTGGCTTGCCAGCGATAACCAAGCTGGCCACCGATAACACCACCGGAACGATCGCGGCAGCCGGAAGCGACGGCGACGCCGGCCGCGTCAAGGAAATCGACACAGTTGTGGTTCTGCGCCCAGCCACCATTGCCGCCGATGTAGAGCCCCGTCCAATTGTAGATCGGAATAATCGGTGCCGGGGGCGGCGCCTTCACGGCCATATCGGCAGCCATGGCGGGTCCCATGGCCAGCGTCACCACGCCAATGGTTGTCAGCAGAAGTCTTTTCATCATGCTCTCTCCTTGCCGGCCGCTTTTTGGTTGCTCGAACGGCGACTTGTTGCACTGCGATCATCCCCCAACTTCCAGCTGAAACTCTACGGGCGAGGGCACAAACTCCACGTGCCATAATGGCAACACTCAAGACATTTCGAACGCGACATCGGCATGAAGCAACAAGACATGCTGCCTATTTCTCCGGGTCGCGCTTGTCATCGTGGCCGCCCACCTCGTCGCCTCGGTCTTGCTCTATCCAGGACGGAATGTCGCTCGAGGGGATCAGCCGTCGTGGCAAAAAGGGATTGAGCGTGCCTGCAAACACGATCAATCCCTCATTGAATTTCTCTCGCGCGAAAGCCCGCGCCTCGGCTTCGCTCTCGAATGTGCGTGTCTCCCGTGGACTTCGCCGCTTCGGCAAGGTCCCACGCTTGTGCACCTCGAATGTGACGTACCAGGTCTGCGGCATCCGCCAGCTTCCGGATCGCGATCAAGCAGACTTCTGCCGGCGAACGATGATCTGTGAGAGCATGTTGACGTCCTAGTTGCGCCGCTCTTCACGGCGCTCCGTGCGCCCTGTACGCCTTTCCTGGCGGCGTTCAGTCCGGCCCGTGCGCCGTTCCTGACGCCGTTCGTGGCGGGCTCCCCGCCTCTCCTGGCGTCGCTCCATGCCGATCGTCTGCGCCGACACTTCTGTTCCTAACAGCACCGTGCCGGATGCCGCCAATCCGAATACAGCGGCCCATCCGAGCAATGAAAGAGCCCCGCGACGATCGATGCCGTCAGACCTTGACGTTTCACTCATGCCAGTTACTCCCGATCTTAAAGGACGTTTGATTGGGCAATGCCTCGACGTGCACTCGTTGATAGTGTCGATGGCGGGCGCCCCCCTCCGAAGATGCTCACCAAACCTGGTTGCCAAACCAGCCGTACTGCGGCGGCCACGCGACGAGCCGGATATTTCTTTCGATGTGCCTCCTCGCACTTTTGTTTTGACGCTGCGGCTTCACATCAGCTTTTGTCGACGGACGCGCCGGCGGTCGTTCGGCATCGGCTGCTCCTAGCTGAGCGAAGGCCTCGCGAGCGCGCCTCTGTGAGAGGTCGGCGCCCGGCAGGGCACCAGGCTCGACCTTGGCGATGTCGGTTGCGACGATCGTCGGCAGGCTAGTGTCGAGAACGACCCGCTCGGGCAATTTCCAATCGGAATGGATGCGGATGGTCGCGGAGCGCGCAGCTCCACCGTGGATGGCAGGCCGATCCTGCACCAGGGCGTCCACAACGAAGAGCATCGCGAGCAACGCACCGCCGACATAGACCAGATATCGCGAGATGGGCATTGTCGGCGCCATTGCCGCCGCAGACCTTCGTCTGGCAAGCAACGGGCCACGGCGGCAGGATTGGCGAAGAAATGCGACCTGCATGGGCATGGCTGCCTAAATCGAGCCGCCGTTGCTTCCGCCGCGGCGCGCCCCTGGTGAAGCACTTGCTGATGCATCGGTGGCGCTTCACTGGTAAGCGCACGCACGCTGCAGCAGGCTAATGTTCACCGCGTTCGAATGCGGCGTCGCTTGAGCCAGATCAACAAACTGAATTTTCGCAACACCGCCTCGCGTAGTATCGCGCGGCTTGGTCAGTGGCTGTGACATGCCCCTTGGTACAATGACCGGAAGGTCAATTGCAGAGATGTGGCACGCAACGCAGAGTTCTCACCGCGTACATCGAGCTTCTGGCAGGGAGGGACGATGATGAGTCAATTCGAGCTGAGTTCGCGCGCAGCACTTTGTCGGCAGCTCGCAAGCGAGAATGCGGCAAACCGCACCGTCTGGATGGCTGAGGCAAGAAGCTGGTCGCTTATGGCGGCAGAGGCGCTTCGTGATGAGCGCGGATCGGACGAGGGTATCGTCGCCAGATTCTTCTTTGCGTTCAGCAAATTGGTCGCTGCGCGACAGGATCCTACGAACCGATCGGCAGAGATGATGAAGAGCAGATCCCGAACCGCGATGCCGTCTCCGAGCTCGTCCCCGACTGCCTGAAGCATTCTGGCGAAAAGCACTCGCACAATTGCATACTTGGCTCCAGTGCAGAGAGAGCCGGCGCTGCCACCGTGACAGCGAGCTTTCCGATGGCGGGCCGCACTTGTCGGGCTGGAGCGCTATCCTCCAGATCCGCATTATTTAATCCGAACTGATCCGGCGAATTCGAAGGAGAAGCAGATTCGATTTGTTTGATTCCCTTGATCTAACGCAAATCGCCGCCCTGTTGTGGCGTTGAAGTTCATTTTTTGAGAACGTCCATGAAGTCGATAAGCGCAAGGAAGATTGCCGTTGCCGTCGCCGCGCTCGTATGCGGCACGACGCTGTTCATTGGCTTGACCGACCGAGGCGGGATCTCGCTGCGACTCGACAACGCCCAAGCGGCCGCCCGATTGTACGTCACTCCTTATTATCGCGGTCACTACTACACGAATGACGGTTTGCCCTGGTACGCGGTGCGAGCCTATTACTTCGGCGGATCGTGGAGTTACGGCTATAGCGGCTGGCCGACTATGTGGCGCGCAATTGCACCGGATGCGTCCCAGGCTCGTTGGTGAAGGGCGGTGATGGCATCATGTATGTGTGCCAATAGAGCTTGATGATGGCGCGATGGGCGGCGCTCATTGAGCCGCCGCCTCTCGCGCCAATCTGCGCTCAGGAGATCGACGCCTAGGGGGAGGATACCATGACCTATGTTCTGGTCGTCATCAGCTGGCTTGGCGTCGCGAATGGCGCCGTCATATCGACACAAGAGTTTTCAAGCGCAGAGCGTTGCGAGGTAGCCCGGATGGCATTGATGGAATACGCGAAAGCGCGCAGCAGC
Organism: Bradyrhizobium sp. Kon56; assembly: GCF_055807635.1. Classification (NCBI taxonomy): domain Bacteria; kingdom Pseudomonadati; phylum Pseudomonadota; class Alphaproteobacteria; order Hyphomicrobiales; family Nitrobacteraceae; genus Bradyrhizobium; species Bradyrhizobium sp. Kon56. Next base: position 35,370 of record NZ_JBVVOU010000021.1, on the reverse strand, counting down.
GACGAGACGCTGAGACCGCTCTGCGTGCAGAAGTAAAGAGTCGGAGAAGCTGTCGCTCCCGCCCCCATTCTGCTGGAAGCGTCTTCGCGTGTCGCCCGCGCTTACCAGCTGCACCGTTTTCTTGCGATTCCTTGACCTTGATCAATGGTCCGAGCAGCGAACCATGGAGCGATCCAAATTCACTCTCACAGGACGGAGACCATCATGAAGCGTGGCATGCTCACAAGATTATCACTCGCAGGTGCCGTGATCGCCCTCGGAGTGTCCGGCTCAATCGACTGGTCGGCCGACGAAGGCCTGTCGCTCTCGCTAGGCCGGGCAGAAGCACGGGTCGGACGCCCCTTGACACCCGTGTCAGTGGCCGGCGTTGCACGGCGCACCACCAGGCGTGCGGTCGTAGGCGGCGCGGCAGTTGGTGCGGCTGCGGTGGGCACCGCCTGTGTCCGCGTTCTGGTTAACGGCAGCTACGTCTGCCGCTAACAGCTCTTGCTGGGCAGTACGTACACCGCATCCTGCAGGATGAGTTCTTGCAGGATGTGCTGTTCAGGTCGAGCTTCAGATAGCTGGCGCATGGGCGGCGAGGACGCAAAATCCGATTGGCATTGGCGTGGTCATCGGCACGGTAGATTGGATGTTTCATCTCTACCGTCAAACATGGTCCCCAGAAGACAGCTAAGCGACTTCAGCCTTTGAGCCCCGGTCAGTGCCGGGTTCATGAGACTGGCATCAAAATGATCGGTGAGTACATCTTGCAAGATGGCCGACGACTGGGGACGCGCCGGGTCGCAAGTATTGACACCGCTTTCGTCGATCAGCTCTTCGAAAGACTGCTCTTCAAAGAAGTGAAAGGCGAAAAGATCGAACGCCGTACGACGGTCAATCACGCGATGAAGACCGCACGTAGCGCATGGAACGCCATTTCCCGAGCACATCCGGGCTTGCTCCCGCCTCGGAATCCCTTCGAAAAGATGGGCCTGCAGTCCAGTTCGCGCGAAACGTCGCACGCGACCTTTGCGGAGCTTGCAGCTTTCCGGACGAAAGCGATCGAAATGGGTTATCCGTCGCTTGCCACCAGTGCACTGATCGGCTGGGAGTTGCTTCAGCGCGAGGCCCACATTTTCATTCGTTCCACGGCTGATCACTACCGCCCCCCGAGCCACGTCTACGTCATCAACTACAAGACCAGCACTGGATCTTGGGACCCCCTATTCAACGCCAAGGGGAAGGCACTTTACCCGCTGCTAATGGCAGAGCTCGACGCGATCAAGGAGCTGCGTCCGACAAGAGGTCTGATGTTGCGACGTGATGGGAGCAGTCTACCCTGGTTTGGCAAGGGCGAGACGCTGACTCAAGTCCAACGCATCACGAAGAAGATTATCTTGGCTGCAGGTTAATGGCCCGAGCTAACTTTTACCTCTTTCGGCCGCCACCGCGGCACGACCGAAGCAAGGCACATCCGGGCTCACGGAAACGCAGCTAATGAAGAAGGGTCAGTGGTCGTCGACGGCAGCTACGGCGCACTATCTGCACGACGACGATCAGGCAAAACGACGCGAGCTCAGTGACGAAGCATAATCAGCCGCGCAATCTTCTGATGTAAGCACACGAAGATCACTGCACTTCACGCAAACGCTTTGAAAACCGGGCGCTTCGGAATTTTATAATCGCAACTGCAGGCAAATTATTGTTTTCGCAATCGATTTAGAGTGCGCCCGAGGAGCGCCCTTAAAATATCGTGGACAGTCTGATTACGGACTCTTGACGACAGATTCACCCCATGCAACTCATTGAATCGTAAGTTATTTTCGAGATGGCGAATTGGAGCGGGTGAAGGGAATCGAACCCTCGTATTCAGCTTGGAAGGCTGCTGCTCTACCATTGAGCTACACCCGCGACAGGGGCTCCCTAACACGGCCGGGCGGCGGTCTCAACTGCCCAGGATCAACTGCCCAGATGGGGCTTCCAGCGCTTTCCCGGCCTTGCGAACAGCCGCTGGTTCCTCCGGACCCGCCTCCCCTTAACAATGGCGGAATTGCCGCCTATATTGAAATCTTCCGCAACCAACGAAAGGAGGTGATCCAGTGTCTTTTACCAAGCGCTGTCACCTCGCTGGGATCGCCCGCTAAGCCTTGAATAGAGGCTTGGCATCGGGGCGCTCTCAGCCCTGGACCAGCGAGCAAGAAATCGGGCGCGACGGGGGCCTTCCCCCGCCGCGCCTTTTTCGTTGGCATCGCGCGCCGGCTGCTCAGGCGGGCGGCTCGCCGGCGAGCACCTCGCGGATCCTCGATGACAGGTCCGCCTTCCGGTACGGCTTCCTCAGCAACGCAACGCCGGGACCGAGATGACCGTCGTGGTCGAGGGCGTTGTCGGTATAGCCGGACGTATAGAGCACCCTCATCCCCGGGCGGAGGCGGCGCACGGCCTCGGCCAGTTCCTGCCCGTTCATGCCGCCGGGCATGATGATGTCGGTGAACAGCAGATCGAATTGGGCGCCCTGCTGAACCAGCGCAAGCGCGGTTGCCCCGTCGCCGGCTGCGAGGGTGCGATAGCCGAGGCTGCCGAGCTGGGCGATGACATAGCCCTGCACCAGCGGATCGTCCTCGACGACGAGAATCGTCTCGTGCCCGCGTGCCGCCGCGGGCGCATGCAGCGACCCGGCCCTCGCCTGCGCTCCGCCCGCAGATCGCGGCAGAAACAGCCGAATCACGGTGCCGCGGCCTTCCTCACTCTCGATCGCAACGCTGCCGCCGCTCTGCTTGGCGAAGCCGTAGACCATGCTGAGGCCGAGCCCGGTGCCGCGACCGACCCCTTTGGTGGTAAAGAACGGCTCGAACACGCGGTCGCGGATGTCGGCGGGGATGCCATGGCCGGTGTCCGCCACCGCGACCATGATGAAGGCGCCGCGCGTGGCGTCGCCGTCACCGGCACCATCCGCGCCATCGAATTCGCGGTTCGCGGTCTCGAGCGTCAGCGTGCCGCCGCCAGGCATCGCATCCCGCGCATTGACGGCGAGATTGATGATCGCCGACGACAGCTGCGACGGATCGGCCATCGCCGGCCAGGCGTCGTCCGCGAGGTGGGTCACGATTTCGATGTTTCCGCCTAGGGTCGGCTTCAACAGCCTCGCCGTCTCGAGCACGAGGCCGTTGACGTCGATCTCGCGCGGCTCCAGCGGCTGGCGACGCGCAAAGGTCAAGAGCTGCGAGGTGATCTCCGCGCCTCGCGCCGCCGCATCGTCGATGAGCTGGGCGATCGCGGCGAGGTCGGGCTTGTCCGCCAGTCCCTCCCGGATGATCTCGATGGTGCCGGTGATGACAGTGAGCACGTTGTTGAAGTCATGCGCGACGCCACCGGTGAGCTGACCGATCGCATCCATCTTCTGCGACTGGCGAAGCCGCTCCTCCGTCTCGTGCTGCTCGGTCAGATCAGTAGCCGAACCACGATACCCCATGAAGCGTCCGTCGGCGCTGAACACCGGCTGGCCGTTAACGCTGAAATGGTGCGCGCGGCCAGCCGCATCGCGGCCGCGATACTCGAACTTCCGGAACGGCTCGTGGCGATCCAGCGTGGCCCAGTGACTGCGCCATTTCTGCGGCTCGGCATCGTGGTCGAAGGCGGCGTCTGAACGGCGCCGGCCGATCAGCGCCTTGGGGTCCATGCCGAAAGCACCGGCCCGATCTGAAATATAGGTGAACACGTGATCCGGGCCGGTCTCCCAGAACCAGTCGGATGCGGTCTCGGCATAATCACGAAAGCGCTGCTCGCTCGCGCGGGCGTTCTCCTCGGCGCGCTGCCGTATCTTCAGGTCACGCTCGAGATTCCCATTGGCCTCGCGCAGCTCGCCATAGGCATGTTCGAGGTTGGCGCACATGGCGTTGAAAGCAACGACGACCTTGTCCAGCTCGTCGGCATCGTCAGGCGACCGGCGCTCCAGGCGCAGCGGCGGCGGCGGCCGTCCGAGGCTGTACTTGCCGACGTACTCGGCGATGGCGACGAGATGCCGGGTCACCAGCAGATGAAACATGTAGATGATGAACAACGAGACGAGGAACGTCTTTGCCGCCTGGCTTGCCAGAATGACCAGGGCCCTGTTCAGCAATTGCTGATAGACGTCGGTCAGCGTCGCCTCGACCCGGAGCGTGCCGATGGCGCGCGAGGTCCCCTGCACCATCGTGCTCAGCGGAAAGTCCCGGGTCATGATCGAACGGGTGTTTCGCTCGCCGACCTCGACACGGATCGGATTGGGCCGATCGGCGATCTCGCGGACCTCCGCCGCACGGATGTCAGGCAGCCGCAGAATGCCATCGAGCTGGAGCTTGAGCTGGTTCTGGTCGAGATTCCACAGGCTCTCTCCGAGGCTGCCCGTGGTGCTGCGGCCGATCTCGTCGAGCCGCGTCTCGATCAGTCCGACCTCACGATTGTAATCCAGATAGAGCTGGAGCGCGGTCAGGGTCAGCGTCACGACCGATGAGAACAGCAGCACGGCGGCAAGCAGCCGAGGCCCGACGCCGCTGCGCGACCAGTTGAAGATCCGCGACAGGAGCGCCGCGAACATCGGAGGCGCGAGCGGGGCGCCGATGCCGGTCAAATCCTGCTTCGCAGCCGCCGGCGCAATGGCGCGGCCACGCTTGATATCATCGTCATCTGCGTCGCCCATGCACCATGTCCTCGAAAATGGCGGCACCTGCTCAGCTTACAGATCGCAGCCGCGAGCAGGTGAACGGTTGAGGCGCTGCCTCAGCACGCGATACACGTGGCGATCTTGTCGGCCGATGATCCTGTTGGCCCTTGGGCGGCTTGAGCTCGACGGGGTCATATCTTGCGCCCAGCAGCAGGATTCCCAGGCAAACTACCACCTCGCGTGCTAGAATGACATCGGTGAAAGTCCGGAGCCGCCATACAGCGGGAACGCGCTCTCAACGTTGCGGACCGGCGCAGCCGCCATCTCCGGTAGATCGCGGCACCGGAATCCGATGGTAGCAGGGCACGCCCAAGAGGCATGGCCAGGGAGATGCGTCATGAGGCGGATAGTCGTGGTCTGCCTGTTGCTGCTCGCGGCAGGCCCGTCGCAGGCGCAAGAGGTCATCAGGCTGGCGCGCATCGCCGATATCCCCGATCAATATGTCGGCGGCGAGATGCTCCGCGCGGTCTATGCCCGGCTGAACATCAAGCTCGAATTCGAGGATGTGCCCGGCAAGCGCGCGCTCGCGCTGTCGAGCATCGGCGAGGTCGACGGCGAGGTCCAGCGGATTGGAACGCTCTCTCGCGACTATCCGACGCTGATCCAGGTGACACCTGCGATCAATTACATCGAGCCTACTGTCTTCACCACGAAACTGCAGTTCGACGTCGCCGGCTGGAATTCAATCAGGGACTACAGCATCGGCATCGTACGCGGCGTCGGCTCGTCGGAAGCTGGTACGCGCGGCATGACCCGGGTCACGGCGACGACAAGCCTCGACAACATGGTCAAGATGCTCGACGCCGACCGCATCGACGTGATGGTCACCGACTTCTTCAGCGGGTTGGCTGCGGTGAGGAAGCTCAATCTCCAGGCCAGGATCCATCCGCTCTCACCACCCCTCGAGCGCATCAGCATCTACCACCATCTGCATGAACGGCATCGCGATCTCGTGCCGAAGGTCGGAAGGATGATCGAGCAGATGGAGGCGAGCGGCGAAATCGCCCGGTTGCGGGAAACCCTGATCAAGCAGGTGCTGAGCGGGATGTGACACGCGGTCAGGTCGTGCGAGTCCGCTCCCGCACCGCAACCGCCGCGATCAACAGCCCGACGCACCAGGCCATGGCCGCCCGCGCGGCTCGCTGCCGAGAAGCACGGTGAAGATGCCCGCCAGCAGGCTTGGCGCCATCGCCTTGCCGGACCTGCTCGCGAGCGAGAGCAGGAACGGCATCGCGGCGATCGATATCTGCACGACGTTCATGGTCGCAGGCTGTTTCGCAAGCATTGGGCCTAGAAGCCGCAAACGTTTATTGCGCGCGGGCGCTTGCCGCGCCGGCTTTCAACGATGCGCTCGCCGCCGCTCTCGGCCGAGCTGCCGTAATAGCGATGGTGGCCGCTCTGGTCGTGCAGATCCGCAAGCTCCGACTTTCCCGTCCGACGCGCGTCGCAGATGATCTTGATGGTCGACATGGCCGCCTCCGAAGTGCTCTTGGTGGCAATCAGTCGCGCCGATTTCGCGCGGCGTTCACACCTTTCGGCCGCAATCGGGTTTCGGGAAGGTTTCGTCGCCGCACCCCGCGGCGCAATATTTTCCGCAGCCCCATTGTCGGCTGCGACGGTGGTGATACGTCCTTTGGACGCGCGCAGCGAAAATCAACGAGGTGACGATGCTTTACGCCATCCTGGCCTATCACGTGGAAGACGAGATCTTGTCCTGGACGCCCGAGAAGGACGCCGCGGTCGTGGCAAAGGTCATCGAGGTTCAGGCTCCCCTCCGGGCAAGCGGGCATTTTGGCCCGGCCGCCCGCCTGGATGAGACCCGAAAGGCCCGCACCTTGCGCGGCCCCGGCGCGGGGGTCGTGCTGGACGGCCCATTTGCCGAGACCAAGGAGCAGCTTCTGGGCTTCCACCTCGTCGAGTACGACACGGAAGAGGAGGCGATCGCGGCGGCGCGAACGCTGCGCCAGGTCAATCCCTCAGCGGTCTACGAAATCCGCCCGGTCAAGCTTTACGTGCCGGCCGACGGGTTCGGCGCGACGCCCTCCGGCGAATGAACGGCAGGCCTAATTGTCCGTCCCGGTGGGCCCGACATAGAAGCGCTGGATCAGCAGCCCGCCGAAGGCGATGAACCACACGAACGGCGCGACTTGCGGCGCGAACGCCGCAACGACCGTGCCCGGGATGAACACCAGCAGCGGAAACAACGAGGCCATGATCTCCTGGCGCCAGCCGCCCAGGATCCTCCACCACAGCCAGGCATTGAGGCCGGCGATTGCAGTCAGGTGCAGGCCGTAGAGCACGGCGACCGCACTGCTCGTGGCGTAGTTGGTGTAGAGGCCGTTGGTCACCGGCAGCAGCACGATCGACAGCAGGAAGAACAAATTGAGGATCACCGCGCCGCGGCTGCCGACGGGCTGGCGCGCCAGCCGCCGGTGATGGCTGACCCAGAACACGCCGGCGATGATGAAGCTGAGCGCAAGACCCGCGAGCTTGCCGGAATAGACCCGGGCGAGATCGTTCCAGTCCGGCGCGCTGGTGAAGACCGCGGCCCTGGGCAGGTCGTAGGCGAGCAGCGTCATGGCGACGCCAAAGATGGTGTTGCTGAGCGATTCCAGCCGTCGCATCTCGAACTGGTCGGATTTGAGCTCGGTCATGCCGGGCGGCGCTTTTTTTGGAATGGAACCTTGGGCCGTCTTGTCCCTAGGTCTTAACATCGGTCCCGTCCAGACGCATTGCGATTCGCAGCGGGATCGCCGACTCTGGCTGTTTCACCGGGGCGATTCGTGGCGACATATCTGGACACGCTCAATGCGGAGCAACGCCGCGCCGTGGAGCATGGCGTGGCCGATGGTGCGACCGTGGGCGCGCCGCTGCTCGTCATCGCTGGCGCGGGCTCCGGCAAGACCAACACGCTGGCCCACCGCGTGGCACATCTGATCGTCGCGGGCAGCGATCCGCGCCGCATCCTCCTCATGACGTTTTCCCGCCGCGCCGCGGCCGAGATGGCCGGCCGGGTCGAGCGCATCGCCCGAAAAGTGCTCGGCGAGAACAATGCCGCGATCATGCGCGACGCGCTCAGCTGGGCCGGCACGTTCCACGGCATTGGCGCACGGTTGCTGCGCGAATATGCCGAGCGGATCGGCGTCGATCCTGCCTTCACCATCCACGACCGCGAGGATTCCGCCGACCTGATGAATCTGGTCCGGCACGAGCGCGGATTGTCGAAGACGGAGAGCCGCTTTCCCGCCAAAGGCACCTGCCTGTCGATCTACTCGCGCTGCGTCAATGCCGAGATGGAGATTGAGAAGGTGTTGGGGGCGCACTATCCCTGGTGCGCAGGCTGGGCGGCCGAGCTGAAGGGCCTGTTCGCGGCCTATGTCGAGGCCAAGCAGGCCCAGCACGTGCTGGATTACGACGACCTGCTGCTCTACTGGTCGCAGATGATGAGCGATGCGCTGATCGCGGAAGAAATCGGCGGCCGCTTCGATCACGTCTTGGTCGACGAATATCAGGACACCAACCGCCTGCAATCCTCGGTCCTGCTGGCGCTGAAGCCGGACGGACGCGGCCTCACCGTCGTCGGTGACGACGCGCAGTCGATCTATTCGTTCCGCGCCGCCACGGTCCGCAACATTCTGGATTTTCCGCAGAGCTTCTCGCCCCGCGCCGAGATGATCACGCTCGACCGCAATTACCGCTCGACGCAACCCGTGCTGGCGGCGGCGAACGGCGTCATCGGCCTGGCGCGCGAGCGCTTCACAAAAAACCTCTGGACCGACCGCAGCTCCGCGCAAAAGCCGCAGCTCGTCACCGTGCACGATGAGACCGACCAGGCCCGTTACATCGTCGAGGAAGTGCTGGCCAACCGCGAGCAAGGCGCGCTCCTGAAGCACCAGGCAGTGCTGTTCCGGACCTCCTCGCATTCGGGCCCGCTGGAGATCGAGCTGACCCGCCGCAACATCCCGTTCGTCAAGTTCGGCGGGCTGAAATTTCTCGATGCCGCGCATGTCAAGGACGTGCTCGCGCTGCTGCGCTTCACCGAAAATCCGCGCGACCGCGTCGCGGGATTTCGCATCCTGCATCTCTTGCCGGGCATCGGACCCGCGACGGCGCAGCGCGTGCTCGATCAAATGGCGGAGAGCTCCGATCCGCTCGCCGCGCTCGGCCAGCTCCCGGTGCCGCCGCGCACCGGCGCGGACTGGACCGACTTCGTCCGCACCATCGAAAATCTGCGCTATTCGGAATGGCCGGCCGATCTCGAACGCGTGCGGCTCTGGTACGAACCGCATCTCGATCGCCTCCACGAGGATTCGGAGACGCGACGCGCCGACCTGATGCAGCTCGAGCAGATCGCGAGTGGCTATGCCTCGCGCGAGAAATTCCTGACCGAGCTCACGCTCGACCCGCCGGATGCGGCCAGCGACAAATCCGGGCCGCCCTTGCGCGACGAGGACTATCTGATCCTCTCCACCATCCACTCCGCCAAGGGCCAGGAGTGGAAATCGGTATTCGTGCTCAATGTCGTCGACGGCTGCATGCCGTCGGATCTCGGCGCCGGCACCAGCGCCGAGCTCGAGGAGGAACGCCGCCTGCTCTATGTCGCGATGACGCGCGCCAAGGACGACCTGCACCTCGTGGTGCCGCAGCGCTTCTTCACCCACGGCCAGCAAGCCAAGGGCGACCGCCACGTCTACGCCTCGCGCACCCGCTTCATCCCGGAGCCGCTGGTCTATCTGTTCGAGCGCACCGCCTGGCCGAAGGCTGGGGCAAGCGCGGCCCGCACGGCGGCGCAGGGGCCGAAGGTCGACATCGGGGCGCGGATGCGCGGAATGTGGCGGTAAGACACAAGAGGCTGGTGTCGAGACCTGTCAGCATAACTGGACAACAGAGGTCCGACATGAAAGCCGTCGTCGTCGAGCAATACGCGCCGATCGATCAAATCGCCATGAAGGACGTTCCGTCTCCACACATCGGACCCGGACAGCTGCGTGTCCGGGTAGAGGCTGCAGGAATCGGATTTGTGGACGGTTTGAAGATGGAGGGGCGCTATCAGACCAAGGATCCCCTGCCCTTCATTCCCGGAACCGAATTCGCAGGCATCGTGGACGAAGCCCCCGGCGCACCGGGCGGCTATCAACCCGGGATGCGCGTAATGGGGATGACGCGCTCGGGCGCGCTTGCCGAAGAGATCGTCGTCACCCCCGAAGCGCTCTATCCCCTGCCGGACAGCGTCGCGGCGGAGGTCGCCGCTTCGTTTCGTGCCAATTACCTGACCGCCCTCTATGCGCTGAGTGCGCGCGCGTCGCTCGGCGCAGGCGAACAGCTTCTGGTGCTGGGCGCAGCGGGCGGCACGGGAATCGCGGCCGTCCAGATTGGCAGGCTGCTCGGCGCCCGTGTGATCGCAGCGGCATCGACACCAGACAAGCGCGCGTTCGCGCGACAGCACGGCGCCGACGCTGTGGTGGACTACACGCAGACCAACTGGCGCGACACGCTGAAGGAATTGACCGAAGGACACGGCGCCGACGTGATCTTCGACCCCGTCGGCGGCGAGATCTCGGTGCAGGCCTTTCGCTCCATCGCCTGGCGCGGCCGTCATCTCGTGGTCGGTTTTGCCGCCGGCGCGATCCCTGCATTGCCATTCAACCTGCCACTGCTGAAGGGCGGCGCCCTGCTCGGCGTCGACCTCGCGCAGCTTCCAATCCGCGAGCCCGAGGTGCAGAAGCGCCTGATGTCGGAGCTGACGGCCTGGTTGGTCGAGGGCCAGCTGAAGCCTGTGGTCGGTCGCATCTTCGCGCTGAATGATTTCCGGGAAGCGTTCAGGACGATGCAGACGCGCGGGGCGCTTGGCAAGATGGTCGTGCGCATCTCGAAATAGGATTAGTTGCGCGCCCCCAGCCGGTCGAACTGGACCTTGCCTGCCTTCATCACCATCGGGATGTGCTCGCCCTGGCCGAGTAGGCAGGCCACGTCGCGCAGCGGATTGCCATCGACCACGAGCAGGTCCGCAATGGCTTCGGGCATGATGCGGCCGAGCTTGCCCTCCATGCCGAGGACCTCGGCGCCGACCAATGTCGCGCTGGCGATGACGGCGCGCGGACCGAGAATCTCGGCGCGGATGCGGAATTCGTCGCTCTGCAGACGCTGCGACGGTCCGAGCAGGTCGCTGCCGAACCCGATCTTTACGCCGGCGTCGCGGTAGATCGTGAGCGAGCGCAGGCCCGCGTCGCGGACATCGGCGATCTTGGCAACGCTTTCGGGCGGCAGGCCATATTGGGCACCCTCGTTAGCCAGCGCCTCGTAGGTGACGAGCGTCGGCACCACATAGGCGCCCTTCTCGGCCATCAGCTGCGCGGTCGGAGCATCGACCAAATTGCCGTGCTCGATGGTGCGCACCCCGCAGCGCACCGCGCGTTCGATCGCGGCAGCGGTGTAAGCGTGGGCGAGCACATAGGTCTGACGCCCGCGCGCCTCCTCGACAATGGCGCGGATCTCGTCCTCGGAGTACCCGAAGGCGCCAACCGGATCGGTCGGTGAAGCGACGCCGCCGGAAGCCATGATCTTGATCTGGTCCGCCCCCATCTGGAGTTCCTCGCGCGCCGCCTTGCGCACGCCGTCGACACCATCGGCAACGCGCGCCAGCGCGCCGACACGCACGCAGCAGGGGCACGGTGCGTCGCTGGCAAGATAATCCGAGCGGGCCCGCATGTCGCCGTGCCCGCCGGTCTGGCTGAGCGCACGACCCGAGACGAACAGCCGCGGACCGTCGGTGAGACCGGTCTCGATCGCCTGCTTCAGCGCATGGCCGGCGCCGCCGGCGTCGCGCACGGTGGTGAAGCCCCGCCGCAGCATGCCGCGCAGCAGCAGCGTTGAGCGCAGCGTCACCAGCACGTTCGGCATGTGCACCTGCTGCGCCAGATTGAGCTCGACGGCGATCGCATGCACATGCAGGTCGATCAGGCCGGGCATCAGCGTCTTGCCCTTCAGATCGACGGTGCGGTCGGTTTCCACTTGGAGCGGCCGATCGGAGACCTCCTTGATCAGACCGTCCTCGACCAGCACGTGATGTCCCTCCAGGAGGTCCGGCTGAAGCGGATCGAGCAGAGCGGCGTTCTTGAAGAGCACACGGGACATGACGACTTCCTGTCTTATCAGGACTGGATGAGCAGCGCGGGCAAGGCGAGCTGGGCGAATGGAAGACACGCGGCGCTATCGTCCTCGACGTACCAGCCTGCCTCATGGAGCAGATTGAGCGAGCCGAGTGTGCGCCCGCGCCAGCGCACGGGCATGTTGAGCACGCTTTCGCAGCCGAGCGAAGCGATCAGCTCGTGATCGGAGAACACCTCGCGCAGATCGTCCCGGGTGCGGCCGATATAGGCCTCGCCGCGGTCGAGCACGGCCTCGGTCCACGGCCCCGGCGCCAGGCGTTTGCGGCCGCCCGCGGGGTAAGGTCCGGGCAGATTGGAATACACCCGCGCGGCTTCCCTCGTGTCGTCGTCATAGGTCAGGATCGTGAACAGCTTGTGCCCGATCGCCGACTTCAGGGCGCCGTCCAGCGCCGAGTACAGGGCATCCGGCTGATTCGCCCTGCCCTGCGCGGCCGCCACCGCGCAGAGCAGCGGATCGGATCGGTGTTTCGTATCCCTCATGCGACTTCGCCTGCCGCGATCTCTTCCAGCGAACGGCCGCGTGTCGGCACGCCCATCAGCACCACGGTGAGCGCGCCTAACAGCAGCACGCTCGTGGTGAGGCCGAACACGCCGGCGAAGCCGAAATTGGGATAGAGATAGCCGACCAGGATCGGCGAGACGATCGCACCGATGCGGCCGATCGCGGAGGCGAGCCCGGCGCCGGTGGTTCTGACGGCCGTCGGAAATACCTCGGCGGTATAGGCATAGACCCCCGCATAGGTGCCGTTCATGAAGAAGGACAGCAAGATTCCGGCGACCATGATGTGCTGATCGCTCTGCGCGAATGCAAGTCCAAGCGCGCTGGCGCCGCCGAGCACCATGTAGGAGGCAATCGTCGCCTGCCGGCCGATGCGCTCGTTGAAGTACGCAGCGCTGAAATAGCCGGGAATTTGCGCGCAATAGATCGCGATCGAATAGGCGAAGCTCTTGGTGATGCTCATGCCGTTCTGGACCAGAAGGCCGGGGATCCAGACGAAGAAGGAATAGTAGCTGAACGTGATCGTAAGCCACATGATCCAGGTCATGATGGTGATGCGCGCCTGGCGGCCGGCGAGGAGCGCGGCGAAATTGGCAAGCAGCGTACCACCAGTCACGGCAGGCGCCGTGATTTCGACGACCGGTTGCGGCAGGACATGGCCTTGGCTCGCAAATCCGGCCTCGATCCTGTCCAGCACGGCTGCGGCTTCCTTCTCCCGGCCCCGGCTTTCCAGCCAGCGCGGCGATTCCGGCAGCGCCCTGCGCCACCACAGCAGCATGACGACCGGCACCGCGGTGATCACCAGTACGATGCGCCAGCCGTTCTCAGAGGCGGGCACGATGAAATAGCCGAGCAAGGCCGCCGCGACGAAACCGAAGGAGAAGAATCCGGCCAGCGCGCCGGTAAAGCTGCCGCGGTAACGCCGTGCGACGAATTCCGCCAGATAGGGCGCAATGATCGCGCTCTCCGCGCCGGTGCCCATGCCCGCGACGACGCGGGCGGCGAAGAAGGACGACCAGTCGTTCACCGCAGCGCTGACGATGGATGCGACGCAATAGAGTGCCAGCGCCGACATCATCACCGCGCGACGGCCGATCAGGTCACCCAGCGTGCCCGCCAGCAGCGCGCCGAACAGGAAGCCGATATAGGTGCTGCTGCCGAGCACGCCGATCTGGACGCTCGACAGATTCCAGGTCGTGCGCAGCACCGGCAGGATGAACGCCAGCACGGCTGCGTCCATCGCGTCGAACATGTAGCCGAGCCCGCCCATCAGCAGCAGATGCCCGTGGAAGCGTGCGAACGGAAGGCGCTCGATCCGCGCCGAGATCATCGACATGAAAGTCCCCCTCTGTCTGGCGGCCCGGCACTCCGCTCGTTCCCGGGGGAACCATAGACAAGGAGCTATTATCGTCATAATTTATAATCATGATCTAGTACATCACTGGGGTGAATGTTCTGTCGTTTCGCTCGCTCGACCTCAACCTGCTGAAAGTGTTCGAGGCCCTGATGACCGAGGGCAGCGTCACGCGCGCCGCCAACGCGCTTCTGATGACGCAGCCGGCGGTCAGCAATGCGCTCGCACGCCTGCGGGACGCACTCGGCGATCCCCTGTTCGTCAGGTCCGGCACCGGCATCCGTCCGACCCAGCGCGCCGTGGTGCTGTGGGAGCCGATCGGCGAAGCGCTCGAAACCGTCCGTGGCGCGCTCGACGAGCAGGTGTTCGATCCGCACCGTGCGCAGACCGAGTTCAGCCTGTCGATGTCGGATTACGTCGCCTCGCTGGTGATGCCGAACCTGCTGAACCATTTCGGCAAGGTCGCGCCCAAGGCGCGAATCCATACAGTTCCCAACACCATTTTGGAGATCGCCGACCAGCTCGAGGACAATCGCGTTGATTGCGTCCTCAGCGTCTATGTCAACGAGGCGCAGCAGCCGGCCGCCATCCGCTCGCGCTCGCTGTGGACCGTCGACTACGCCTGCTTCATGCGGCGCAGCCATCCGCTCGCCGCGATGAAGCGGCTGAGCACGCGCAGCTTCCTCAACGCGGGGCATGTCGATGTGAGCCTCGCCGGCAAGACCTTGCCGTCCTACGACCTCTTCCTCGCCTCGCGCGGGCTGTCGCGCAACGTGGTCGCGACCGTCAATCACTATAGCGCCGCCTACGAAATCGTGCGCCAGTCCGACCTGATCGCCGTGCTGCCGAGCGATTTGCGCTCGCAATCCCGGCACGCGCCGTTCCTGCACGCGATGCCGCTTCCGCTCAAGGCGCCGCCGCGCATCGTCAGCCTGTTCTGGCACCAGCGCAACGACACCGTACCGGCGCAGCGCTGGCTGCGCGACACCCTGGTCGACATGTTCGCCAGGTCCGACTGAAGCCGCGGGCGGCGGGCCCCCCCGACACCATGAAAAAGGGAAACAATGGGTTTCTCGAAGCAGCATTGTGCATCAGACCCGGCTGCTTAGCTCCAACCAAGCCAATCCCCTCCCCCAGTGACAGGCGCGCAAGCCGCGCCCGCAGAGACCTCATCAATGACCGCACCGCTCGAATTCGGACTGGACACCTTTGGCGACGTCACCAGGGACGCCTCCGGCGCGATGCTTCCGCACGCACAGGTGATCCGCAACGTCGTCGACGAGGCGGTGCTGGCCGACGAGCTCGGCCTCGATTTCATCGGCCTCGGCGAGCATCACCGCGCCGACTTCGCGATCTCCTCCCCTGAGACCGTGCTGGCCGCCATCGCGTCGCGGACCAGGCGGATCCATCTCGGCTCGGCCGTGACGGTGCTGAGCTCGGACGATCCGATCCGCGTCTTCCAGCGCTTTGCCACGCTGGACGCGCTCTCGAACGGACGTGCGGAGGTGATCCTCGGCCGCGGCTCGTTCACCGAATCCTTCCCGCTGTTTGGCTTTGATTTGCGCAAGTACGAAGAACTGTTCGAGGAGAAGCTCGATCTGTTCGCAGCGCTGCTGTCGCAGGAGCCGGTGACCTGGGAAGGCAAGCTGCGTCCGCCGCTGAAGGGGCAGCTGGTCTATCCCCCGGTGGAGAACGGCACGCTCAAGACTTGGATCGGCGTCGGCGGCAGCCCGCAATCGGTGGTGCGCGCGGCGCATTACGATCTGCCCTTGATGCTCGCGATCATCGGCGGCGATCCCGCGCGCTTCGCGCCCTTCGTCGAGCTCTATCACCGCGCGTTCAGGGAGTTCGGCCGCCCGGCACAGCCGATCGGCGTGCACTCGCCAGGCTATGTCGCCGAGACCGACGAACAGGCGCGCGAGGAGCTGTGGCCCGACTACAAGGCGATGCGCGACCGCATCGGCAAGGAACGCGGCTGGCCGCCGATGGGCCGCGACGAGTTCGTGAACGAGGCCGAGCACGGCTCGCTCTATGTCGGCTCGCCCGAGACGGTCGCGCGCAAGATCGCCAAGACGGCAAAGGCGCTCGGCATTTCGCGGTTTCAGCTGAAGTATTCGGCGGGCCCGCTGCCGCATGGCAAGCTGATGAAGAGCATCGAGCGCTATGGGCGGAAGGTAGTGCCGATGGTGCGGGAGATGATGGGGTGACTTGCGCGCTTACCCAGTCCGCCTGCGCCCTCCGGGCTGCGGCGCGACAGCCTTCGCTCACTTCGCGCCATGACCATCGGTGCCGGCTTGCCGAGCCGTAGCTCGCGAAGCGAGCGAAGGCTGGTGGGGGAGGCAGGACTCGAACCTGCGAAGCCATAAGGCGGCTGATTTACAGTCAGCTCCCTTTGCCACTCGGGACACTCCCCCGCTCGACGGCAGCACAATCGGGCCGGACCTTGCCGGCGACCGAAGACGGCCATGGAACGTGAAGGCCGCGACAGCCCGGATGGGGGCGCGACCGGGCGCGGTTATCGGCGAAGCGATGGGGTAAAGTCAACCGAGGCGAACAGCTAAAATCGCCCCCGACACCACCCAAATTGCCATATTCCGGGACCCGTGACACAAGCGAGCCCATGAAGGATCGAAAATTCAACCCGAGGGGCCCCCGCGGCGGGTCTAAGCCCTTCAACAGGCCCGGAAAATCGGCCGGTCGCCCGGCCCGCCGCGATCGCGATTCGGACGCCGACGGGCTTGTCATCCTCTATGGCTGGCACACCGTCTCCATGGCGCTCGCCAACCCCCAGCGGCAGATCCGCAAGCTGACGCTGACCGAGAACGCCGCAAGGCGTCTGGCGGACGAGAACATCGCGATCCCGGTCACGCCCGAGATCGTCCGGCCCCAGGAGATCGACCGGCTGCTGTCGCCCGACGCCGTGCACCAGGGCCTGCTCGCCGAGGCCGATCCCCTGCCCTCGCCCGACATCGAGGATTTGGAGCAGGACGGCATGGTGCTGGTGCTCGACCAGATCACCGATCCGCACAATGTCGGCGCCATCCTGCGCTCGGCGGCCGCCTTTGCGGTGAAGGCGATCGTCACCACCGCGCGTCACAGTCCGGAAGCGACCGGCGTGCTGGCCAAGGCCGCCTCCGGCGCGCTGGAGCTGGTCCCGATGGTGACGGTGCAAAACCTCGCCCGCGCATTGACCACGATGAACGAGCTCGGCTTCCAGACTGTCGGGCTGGACAGTGAAGGCAGTGCGGATCTTTCCGAGGTCACCCTGCGCGAGCCGCTCGCGCTGGTGCTGGGCGCGGAAGGCAAGGGCCTGCGGCAATTGACACGCGAGACCTGCAGCGTCGTGGCGCGGCTCGACATGCCCGGAGAGATCAAGAGTCTCAACGTCTCGAATGCCGCCGTGCTCTCGCTCTATGTCGGCGCGAGCCGGCTCGGGCTGATGAAGCGGTAACAAAACAAAACGCCCGTCCGCATCGCGGACGGGCGTCTCGTTGGCTCAACCGATCAAGCGATCAGTAATAGCGGCGCAGCACACGGTGGCCGCCATAATACGGCGCATGGCGCGGGGCGTAGCCGTAGCGCGGACCGTAGCCGTAATGCGTGCGCGGCAGATAGCCGGCGCGCGGGCCGTAGCCGTAGCGATACGGACGGTAATACGGGCGGCGGTAGGGATAGGCGGCCGG
Organism: Bradyrhizobium sp. Kon56; assembly: GCF_055807635.1. Classification (NCBI taxonomy): domain Bacteria; kingdom Pseudomonadati; phylum Pseudomonadota; class Alphaproteobacteria; order Hyphomicrobiales; family Nitrobacteraceae; genus Bradyrhizobium; species Bradyrhizobium sp. Kon56. The sequence continues at coordinate 17,984 of NZ_JBVVOU010000021.1, read as the reverse complement.
CGCTTCGACCGCGGCGGCGCGATAGCCATAGCCGTGCCCATAGCCATAGCCACGGCCGTAGCCGTAATTGGCGGGCGCAACCACCGCGTCCTCACGGTAGGTCGGATACGGCGCGAAGGCGCCCGGGCCGGTGTAGGTCGGGCCCTGGTTGACGTGATAATATTGCGTGGTGGGCTCGGCGAGACGCTCATAGGCGCCGTAGCCGTACCCGGTCCCATAACCGCCGCAGCCGGTGTTACAGCCGGAATAGACCGGCGCGACCGGCTGGCACGGATCGAAGCCGCAGGCCGCGGCGGGCGCGGTGGCGGCGAACATCACGGCAGCCGCCGCGACCAGTCCCGAAATCATCTGACGCATTACTCTCTCCTGTTGATTTCCGTTTTTTGGATTGTCGTTTCTTAACCCGGCGGCTTGCCGGGCATCTCTGCACGCGGCCGCGGCCGAGGACGCCGCGGCTGGTCGTTGAACTCAGGCGCGAGGATCACCGGCGGCGGATTGACGGGCACGTCCATCTGCGGCGGCAGCGGCGCCGATTGGGCGCCCCAGCTCTGGTGATAGCTATCGGGCGGCTTGGGCAATTTGCGGTTCGCGGGCGGTTCGACCTCGAGCCGGCCATAGCCGGGCCGCAGGCCCAGCGTCGGGTAGTAGTGGCCGACGTCCGTGGGCTGGCGCTCGGCGACATAGCGTCCGCCATAGATCGTGGGCTGCACTTGGACGTTCTTCCCCAGGCCCCAGGTCCCCTCGATCACGGCATAGGACGCGTCGATGTTGTTGATGATGATGGGCACGCCGGGGCGACCGGGAACGACGATATCGAAGCCGCCGCCGGCAAACGCCGTCGCGGGCAGTCCGATCAGAAAGGCAGCGAGCGCCACAGCGCGCATGAGGGGACCCCATTTATTCGGCGACAACCTACCCGATGGCGGCGCAGAGAGGGTTAAGGCCCTCTCACCAATTGCCGGTAAGCCTAATGTGTAAGGATTGCGCGCCGCTCAAATGCGCCAAAGCGAACTAGCGAAGCATTAACGCCGCCGGATCCTGCAGTCCGGAACCGTCGCGCGTGCTCACTTCCGTTTGACTATGGCTGACGAAAATCCGGCGGTTTCAGCGGAACGTCCGGCGTCTTCCGCGTTTAGCCCCCGTCAACAAAACGGGAGCCAAACAATCATGAACGTCAAACTTCTCGGAGCCACGGCGATTGCGGCGACCCTGGTGGCAGGCTCTGCCATGGCGCAGGCCGTGATCACCAATCCCGGCCGTTGCGCGGCGCAATTCCCCAACGCCAACTGCCAGAACGTCGGACCGGGAAATCCGTACACCGACAGCGGCTATCGGCATCGTCGCGTGTCCTATCGCCAGACCAACAACGGCGATTGGAATAACGACTGGAACAGGAGCCGCACCGGCTTCTGGCCGACCGACGTCGCCGCCGGCGCGGTCGGAGCAGCCGCTGGCGTCGCCGGCGCAGCCATCGGGACTGCGGGCGCAATCGCAACCGCCCCGTTCCGCGCCACGAACGACGCCTACGCCTACGACAACAGTTGGGATAACCGCGGCTGGGACAATCGGGGGTGGGACACCCGCACCTACGCCCAGCGCAACGGCTTCGTCTGCACGCCCGGCACCTGGTTCAAGGGCGAAGACGGCCGCCGCCACATCTGCCAGTAAGGCGGTTTGAACCGAACGCGACAGATCGGGCGGCCCTCGTGGCCGCCTGATTCATGTCTGCATCGGGGCTCCCGGGTTCTGGCACTTTCCGGTCAAGTCTGGTATTGCGGCGCGCACGGGCGGACAGCCCCGGCATAGGCCGGGCCTGCCCCGCTTCTCCAGGCGTCGCCGGCTTAGCTCAGCGGTAGAGCAGCGGTTTTGTAAACCGAAGGTCGGGGGTTCAATCCCCTCAGCCGGCACCACCGATTTAGCCGACACCGCGGCCTGATAGATCGGGGCACTCCTCCGTCTAACGACAGCTAGAATCGATTTCCCACGCAATCACGTCAGAGCTTTCCGGGCGACCGTTACACTCAACTCGAGCAGCGGGTGCTTCTCGTTCCTGACTATAATGAGGACCTGCGCCCCCTTTGCCGACGCAACGTCTCTGGCAATCGAGGTCGCCATTGCGATCGCCTCTTTTTCGGCGGCTTCCGGGCCGGGCAAATCCACCCCATCCTCGTCGACCGCAGCGAAAAAGTCGTCCTTGATATCGAAGTAGAACTTCATGGCTCAGAGCGACGGATTGAGATGAAGGTAAAGCACGTCGAAGTCTGCTATTTCGCGCAACCTGGCTTCATCAAGGATCGATATTCTTCCCCGCTCCAGGTCCAACACGCGCTGAGCACGTAGCTGCTGAACGACCCGATTCATGTGGACCACACTCGTGCCGACGGCGTCGGCGAGGAGTGCCTGAGAGGCCGGAAAGTCGAAGGACAGGCCGTCCGCTCGACCGATCGCCTTCAATCTGGTGTAAAGCTCAAGCACGAGATGCGCCACGCGGCTTGTGGCTTCGCGTTGACCAACGTTGCAAATCCACTCCCGGAAGATCGCGGCGTCGGTCAGTGTATCGCGCCAAAGCGCTTCGGCCACGTTAGGCCGCTTTCTTATCAGTGAGCGCACCGCTGCATGCGGAATGAAGCCGAGAACGCTATCGCCAAGCGTGCTGACGTCATGGTCCATCACATGTAGAAAGAGACCCTGCAGATCGGGAATGTCGCCGGGTTGGTGAAAGGCCATGATTTGGCGGTGGCCATTGCCGACGATCTTTGATCTCAGGATAAAGCCATCAACGACAAGGCAGCACGCCGAAGGTCGATCTCCGAGAGAAACGACCGGCTGACCGCCAGCCATCCGTTTCACCGTGATTGGCAGATGACGGATAGCGGCCTCGTCCTCTTCATCAATTTCGGTGCTGACCCGCAACCGCCTCAAGAAAGGTTCGAAAATTTCCGCGTTATTCATCGTTAGCTCCGGTCGGCAAACGAATTTTTGTCACGTTCGTTCCAATCCGGACGGCTAGCTATTGCCTCACGCTAAGCAGAGGGACTGCCGCAATTCCAACCCTCGGCGGAACCCACAGGAACGGCGTCAATTCATCTTGCCGCGAAGCCTTGGAGCGAAATTTGACGCGCAACGCTCACTTCGAATGCTTCGGTGCGCTGCTTTGCTGGAAGTGCTCAGCGCCTGATATCTCCACCCAGGCATGTTTCGACTGTTCGAAAACCGAGCGGATGGGCGCCGGGTAGTTCGGAACCGCGATCGCGCCCACGGCAACGCCGATCATCGCAGGCAGATTGTCCGCTTTCCAATAGACCGTCGAACCGCACTCGGGGCAAAAATAGCTGCGGACCTTGCCGCCGCTTGCGGCTGTCCGGACGTACTCCTTCGACGTCCCTGAGATCGTGACGCCCTCCGCCGGATAGAACGCACCGACCCCGAACGGCGCGCCGGTTCGACGCTGGCAGTCAATGCAGTGGCAGGCGACGACGAGGCTGGAAGGTCCTGGAAGCGACAGCGCGAGAGCGCCGCACCTGCATTGGGCATCGATCATCGAAGCTCTTCCTCCTCAGTTGGCTGACAGGTTCTGTCGCTCGGCTGGAGCGCAGGGCAATCCAGGACTGACCCTCACTCCTTCGCAACCTCGAACGCCAGCAGTGCGTTGCCGGCGACGCCGCCCCACTGGCCGTAGCCGGAATTGGTGTAGAGCATTCCGCCGGCGATGATCGGCCCGGGGCCGTCGATCGCGCCGCCATGAGCAGGGGCGCCGTTCACCGTCGTATAGTCTCGCGCCGTGTCGTATTCCCACAACAGCTTTCCGTCGGCCGTCGCGTAGGCGCGCAGAAAGCCGCTGACGCCGCCGGAAAACACGACGCCGGGGATCAGGCTCACGGCAGCCGACAGCGCAGGGCTGCATTGGAGGCGATCGCCACAGGCGACAGGAGATACTTCCATCGCAATTTTCCCACTGGCGAGGTCGAGGCCGAACAGACCGCCGCCTTGGGTGGCATCGAGCCGCCGCGTACCATCGCGCAGGAACCGCACGTCGGAGTTCGCGACATAGATGCGATCCTGGTCGGCGGCCGAGCCCCACTCGCTGCCGCCGAGCGCACCGCCCTTCCCGATCCGCGTCTGCCACAGGATCTTGCCGCCATCATCAGGATCGAGCGCGTGCACGACGCCGGACTTCTGCGCGATGGCAAGAACGCGCCTGCCGTCACGCAAGGTCACGAGGATCGGCGACTGGCCAAAATCGTGGTCGGGCCCGTGATCTTCAGGACAATTGGTCTTGTCCGCGCCGAAGCACGCGACGATGAAGGCGTCGCTCGGCGTCGCCTGCTGCTTCCAGAGCAGCTTACCGGTCGCAAGCTCGAAAGCGAGGACCGCATCGGCGGTTGCGGCCGGTGGATTCGAATAGGAATTGCTGGTCGCGACGTAGACGGCGTTGCGTTTCGGATCAATCGTCGGTGCCGACCACACCGCCGCGCCGGACGGGCCGAACAGCTGCGTGCCTCTCGCATTCTTGCCGGTCGGATGCGCCACCTCAGGGATCGTGTAGGCCTGCCACACCGGCTTGCCGGTCACTGCCTCGAGCGCGACCACGCTGCCGCGGAAAGTACAGCATTCGTAACTGGCCTGCGAACCGGCGGCCTCCTCGAGCGAGGAGACCGGGATATAGAGCACGCCGGAATGCAGCGTCGGCGCTCCGGTGATGCGAGCTGCCGGGTGCTCCTCGACCTTGGTCTTCCAGATCAGCGCACCAGTCAGTGCGTTCACCGCATAGGCATTGGCGCGCAGGTCACCGAAGAAGATCGCGAACTGATCGGTGCCGGGAAGCGGCCCGAAGCTGATCGCCGCGCGAACCGCGGCATCGGTCGGCAGCGTCCACCTCGTGCAGCCGCTTCGCGCGTCGAGCGCGTGCACCTTGCGGTCAGTGCCGCCGATAAACAGCAGACCGCCCACGATGGTCGGCGGCGCAAACGACACCGAGGCGCCGGGAAAGGCATAAGCCCATTTCAACCGCAGGCGCGGTACCTCTTCCCCGGTCAGGCCGGCCATTTCGGTCGACTGGAAGCGGCTGTTGGCAGCGTCGACGCCCCATCCATTCCAGCGCGGACCATCGAGCGGCTGCGGAAAGAAATTGACCTGCTGCGTGCAGCGTCCCTCCGCATCGACTGCATTGTCGCCCACCGCGGCCTTGCCGGTGACGAAGGCGGCAATCGCGCGCCGTTCCGAGTCGCTGCGGTCCTTCGCCATTGCCGCCATGCTTCCAGAAGTCAGCGTTCCCAGCACATGATCGAACGACATCGCCTGCATGGCACCGCGGCCTGGCACACGGCTCTGGCCATCACCGCCATCGTGACATTGCGCGCAGTGGCTTGCGTAGAGCGCAGCGCCGTCCTGCTGCGCCAACGCGGGCGCGCAGCACCAGACCAGCATGGCGACGGCGACAACACTCGGTCTCATGGCGTGCTCCAACATCGTCACCGCAATGCGAGACGGCATCATGCAACCCAAAATATAGCGCGAGGGCAATCACTCACGCAACGGACGTTCCGCCCGCGTCCGTCATATCCCCCGGGCAGTGAGGACACGATCGGGCAGTTCATCGAGCCGCCACAGCCCGAGGCTCTTGTCGCGCCAGCCGCCACTGCCCTCTTCGCAACGCTCGTTGATCAGCACGCGCGGCGCCGGCCAGTCGAACGGCGCCTTCTCCATGTTCAGCGCCCGCCAGTCGCCGTCCTCGCAATCGCGATTGTCGTCCCATTCGGGAAACGTCGTGACCAGCAGGAAACGTGCGCCGCTGGCGCGAAAGTTCGCGACGGCGCGGACGATGTTGTCGAAACTCAAATGCACCAGGCAGTCCCGGCACAGCACCACATCGGCGCGCGGCAGTGCATCGCGCGTGATGTCGGCAACGAGAAACCGGCCTGACAACTCACCGCCAGCCACGCGCTTGCGATTGGCCGCGATCAGCGACGGCACGATGTCGATGCCGGTGTAGTCGAGATGCAGCTTCAGGCGGCCGATCCACCCCGCGTCGCCGCAGGGCGCATCGAGCAGCGAGCGCGCGCCGAGCCGTTGCAGCAGTGCAGGAAGCATCTCGCGGACCGCGACGGTCGCGGGATCCTCCGAGCCGAGGCCCGACACCGAACTGGCCGCGCCCCACAGGTTGGTCCGCTCGATCCGCTCGAACCGCGCGGCCAGATCGAGGCCGACAAAATTCTCGCGGTCGGCGGTGAACCGCTCATGGGCGAGCACGGGTGGGCGCTTGGAGATCATCGTCCGGACCTTAAGATTACGTTGTGAACACTGTGGTCATGCGTTCCATCCGAATCTCATCCCATCCTCAAACCGGTTTCTGCCACTCCATGATGTGGAAGTAAGGCACCCGGCGATGAAAGGCATTCCTGTCGGGGTCGCCGCCGCTGGGCTGCGGCTCGACGAAAAGGCGCAACAGGAGCCCCTGATCGAGTAGCAGCGTCATGTAGGTGCTGAGCGGACGATGCCAGTTCAGAATTCGGATGCCGCGCCAAGTCACCCAAGTCGGCCGCTCCTCCATGTAATGATCGATGTTGAAGCGCAAGGCGCCGTCGCCGTCACGCGTCCAGCCGTCGGGCGGACCCGCGGTGTTGAAGCTGGTCAGATTGGCAATCAGCAGCGTACCGCCCGGCCGCAGCGCTGCCACGATCTTCCCGATCGCCGCACCGAGATGGGGCATGTCGACCAGGCTGAGATAGCTGACGACCAGATCAAATGGCGCTTCGATCTCCATTGTTTCAGCTCGGCCAAGCCGGTAGTCGCCCTGCGGGTCCAATTCCATGGCACGCGCGAGCAGCGCTTCGGTCGGGTCGATGCCGGTGGTGCGGATGCCGGCGCGCTGCATGATGCGACAGAAGCGCCCCTCGCCGCAGCCAACGTCGAGCGCATTGCGGAAGCCGCGCCCTTCGATCCGCGCTCGCATCGGCGCGTCCAGCACGAAGCGGCGACCATAGTCGCCGTCTTCACCCTGCTCGACGATCCAAGCAGCCGCGGACGCGGTCCAGCCGTCGCTGATATCCTCGTTCATGGATCGACCTTCGGGAATGGACGTTGGCCGCACGCATTTCGGGCGCGGCTACTGACCACAGATTGGATCAGAGTTCAACATGAGGTAGCATGCGCATCCCATGCGTCCCTATACCAGCCGAGAGATCGCCAAGATCACCGCGGGTGCTGTCGCGGCGATCGTCGCAACGGGCTTCCTGTTCGCGATCGCGATGTCCCTCTTGCTGCCGCAATAAATCAGCTGCTTGCCGGGGGCCGTGCCGCCGGAGTTTGTGCCACCCAGCCGGTTGCTGTCGCTCACCAGCATCTTGGCCGTGGAAAGCACTTGGCCAGCGTCGAGGACGACGCTTCAAGCTCGGTGGACGCCGCGCCCACCGTCTTGATCTCGCCGGCTGCGCGCTCAAAGCCGTCGGCAAGGTTGACCATATCGCGCTTGCGCTGATGGGCGGCTTGCTTCTCAACCTCGATCTGCGCTGCCGTGAGACGACCTCGATCCGTGGTTTTTGAAGATTTGTCTTTGCAGATTTGTCCTGGCCATGTCCCGATCGCGTCCCGCCGGCAGTTTGGGGAGCGATCCGGGCATGGTCAGGCGGAACCCGTCAAGGGCGTCGGCCGTTGTCGACCCATGCGGATCAGGGAAGAAAATCGAAACATGTTTCTGCTGGCCACGGTGACGCTGTGCTGTAGCGCCTTGGCCGGGGCTGTTGCGCTGTTCGAACAGGCTCCCTGGCCGGCTCCGGCAAAGCAGCGGGCTGAAACGGTAGCAATAGACGGGACCACGCCGACGCCGGTTCGGGTGGTCGGGGCGCCGTTCGAGCCCAACCTCAATCCGCGGGAGCGCTAGCGCTCACCCCGGCGAGACGTCGGCGCCCTCCTCCGGACGGCGTTTGGCGCGGGCCAACTCCTCAACGAACGCGATCACCTCCGCCCGTTTGTCGGGCGGCAGCGATAGGAACGCGCGGACGAGCCTCAAGCCCTCGGCTTCGGCTGAATGGTCTGCTTTGGCATCCATTCCCCACTGTCGGGCGGCCGGGAAAAATATGCAATCCCCCACCCAACACCTTCTTGATTCGGCCGGCCAGCTTTGCTGGAATGGCGCCAACAGGGGTGCACCATGAAGTGGATCGCGGAACGCGACGCGCTGATCGCGCAGACAATGGCTTTCGTCCAATCGGTAACCGGCAAAAAGGATGACTTGCATCCACCGGAGATCCCGACGGCGACAGTGGCCGCGTCGGTGCAGATCGCCCCCGTCAACACCATCATCGGGACCGAGCCACTTAAGGCCGCTCCGCCGCAGCCGTTACCTCTCCCGTCGCCCCGGGTGGCGAGCCACGACGTCCGCACCGAAATACAGGCCCGCATCGCCAATTTCCGCAAGCATCAGGAGCGGTTCGAGCGGGAGCGCGAGGAATATTGCGCGGCCACCCTGACCAAATTGCGGGCCGCCATCCGCGAGCCCTCCTCCCGTCCACCGGCTGACAAGTAAAGCCGGATCTCCCGTCGCTGGCCTAAAGCCAGGACCACACTAGCCAGAGATTGGCCGCGCAGGCGCCGAACAGGGCCAGCGTGAGGGGCAGCAGCATGTGCCCGCAAGAGGTTTTCAGGTCCGTCGTCATGACCGAAAACATCCGCTGATTCCGCCAAATGAGTCCCGTGGATTCTTTTTTTCGGGATTCAGGACTCGTTAAGGACTCAGGACCCGGCGGCCCTGATCACGGCCGCGTGATCGACCGGCGAGCGGAACCCCTACCCCGTCAAATTCGTTAATGCGCTTTCCAGGAGCGGGAACAATGCCCTACGCCCTGTTCTGCAACGATGCCCAGATCAGCAAGGCCTATCCTGACGAGTCCGACGTCTGGAGGCTCGCGCAGCGAAGTGGCCTCGTCGTGGACGTAACTGCGGATGACAACCGTCCCGGGCCACGCCGGGTGCTCGACAACGATTACGAGATCAAGCCGTGCCGGGCCGCACAGGGCGAGGACCCGGCCCGGAACAAGGCCGAGGCTGATCGCCAAGCGAGGATGGAGCTTGAGCTGAATTCCTAAAGAGGAATCGAAGCTGGGAAGCCAGAGCTCAGGAAAAGCTTAGGGGGTCGCGGTGGCCAGTGACGCCTGCTCGCCCGCCAGAGCCACGCAGGCCTTCCGGCGATGCAGCCCACGGATCGCGCCGGTGACCTTCAGCACCTTACCGGAGGAGCACGAGGCGTCCTTGACGAAGGCCACCTCGTAGGGTGCCAGCATCAGAGGCTCGGATTTGAGGATTGTTTGGGCAGCGCACGGCAAACTGACGAAGCACGAGAGCACCACAGCCGACACCAAGATACGCATGTCCGTCGTCCCACCAGCCCGGTAATTGTCATATAACGCGTTCCGGCGCGCGAGTTCCGTAAGCTGCAAAAATTATTTTTGCTTTACCCGAGCTCCATGACGCGCGTGAGAAAGCGCCCGCCAGAACGTTTGCCTGCAAATGACGCGCCAGATGGTTGACGCGATGCAAACAAAGGACTTGCGAACGAGGGCTGGGCAAACGAAAGGCCGGCGAGAGCCGGCCTTTGTCAGGTCGTGGGTCGCTGGTGGCGCGTCAGTAGCGCGAGGCTGCCGGACCGCCCCAGCCGAAGCGGTAATTCACGCCGACCTTGACGGTATGCTCGTCCTCCCGGCCGCGGACGCCGACGACGTCAGCCGGACCGGAGGTGATCGTCGTGTTGCCGAAGTTGTAATATTGGTACTCGGCCTTGGCCGACCAGTTCGGCGCGAACATGTATTCGAGGCCAGCGCCAACGGTATAGCCGTCCTTGCTGTTGCCGGTGGCGGTGAAGGGCTGCGGGACGCCGGCGACATTGACGCCAAGACCGCCATTGCGCCAGGCATAACCGCCCTTCGCGTAAAGCAGCGCCGGTCCCCAGGTGTAGCCGATGCGACCGGTCACCGAGCCGAGCTGGTCGGTATTGGAGGTCACCTGCGTGCCCAGCGGGAACGTAGCGCCGCCGTTGTTGGTCGGCAGCCAGGAATACTGGGCCTCGACACCCATGACCCAATTGGGCGCGAACTGGTAGTCGAAGCCGCCCTGAACACCGCCGAGGAAGCGCGCGTCGCTCGACTGGAAGCTGCTGTCGCCGGCAAAGGCGCCGCCGACATGGCCACCGATGTAGAAGCCGGTCCAGTTGTAGATCACCTGCGGCGGCGTGTAGGCCGGAGCCTTGGTGTAGGTGCGCGCCTGCATGTCGGCTGCGGCAGCCGGCGCAGCCAGCGCGAGCAGGGCAACCGCGCCCAGCAAAATCCTCTTCATGATTATCCCCGTTCTTTCAATTCGACACTCAGGAAACAACGTGGCGTGAATTGGGTTGCTTCGAGGCGATGCCGGAACGTTGATCGTTCGTTACTGTGACGGAGCGGCAACAACGCGATTTTGTTCCGTCCGACAGGCGCGTGCCGACGGTTTTTTCCGTCGGAAACAAAACCTTCCGTAACGATTAGTCGCAACGCGAAACCACCCCGTTCAAAGCTCCCCGAAATGTGATCCGGCAGCTCCGGCGGGCTTTGTCTATCACCAAGCGATGAAGGTGGGCTTTGCGCTACCGCGTCATCTTTTCAAGTTCCGGAAAGGGTACGTAAACCGCGCCCGCGCACAGCTCGCTGGCGCGATCGACGACGCGGTCCGCCCGGCCGTTGACGAAGATCACGGCGCGCTCCCTCGTGGCCTTGTAGGTGCCGTCGGTCTCGCGTGGGATGAAGTGCAGGCAACTGACGTAGAACTGGCGGCCTCCGACCTCGCGCTGCGCCGGCTCGGCCATGCTGGCGTCACGCACGCCGACGGGATTGTTCAGATAGCTGCGCATCAAGGCCAGCGTGTCGCCACGGAAATTATCCGGGAACGGTTGTGGACCTCCGGCCTGGGTCCCCTCCATCAGGGTTGGACGGTCACCATCGCTGCCGAAACATCCCGTGAGCGCCAGCGGCAGTGCCAGCATCAACGCCAAGCTCACTGCGCGTTCCGCTAGTCGCCGCACCGCTTACGCTCTCCGCTCGATCAGTCTCGGAGACGTTCCAGCCCCAAGGTTGCAATGATGCATGTCTACAGGTGTTTTGCCCGACGAGTCAAACAGATTCGTAAAATCCGCAAATACGCCACCCCTTAAACCATTGATTTATCTACGACCCGCTACTGTGCATGGGGTTGTTTTCGAGGTTTTGTTTGCGGCCGCCAAATCTGGGACGTTGCTCGCGGGCTTCAGCATGGTCATACCGGCCCGCCGCCAGCACCTCGAGCTTTCGCGCAAGGCGTGACGAACGGGCCGGGCCTGAATTCCTCACGCGGCGGCCGGGGCAATGCTAGGACGCCGCCGCGCAGGCTCAGTCGTTAGCTGCGCTTCTCCATCGTCGCCGGCTTGGTCACGTCCGGCTGCGTCTTCAGCGACTTCTTCGCTGACAGATGCTTGTGGTGGTGGCGATGCTTGCGCACGGTCTTGTGCTCGTCCGGTGTGACGGCGGCGTTGGCGTTCATCGCCTTCGACTTGGTGTCCACCTTGGCATCGGCCTTGACGTCCGAAGCCTTGACGTCCGAAGCCTTGGCGTGGGCCTTGAGGCCGGCATCGGGTTTCGCGGCGGTGGTCGACACCTTGGTCTGGCTCTGGTCTGCCTTGATCACCGGCGTGGTCGTGGTGGTCTCGGCTGCGAAGGCCGGGGCTGCGATCACGGAGGCTGCGAGCAAGGCTGCGGAAATGGTCTTCAACATGGTTGGTCTCCTCTTGGAAGGATCTTGAGGCGGGCGCCCTCTCGCCAACCCTTTGATCGTAGGTTGGAGCCTAGGAGGCTCGCACTGAACCCAATCTGAAGCCCACAGCAGGCTCCCGTTCATCTGGATGACAAGTTTGTCATCCGCCCTAGGCCAGGATGCCGGGAATGTTTTTGCCTGATGGGTGTTCCGGTCTTTGGGCAATCGTGTAGGATCGCCACGTTCCATACCGGAGAACTTATATGCGCAAACTCTCAATGCTTCTTGTGCCGGGACTTGTCGCCGTGTCGTTGGCAGCGGCTCCGGTGCTGACCAGCGCCTATGCCGCCGGCAGCGATGAGCCCTCCTCGCCACCGAAATCCGACACCTCGACCAAGAAGGGCAAGAAGAAGAGCTCCTCGGTCAGCGATCCGAAATTCCTTGCTGCCTATCGCACCGCCTACACCACGATCTTTGACAATCACGACTACACCGGCGCGATCGGCCAGCTGAAGTCGCTCAAGCGCGACGACGTCGCCGACGTCGCCAATCTGATCGGCTACTCCTATCGCAAGCTCGGCGACTACCAGTCGTCGAAGGTCTATTACGAGCTCGCGCTGAAGGACGATCCGAACCACGTCCGCACCTGGCAGTATTATGGCCTCTGGCAGCTCGAGCAGGGCAACCGCGAGCAGGCGCAGTATCACCTGAACAAGCTCGCCTCGCTCGCCGGCACCGACAGCTCCGAATATCGCTCGCTCGCCGCCGCGCTCGACAAGCCGACCGGAGCGACCCTCGTCTATTAAGAACATCGCATCTCCGAATGGGACGAACGGGCACAACCTCAGGGTTGTGCCCGTTCTGCGTTCTCGGTTAGCCTCTCGCATCAAACACTCTCTTGGTAAATCGGTGCGCAATGGACAAGTGGCTGCGATCCGCGATCGACTACATCGGCTCCTGGATCGAATTCCAGCACACCACAATCCAGCAGCCGGGCGTCATGGTCGCCTTCGTCCATCGCGGCGAGGTGGTTGCCGAGCATGCGTTCGGCCTCGCCAATCTCGACACCGGCGAGAAGCTCACCCCGCGCCATCGCTTCCGCATCGCCTCGCACTCGAAGAGCTTCACCTCGGCCGGCGTCATGAAGCTGCGCGAGCAGCGCAAGCTCCGGCTCGACGATTCCATCGGCCAACATGTCGCCGGCCTGCATCCGCGCGTCGCCGAAACGACGATTGCGCAAGTGCTCTCGCACACCGCGGGACTGACGCGCGACGGCGCCGATTCCGGCCAGTTCATCGACAGCCGTCCCTATCTCGACGCGAACGAGCTGCTCGCGGAATTGAAGCGGCCGACCGTAATCGAGCCGGGCACACGCTTCAAATATTCCAATCACGGCTTTGGGCTGATCGGTCTCGTCATCGAGGCCGTGACGAAGGAGCCCTACCCGGTCTGGATCAAGCGCGAGATCATCGAACCTGCGGGCCTGCGCGAGACCGAGCCGGACGCGCCGCTTCCCAAGGGCGCGTCGTTCGCGCGCGGCCACACTCGCAAGCTGCCGTACGGAGAGCGATGCGTGATCCCCGGCGACAATCCCGCGCACGCGATGGCCTCCGCCGCCGGCTTCATCGCGACCGCCGCCGATACCGCCCGCTTCTACGCGCAGCTCGCGCCCAATGCGAAAAAGAGCGTGCTATCGGTCGCAAGCCGCCGCGAGATGACGCGAAACCATTGGCGCGTGCCGCAAAGCTTCGAGGCCTATTACGGCCTCGGCGTCAACGCCGGCAAAACCGACGGCTGGGATTGGTTGGGCCATGGCGGCGGCTTTCAAGGTTACATCTCCAGGACCTGCTCCATCCCCGCTTGCGAGCTCGCGATCAGCATCCTCAGCAACTCCATCGACGGCGCGGCCCCGTTCTGGATGGACGGCGCGATGCAGATCCTGCGCGTCTTCCAGTCCCGTGGTGCACCCGACCGCCGCGTGCGCGACTGGACCGGCCGTTGGTGGACGATCTGGGGCGCGAACGACCTCGTGCCGGTCGGCAACCGCGTGCTGGTCGCCAATCCCCAGTTCAACAACCCGTTCATGGACGCCGCCGAGATCGAGGTCACCGGCCGCGACACCGGCAAGCTCGCCTGGGCCGCCGGTTACTCCAGCCACGGCGAGCCGGTGCGCCGCGTCCGCGACAAGCGCGGCAAGGTCAGTGACGTCTGGATCGCGGGCGCCAATATCAAGCCTGCGGCCGTCGTAGCCCGCGAGATCGCGCGGCGATACAAGCCGCGCAAGCGACGGGCTACTCCCGAATGAGAGTCTCGACTTCGCTCCGAAGAGCCTGCCGCGAGCCGTCGCGCGAATAGAACATGTGGCCGCCGGGATAGACCACGAACTTGACCCGCTGCGTTGCGAAGGCCGGCAACTGGTCGAGCACCCGCTTCGATCCGAAATAGGGGGTGGCGAGATCGAACAGGCCGTGCGCGACCAGCACGTTCAGCTTCGCATCCGTGGCGAGGATCTGGCGCAGCTCGGAGACCGACTGCGGCGGGTTGATGCCGCGGCCGAAATCCCAGTGGCCTTCGACGGCGCCGTTCAACACCTCGTAGGAGCCGTCGGGCCGCCAGTTGAGCTTGTGTGTCAACAGGTCAACCGCCGCACTCGTCAGCGGCGCCTGCAGCGCATCGCCGGAGGGATCACCGAACCGCGAGCTGCTCGAATCCGGATAGGGATCAAGGCCGCGTACCGAGCCATCGTAGCGCCCCGTCACCTTGCCGTTCTTGCGGTCGAATTCGCGGCGGAATTCGCCGACGTCGAAGCGGCCGGCAAGCCGACGGCTCACCGCCTGGTCGATGCCGGTGAGCTCGGCGACCTTGTCGGCAAGACGATTGGTGGCCTCCTTGTCCGCCTCGCCCTTGACGAGGTCGGCCAGGAATTCGCCGCGCGCGTAAGCCTCGACGTCGGCGAGATCGGCGCGCTTGACCGGGCCTTTCGCCTCGCGCGCCACCGCCACATAGCTCGGCAGCGTCGCGACATATTGCAGGAGGCTGGTGCCGGTGAATTCGCGGAAGTCCAGGAGCGGCGACACCAGGATCAATCCCCTGACGCCGACGCCGTGCTGGAGCTGCAACTGGCGCACCACCTTCGGCCCGCGAATGCCGCCATAGCTTTCGCCGGCGACGTATTTCGGCGAGGTCAGCCGGTCGTGCTTCTCGAGCCAGCGGCGGATCACCAACGCGATCGAATTGACGTCGCCGTCGACGGAGTAGAACGATTTGCGCGCGTCATCGCCGGTCGCGACGAAGCGGCTGTAGCCGGTGCTGACGGGGTCGATGAAGACGAGATCGGTGAAACCGAGCCAGGTCTCCGCGTTCGGCTTCACCTCGGGCGAGGCGGACGGCGACAGCGCTTCGCCATCGAGCGGCAGCCGCCACGGCCCGGCCGCGCCGAACTGGAGCCATGCCGACGACGCACCGGGCCCGCCGTTGAACAGGAACGTCACGGGACGCGTCGCACGGTCTGCGCCGTCGAGCTCATAGGATGTATAGGCGATGTCGGCCACCGGCTCACCCTTGCCGTCGAACACGCGGATCGAACCAGCGGTCGCTGCGAAATTGAGGCTGCGGCCGGGAAGATCGAGTGTCTGCTTCGTGGTCGAATCCGACGGAAGACGGTGCGGCTCGGCGGATGGCGATGCATTCTGCGACGCGCTTTGTGCGCCGCCGCGCCCGCCCTTCTGTCCGGCTGGCGCTGCCGCCTCGGCGCGCGGCTGCGGCGGATCGTCGGCGCGCGCCAATCCTGCGAGCGCGAATGCCGATACCGCCAGCACCAGGGTCGCACGGCGGAGCACCGGCATTTTCATATTCATGGTCGTTCTCCCTGCCCGGCGACGACCACCGGTGCGGACCGCAAGGCTAGCGCGGAATTGCGACGGTTTGGGGGACCATGGCTCCGGCGGCGCCTGAAGAGCCCGGTGGGCCACAAATCGACCCGGTTTCATCCTCAAATCGGAATGGGCAGTTGCCGGACTGCTGTGAAGGGTGGTCATCCTCGACAATCGGGGTCGAGATCGTTAGACGAGCCCGGCGGAACTTTCTCGAGCCAGCGGCCCTGCCCGGAAACCATGACCAAGCCAGCGCGATACGACCGGATCGCCTTCGTCGCCAGCCCGAGCAGCGAGGCGCAAGCCGCCTTCGGCCAGCTCACCAGGGACTTCGGCAATTGCGATCCGAAGGACGCCGACATCGTGGTCGCACTCGGCGGCGACGGGCTCATGCTTCAGACGCTGCATCAGCACATGCATACGGGCAAGCCGATCTACGGCATGCACCGCGGCACCGTCGGCTTCCTGATGAACGAGTACTCGACCGTCGATCTTCGAGCCCGCCTCGAGGCCGCGCAGGAATCAGAAATCCACCCCCTCCTGATGCGCGCGACCGATGCCAACGACCGCGTCCACCTGCATCACGCCATCAACGAGGTCGCCCTGTTCCGGCAGACCTACCAGGCCGCGCGCCTGCGGATCCTGATCGACGAGCGCGAGCGCATGTCCGAGCTGATCGCCGACGGCATCATGGTGGCAACGCCAGCCGGCTCGACCGCCTACAATCTGTCCGCCCAAGGACCGATCCTGCCGATCAACGCCGCGCTGCTGGCGCTGACGCCGATCAGCGCCTTCCGCCCACGACGCTGGCGCGGCGCGCTGCTGCCGAACACGGCTTATGTCGTGATTGAGGTGCTGGAGGGCGACAAGCGCCCCGTGGCGGCGGTCGCCGACCACGACGAGGTGCGCGATGTTCGCCGCGTCGAGGTGCTGTCCGACAAGACCATCTCGATGCGCATGCTGTTCGACCCCGGTCACAGCCTGGAAGAGCGCATTCTGCGCGAACAGTTCGGCTCCTGAGCCGCCCGCCGGACTGCCGATCGCAACCCTTCATTAACCCCCGGCGAGATATGGTTAACGAAAGTTGACCACTTCGGCCCGGGCTCCATGTTCCGCATCGATTTCAACAAGCTGCGTTTCCTCGTCTGCGACGACAATCCGCACATGCGTCGCATCCTGCGGACGCTGCTGCATTCCTTTGGCGCGCGTGAAGTCTACGAGGCCGAGGACGGGGCCACGGCGCTGGAAATGTACAGCCATTACGTGCCCGACATCGTCATCACCGACTGGGCGATGCCGATCTTCGATGGGCTCGAGCTGGCGCAGATGATCCGGCAGCCGGAATCCAAGGGCAATCCCTACGCGCCGATCATCATGCTGACCGGCCATTCCGAGAAGCGCCGCGTCACGGTGGCGCGCGATGCCGGCGTCACCGAATTTCTGGCCAAGCCGATCTCGGCCAAGGGGCTCTACCAGCGCATCCTCAACGTGGTCGCCAGTCCCCGCCCCTTCATCAAGACCAAGACCTATTTCGGCCCGGACCGCCGCCGCAACATCAACTCAGCCTATATGGGCCCCGAGCGCCGCGTCGGCGAAAAGCACGAGGTGCTGCAGCAGCCCTCGCTGCTCGACAAGGCCCGCTCCTCCATCTAGCGCAACGTCTCTCACGATCGAGGCCGATATCATGGCGAAGAACAGCGCAAGAGACATCGAGATCACGGCCTTCGCCACGCATCAAATCATCACGCAGCCCAACCCGCTGAGGTCGGTCCTGCGCCGCGTCGAAGACAAAGACATGGACGATCCGATCGGCCGCGCCGAACAGGCGCTCGCGGGCCTTGCTGGCGAGTTCAAGGACTGGATGGCGACCGAGATCAACCGGCTGTCGGCCGCCTACGTCGCCATCCGGCACGACGGCTTCAGCAAGGACAGGCGCGACGAGTTGTTTCGCGCCGCGCACGACATCAAGGGCGATGCCGCGACTTTCGGCTATCCGGCGGCGGCGGGCGTAGCCGAGAGCCTGTGCCGCGTCATCGAGCACGCGCCCGATCTCGAAAAGGTACCGGCCGAGCTGTTCACGCACCACATCAACGCCATCCTTGCCATCGTGCACGAGAACACCAAGCTCGACAGCATCAGCGTCTCCGCCGAACTCAGCCGGCGCCTGCGCAAGGTCGCCGATGACTATCTCGCCGACGCCAACCGCGATCGCCCCGAGCATCTCGAGGTGATCCTGGCACCGAGTATCGCGCCGGCGGGGTAGCTTCGCCGTTCGCGAGGTGTTGTAGCAACCATTAAAGGCTAGGCGGCTTTTTCGATCCAGGGCGTGCCCCGTTGCACGACAGTATTGGCGTAGATCAG